>JBNKNN010000271.1:0-27278 GCA_050293865.1 Hydrogenophaga sp. | reverse complement strand
ACATTTTTTTTCATCGATATCTCCGGCGTTTGTGTGAAATCAACGGGGTGTCGTGAGCAGCTGCTGGGTCCGCGCCACACGATCCCCAACCTCGGCTCACTATCCAAACCGTAGCTGGGAAACCTGACGTCAAACAAACATCAGTCCTTGCGAATGTTTAGATGACCAATCGTAACTTGGTGCGAAACCAGGGTTGGACGGTGAAAACCCTACTCGGGAGGGTATACGTCAAAAGTTTCGAAACCGCCTTCCGCACAGTGGATTTGTCAGGTCTCGTTGGGTTTCGGGTTTACACTAATCGGAATATTCGCAATCAATCATATAGTTGATGGCGAAATCAACGAGACCGTGGAGACAAGTACCGTGGAAGAAATGCAGGAAGTGTTCGAATCCGTTGCGCGCCATTTCAGCGTGCTCGGCGAGCCTGCACGTCTGCGCATTCTCCACGCGTTGTGCCACGAAGAAAAGAACGTGAGCGAACTGATCGCGCTCACCGGTCTTGCGCAGGCTAATGCCTCTCGGCACCTCGGCCTGATGTACCAGTCTGGCGTGCTCAGCCGCCGTCGTGAGGGCACACAGGTTTTCTACTCCGTCGCTGACCCCATGTACACCGACCTTTGCCGGATTGTTTCGGTTCAAGTGGTCAGTCGCGTGGATTCAGTGGCGGCGACGCGCGAGAGCTTTGAAGAGTTCGCGCAGGCGATGAGCAACAAACCCCAGGGTGACGCCACCACCCCGGACTCCCAGTAACCCGATATTCACCACACCGAGGAACAAGACCGTGTCCAAAGACCTGAGAGACGTGATTGGGCGTGTCGTACACGCGCCCGAGAATTTCCTGAGTGCCGAGAAAGTGGAGGAGGCCCGCAAAGCGCGCCGTAGCTTCATGGGCAAGGCACTCGCCATGGGAGCAGGTGCGGCAGCTTCTGCTGTTGCCAGCACTCGCGCTATGGCAGCCAGCGAAGGAGAGGATGCCATCCTCAAGCTGCCAGAGCACACCACCGGCCTGGGCAAGGGGGTCATCACCGATGCCTATGGTCAGCCCAGCAAATGGGAGGCCAACCTTCAGCGTCGTCAGAGCCCGGGCCTGACAAGGGTCACGCAGGCTTCGGTTAGCTTTACGCCGCTGCAAGGCCTGTTCGGCATCATCACGCCCAGCGGCCTGCACTTCGAACGCCACCATCAGGGCTGGTGGGACATCGATCCCTCCCAGCATCGCCTGATGATCAATGGCATGGTCAAGCGTGAGCGCGTCTTCACCATGGACGACCTCATGCGCTTGCCCAGCGTCTCCCGTATTCACTTCATCGAGTGCGGAGCCAACTCAGCGCCCGAGTGGGGCAATGTGGCCCTGCCTTCGGTGCAGTACACCCACGGCATGCTCAGTTGCTCGGAGTTCACGGGTGTCTTGCTGTCCACGCTGCTGGAAATGTGTGGCTACGACAAAAAGAACGCGAAAGTCGTTCTTGCCGAAGGCGCCGACGGTTCTTCCATGACCCGCACCATCGATATTGAACGTGCCATGGACGACGTCATCGTAGCCTGGGGCATGAACGGTGAAATGCTGCGTCCCGAGAATGGCTACCCACTGCGCCTTGTGGTCCCCGGTATTCAGGGCGTGAGCTGGGTCAAGTACCTGCGACGGATCGAAGTGGGCGACAAAAAGTACGCGGCCAAAGACGAGGCCGTGCACTACATCGACCACATGCCCGACGGAACCCATCGCCAGTACACGGGTATTCAGGAATGCAAGAGTGTGATCACCACGCCTTCCGGTGGGCAGATGTTGCTCGACAAGGGGTACTACAACATCAGTGGATTGGCATGGTCCGGGCGCGGCACCATCAAGCGCGTGGATGTCAGTGTGGATGGCGGCCGCAACTGGCGCACAGCGCGCCTTGAAGGGCCGGTTTTGCCCAAGGCACTCACCCGTTTCAACATCGACTGGGTGTGGGATGGCAAGCCTGCCGTTCTGCAGGCCCGTGCCATCGACAGCACTGGTTACGTCCAACCCAAGATCAACCAACTGCGCGCCGTGCGCGGCACCAGATCCGTCTATCACCAGAACGCCATTCAAAGCTGGATGGTCTCCGAGAACGGTGAAGTTTCCAACGTGCAGGTGTACTGATGAAAAAATTGAATCGCATGACCCTCCGCATTCTTGCCGCTGCATTGGCCTTCAGTTCCGCTGGCGCCTGGGCAGCTGGTCAACCCTGGGATCAGATCGGCCGCGACGCCACGCCCGCAGAAGTGAAGGCATGGGACATCGATGTCCGTCCCGACTTCAAAGGACTGCCTCCGGGCAAGGGCACCGTGGACCAAGGCGCCGAGGTCTGGGAAGGCCGCTGCGCGTCCTGTCACGGCATCTTTGGTGAATCCAATGAAGTGTTCACTCCGCTGGTTGGTGGCACGACGGAGGAGGACATCAAGCGCGGCCGCGTGTTGAATCTGGAGGAAGGACACAGTTTTCCCCAGAAGACGACCATCATGAAAGTGGCCACTGTCTCCACCCTGTGGGATTACATCAACCGTGCCATGCCGTGGAATGCACCCAAGTCGCTCAAGACTGATGAGGTCTATGCGGTGCTGGCGTACCTGCTGAACCTGGCCAACATTGTTCCGGCCGACTATGAGCTCTCGGACAAGAACATTGCCGAGGTACAGGAGCGTATGCCCAACCGCAATGGCATGGTGTTCTACGAGCCGATGTGGAAAGCCAATGGCAAGGGCGATGTGCAGAACACGGCCTGCATGAAGAACTGCGATGTGGATCCGAAGATACGCTCCAGCTTGCCTGATTTCGCCCGCGATGCACACGGAAACATCCAGATTCAGAACCGGGTGATTGGTCCAGTGCGTGGCGCAGATACCACCAAACCTGCGCCGACGGCACCCGTCGGGCAGAATCCGGTGCCAAAAGTGGCTGTGGTGGCCCAGGGTGGGGCAGATGCCAAGGTTGATCCGAAAGCACTGCTTGACAGCAATGGTTGTACCGCATGCCATGGCGTCAACAGCAAGATCGTGGGCCCTGGCTTCAACGAGATCGCTGCCAAGCACAAGGACAAGAAAGATCTGGTGGAATACCTGATGGGCAAGATCCGCGCAGGTGGTTCCGGCGTTTACGGTGATGTTCCGATGCCCCCGCAAGCCCAGATCTCGGACGACGACGTGAAGTCCATCGCAGAATGGATTGCCGCGGGCGCCAAGTGATTTCAGCGCATTGTCAGGAAATGAGCCAATGGCCAGCGCAATGTGTTGTCTGTTTGCTCAAGAATATTAGCAATTACTCGTAAACCCGATAGTCCTTTTGAAGAGGAGAATCTACGCTATGCCGATGAAGTTTTTTGCAATTGCAGGGGTGGCCCTGGCAAGTCTGGGAATGGGGCAGGCCTATGCAGTGGACGCTGCTGCGGCCAAGGCACTGGCCTCAAAGAGCGCTTGCCTGGCTTGCCATGCGGCAGACAAGAAGCTGGTGGGCCCTTCCTACCAGGACGTGGCTGCCAAGCACAAGGGAGAGGCCGATGCCGTGACCAAGCTCACTGCCAGCATCAAAGCCGGTGGTTCTGGCAAGTACGGCCCAGTCCCGATGCCGCCGCAGCCGAACCTGAAAGACGACGAACTCAAGCTGCTTGCCGAGTGGATCCTCGCAGGGGCCCCAGACAAGTAAACAACGATCCAGCCGATCAAACGTTCCAATATTTCTAAGGAGTCAATCATGAATCCAAATCGTCGCGACGCGATCAAAACCACTGGCGCATTTGCCACCCTGATTTCCCTGGGCGTGATCACGCAGAGCCAGGCACAAGCGGCCGTTGACGCCGCAGGCTTCCAGGCCAAGACCCTGGACGATGCGCTCAAGGCCCTCGGTGGCACCCCTGCCACCAGCGACCAGGTCACCATCGTTTCTCCGGACATCGCCGAGAACGGTGCTGTGGTGCCAGTCGGTGCTGTGAGCAATCTGCCCAAGACGACCGACATCTATTTCATTGTCGAGAAGAACCCTTCTCCTTTGTCCTGCGCCTTCGAGATCCCTGAAGGTTCCGTGGCTGACGTGCAAACCCGTCTGAAGATGGGCCAGAGCACCAATGTGTACGCCGTGGTCAAAGCCGATGGCAAGCTGTATTCGGCTGTCAAGGAAACCAAAGTGACCTTGGGTGGTTGCGGCGGCTGATGCCCTGCAACCGGTATCCCGACAGTCTCTGATCCCTATCCAGATATCCAACAGATTTTTTCCAGGAGTTCATCATGGCAAATCCGATGCGCATTCGCGCCGCAGCCAAAGACGGCGTTACCACTGTTCGCGTCCTGATGTCACACCCAATGGAGCCAGGCACACGCAAAGGCTCCGATGGCAACCTCATCCCTGCACATCACATCACGAACCTCGAAGCCACCCATGGCGGCAAGCCTGTGCTCAAAGCACAGTTCAGTGGCTCCGTGTCCCAAAACCCCTTCCTGGCGTTCAAATTCAACGGTGGAGCAGCCGGTGAAAAGGTCGCCGTGAAGTGGACTGACAACAAAGGCGAGTCCCGTACCGACGAGGCCACCATTTCCTGAGTTGTTTCAACCCTGAGCGGCCAGTCATAGCAACTGGCCGCTCTGCTTTCCCAATAGAAACGAGGAGACCTCCAGATGAAACGCAAAGTGCTCGCGCTGGCAGCGTTGATGGTTGCATACACCGGGGCCGCGTCTGCCCAGGGTTCGACCGCAGACGCCATTGCCAAGTACCGGGAAATGCTGCAAGACGGCAACCCGGCCGAGTTGTTCGAAATGCAGGGAGAAGAGCTGTGGACCCAAAAGCGCGGCCCTAAGAAGGCTTCCTTGGAGCAGTGCGACTTGGGCAAAGGCCCAGGCGTGCTCAAGGGTGCTTTTGTGGAGATGCCCCGGTATTTCAAGGATACCGGCAAGGTCATGGACCTGGAGACTCGTCTGATCTATTGCATGGAGCAGTTGCAGGGCTTTGATGCCAAGGAACTGCTCAAGACGCCCTATCGCAAGGGTGAGAGCAACAACATGATTGCATTGGTGACCTACATCGCCACGCAATCCAAGGACATGCCTTTTGCCATTCCCCAAGAAACACAGCAGGAAAAGGACATGTTCGAAGTGGGCAAGCGCCTGTTCTTCCAGCGCAGTGGCCCACATGATTTCTCCTGCGCCACGTGCCACGGTCAGGACGGCAAGCGTATCCGCTTGCAGGACCTGCCCAATCTCACTGGCAACCCAGGTGATGCCACCGGCTTTGCTGCCTGGCCTGCCTACCGTGTCTCCAACGCTCAGCTCTGGACGATGCAGAAGCGCCTGAACGATTGCTATCGCCAGCAACGCTTCCCCGAGCCCAAGTTTGGCAGCGACGCCACTATCGCTTTGAGCGTGTACATGGGTGTCAATGCCAAGGGTGCCAAGTCTGGCGTTCCCGCCATCAAGCGTTGATCGCAGCAGGAGAAATACAACATGACCAAGATGAAGTTTGCACGTTGGCTTGCTCTGCCTGTCGCCGCTGCTGCGTTGGCCGCTTGCTCCGCTGGTGGTGGTTCGGCCGCTTCGGGCACGGACTACGATGCCATGACCGCCAAGGTGGTCAAGGACTCTTTTCAGGACAAGGGCATTGCGAAGCTCGATCGCCTCAAGCAGGACGAGGCCAACCGCCTTTGCTCCGAGGCCGATGTGGCGGGCAAGCCCCTGGATGAAGCCACAGCCAAGATGGTGGAAGCGGCCCAGATGAAGACCATCAAGTGGCCTTCGGACGGCAAGTTCCTCGGCGACTGGAAAGCGGGTGAAAAGTCAGCCCAGAGCGGCAAGGGTGAAACCTGGCGCGACAAGGCTGATACCGTCAACGGCGGCAACTGCTACAACTGCCACCAGATTTCGAAGGAAGAAATTTCCTTCGGCACCATTGGCCCAAGCCTTTACAACTACGGCAAGCTGCGCGGCGTCACCGATCCGAACAGTGCTGCCGCCCAGGAAGTGGTCAAGTACACCTGGGGCAAGCTTTACAACGCTCGTGCCTACAGCGCGTGCTCGCTGATGCCCCGCTTTGGTCACAACGGCATTCTGGATGAGAAGCAACTCAAGGACATCATGGCCTTGCTGCTCGACCCCAAGTCGCCAGTGAATCAATAAGTCCGTTTCTGTCGCCAGTCTCGTGAGAGCTGGCGACCATTGGCATCCACCTGAGTCTGCGATTCTCTCAAGAACAAGGTCGAGGGCAGGATGCCAAAAAAATCTGTCGAATATCAGTAATCAATTGTTGAGGAATGCATATGAGCTTCAGTCGTCGTGAGTTCCTGCAGGTGCTGGCCGTCGCAAGTGCGGGCGGCATGGCCCTGACCCATCAGGATGTGCTGGCGGGCAAGCCTGGCGCGGCCGCGAAGATGTATGACCTGCCCAAGTTCGGCAACGTCAGTTTTCTTCACTTCACCGACTGTCATGCCCAGCTGCTTCCCATCTATTTTCGCGAGCCCAGCGTGAACCTGGGTATCGGCGAAGCCTTTGGGCGGCCACCTCACCTTGTGGGGGAGGAACTGCTCAAGCATTACAAGATTGACCCCGGTACCCATCAGGCACACGCATTCACCTACCTGAACTTCGAGCAAGCAGCCAAGACCTACGGCAAGGTCGGAGGCTTCGCCCATCTGGCCACACTGGTCAAGATGCTCAAGGCGAGCCGTCCCCACGCCATGCTGCTCGACGGCGGTGATACCTGGCAAGGTTCTGCAACTGCGCTGTGGACCAACGGCCAGGACATGGTCGACGCCTGCAAACTGCTTGGCGTTGACGCCATGTGTCCGCACTGGGAGTTCACCCTGGGCGAGGCGCGTGTGCAGGAGATCATCGAGAAAGACTTTGCTGGCAAGTTGGACTTCCTCGCGCAGAACGTGAAGACCAATGACTTTGGTGACCCGGTCTTCAAGCCCTATGTCATCCGTGAGATGAACGGCGTACCGGTGGCTGTCATCGGTCAGGCTTTCCCCTACACACCCATTGCCAACCCACGCCACATGGTGCCCAACTGGAGCTTCGGTATCCAGGACGAGAATATGCAGGCTGTGGTCGACGAGGCTCGCAGCAAGGGTGCGCAAGCCGTTGTGGTGCTCTCGCACAATGGCATGGATGTCGACATCAAAATGGCCTCACGCGTGACCGGGATCGACGCCATCATGGGCGGTCACACCCATGACGGAATGCCTGCTCCAGTGGTGGTCAAGAACGCCAAGGGCCAAACCCTGGTGACCAATGCCGGCTCCAATGGCAAGTTCCTCGGCGTGCTCGACTTCGACGTGCGTGGTGGCAAGGTTCAGGACTTCCGCTACAAGTTGCTGCCGGTGTTCGCCAACCTGCTCGACGCCGACAAGGAAATGTCTGCGTACATCGAGAAGGTGCGCGAGCCCTACAAGGCCAAACTGGAAGAAAAACTGGCTGTCAGCGAAGGGCTGCTCTATCGCCGTGGCAACTTCAATGGCTCATGGGACCAGCTCATCGTTGACGCGCTCATGGAAGTCAAGGGTGCCGATCTGGCGTTTTCGCCAGGCTTCCGCTGGGGCACGACGCTTCTCCCAGGCGACGCCATCACACGCGAACTCATGATGGATCAGATCGCCATCACCTATCCGACCAGCACGCTGACGGAAATGAAGGGTTCAATGATCAAGACCGTGCTCGAAGACGTGTGCGACAACCTGTTCAACCCGGATCCGTACTACCAGCAGGGTGGTGACATGGTCCGTGTGGGTGGTCTTCAGTACACCTGCGACCCCAAGGCCGACTCTGGCAAGCGCATCACCAACATGGCGCTGGGCGGCAAGCAGATCGAAGCCGACAAGACCTACAAGGTGGCGGGCTGGGCACCGGTGGCACCGGACGCCAAGGGCGAGCCCATCTGGGACGTCATGGAAGCCTACTTCAAGAACCACAAGACCATCGCTCCTCGCAAGATCAATACGCCCAAGCTGATCGGCATGGCGGGCAATCCTGGGATGGCCGGCTGATCATTGGAGGCTTCCACTGACGAGTGAGCCATCAATCGAACAGTGGCGAGTTTGTTGGGTTGATACCGTTTGAGCTGTTGTCTCCAGCTAGACCCACCGCGTGCCGTGCGGTGGGTATTTTTTTTGTTCTCACGTGTCGGGCCTGTACATGACATCAACTGCAGTTTCGCGCTCACGCCTGCTGGCGATCCTGGCCATGACCCTTGGCGGCGTTTTCTTCGCCTCCTCACCCGTGCTGGCAGCGGAGAACCCCGTAGTCGAAGGAATGGCGGACTACCTGGACTTCGTGGACTACCAGGGTGGCGTCATGCTGGTGGAACAGATACCGGACGAAGAATGGAAAAACTTCGTGCTGATCGACACCCGGGACGCAGGCCAGTTCAGCAAAGGCCACATCCCAGGCGCCATCAACATCGAATGGAGGAGGGTACTGGCTGAGCGCGAGAAGATTCCCACGGACAAGCCTGTGCTCGTCTACTGCAACACCGGCAGCCTCTCTGGGCAGGCAGGTTTTGCCTTGCGGGTGTCAGGCTATGAAAACGTGCGCATTCTTCAAGGCGGCTACAACGCATGGCTGAAGGCACGGGGTGAGGCGCCTGCGGAATA
Organism: Hydrogenophaga sp.; assembly: GCA_050293865.1. Lineage (GTDB taxonomy): Bacteria > Pseudomonadota > Gammaproteobacteria > Burkholderiales > Burkholderiaceae_C > Hydrogenophaga. The sequence goes on along the minus strand of JBNKNN010000271.1, from coordinate 18,684 downwards.
GAACGCGACCGAATTCGCGGTCGCTCAGGTCGGGCGCATGAAGCAATGGTGGGCCTGAATCATGCGGACACCCCGATCACGCATTGGCCTCCGGCGCCATGAACGGATGCGGGTGCGTGGCATAGTAGGTCTGGTGAAAGATGCCTGCGAGTTTGCACACCAAGCGCTGCTGCTCTCTGAGCGTCTCGGGGTAGTGGCCTTGCGTGTCAGCCTTTTCGACAGCTGCCTTCAGGTCCCTGACGGCGGTTCTTGTGAAGTCAGTCATGCAGTAGTCCTCTGCTGCTGAAGGCCCCAGTGGGTATGAGGCCAGCTTCAACCCCGGTGTCTTTGCCAGGAACGTGGTGAACATGCGCTCGGCGATGAAGGGCAGGTAGGGCACCGGGTTGAGGTAATCTGCCGTCTCCAGGACGCGCTGCGTCACGGAAGAGTCCGGATGGCTCTCCAGGTACCGCGCCATGGGTTCAAGCACACCTCCGACGAACGCCTGCCACACCTGGGCTGTCCCCACCCAGAAATTGCACATACAGGACAAGTCTGGTGAATGGCGAGGTGAGTTCGCGATTGAGTAGTCCAGGCCCGCTGCATCCAACAAGTCTTGCGCACGCTCGACGATGCCAGGGTGATAGCCTTCCGCGTGCATCCACACATCATGGGCCAGATACGGCACCATGGGGAAGGCGTTGATCATGCAGATGTCGGCATCTTCATTGGCCAATGCGAAGTTCACAAAAGCCTGGGGCGCGACACGAGACTTGAGTTCGAACTTGCGCGAAAACAGACCGGTCTTCCCGGCCTGGGCGAAGAGCTTTTCCCGGTAGATGTGCACCAGCAAGCGGAACTCACGCCAGTCAGGGCATGAGACTTGGCCCACTTCCAGTGTGGTCAGTGGTGAAGTGGCGGGACGCTGTTGCGCTTCCCAGCGCGGCTCGTAGATCAGCATGGCATCTTCTTCTTTTTCTTCGTTCGGTCCATTCAGTCAGGCATGAGCAGGGGCCACAAGTGGGTGTTCGTGACGAAACCACGGCAAATGAGGCCTGGGATCACCATGGTCGAAACTCAAGGAGTAGCGACTCGTATAAGCGAGCCACCCATGTGCGGCGTGCTGGGTGGACCTTGCAAAGAACGCTGTAGCATCAGCCGGATATTGCCCTGCAGCGTCCCAGGCATCCACTTGGTCACCGAAGTGCAGCACCAGATCGCGCTCAAATGGAAACAGGCAAGCTCGCAAGACTTCCTCTCTGCTGCGCGTATAGAAAGCCGCCTGATTGGCGAATGCGTGTGCGATGTAGATATTGGTCGCCCGCTCGAGCATGAAGGGCAGGGCGCCTGGTCGGTGCGCAGCGTGGCCGTAGTACTGCACTGGGGTGTACAGAAACTCGAAAAGTTCGGAGCCCAGTTCGGCGCGGCTCAATCGCGTCACTGGCCACACCACTTCGCGCAGGAACCCTTCCCAAAAGGCTGGCGTGGCGAACCAGTAGCTGCACATACCGTGATTGCCATTGTGCTGCCGTCCGACGTACAGGTAGTTCAACGCTACGCCAGCTTTGTCCAGCACAGCCTGACAACGGAGGTTGAACTGAGGGTCGCCATGGATGATGGTGGCGCGATCATGGGTGTTGAACACGGAGTAAGGCCATTGAGGCCAAGGGTTCACGGCGTACACCGACTTGCCCGGTGTATCGTGAATCCACTTCAGAACATCATGACCATCCAGCAGGCTTTTGGCCTGAAAGCGGCTGGACACGGCCCCCACGATGTCGGCGCTGCGGTGCAGCCCTTCTTCCACAAGGTGGGAGAAGATTTGAAACTCGCGCAGCTCTGGGTGCGGGTTGTGACGAAAGTCCATGGCCTCCATCCCCGGCAACAGGTGGTCGAAATGGCGAGATTCGACGCAATTCTGAAAGATTCGAACGGAGGGAAAAGCTGAAGGAGTGTCTGAGGGGGTCATACGAGATCACCAGGCGTCAAAGGCAATGCGGAGCAGCAATGGCCCATTAGGCAGCAAAGTCCATGCCCTGTTGACGTGATCTCTCGTCACTTTTGATGAGGGTATTGTGCCAAGTCTGGGCGCAATCCACTTGCTTGCCATCGACGCATTGGCGACAAAAAAACCCCGAAGGCATGACGCCTGCGGGGCTTTTGTGCTTTTTCTGGTGCCGGAAAGAGGAGTCAGGCACCGAATGCACGTCTCCTAACCCTTTGATTTTCCTTAAGTTGCACCAAGTGGTAGTTGATGAACTACCAGAAATCTACCACAGAGTGGAAGGCTACCTTAGGGCTCTGCCATCGGTGCCTTTCGTAATTCGGGGGGCATCTTCTGACAAGGAATCATGCTCCACGACATAGACATCTATTACCCCCTTTGCTTTGAGTGCTCGCCAAAGCGGGAAGTAAGGTTCAATCTCTCGGAAGTTCCCAATTCGGTCCGTCAAGTAGGGATACATTTCCTTTGAAGGTAGAACAAGGGCTCCGCCTTCCAGGTACCCGTCCAACACCCCAAGTGCCAGCTTGTTCAACGCTCGATGACTGGACGAGATGTTTCCTGTCTCCCATTCAACTGCAAAGTACTTTCCACTTTGGAGTTGCTTGATCGAGTCAACCTTACCAAGACCGAGCCCCTTAGCCAGACGCATCTTTTGTTCGGCCACCCATCCATTGGAGGCTAGGTGCTGGACAAAGCTGTCCTTGATCGGCTTTACACCATTGCCCTGCTTGACCTTGCAGAGAGTGAATGAGCCGCTTTTCGGAGGCCAATGTATCGCCGAAATCCCCGCTTCGATCTCTGATTGAATCTGCTTGCGTTCTTCCTTCTTGGCAAAAACTCCTGCACTAACGATGTTTTCCACTTTCACCAGCCGCATCGACTGCTTCCTCCACAAGTTGCACAAACTGCGTAGGGGAAACGCCGAGCGCTCGGCTCAACGAAAAGACAGTGGTTAGACTAGGTTGGCGAAGACCACGCTCCAAGAGCGAAATGTAGGTTCGATCAAGGTCTGCTTCGAAAGCAAGCTGTTCTTGCGTCTTGCCACATGACTCACGAAGGTCGCGTAGCACCATTCCAAACTTATCATCTATCGTCATAGTTCCCCCAGTCCGTAGAATGGGGGGTGTGTAGACAATAGTCGACGGACTATAGTCTGCGGAATTGGTTAGCTCTATTGATTTCCTATGTTCCTTCAAGCCCTAGACATAAAAGCCTCAGACCGGAAAGCAATGCAGGCCCTGGCAAAAAGTACGGGCATTTCGTATGCGCGACTCAAGGCGATAGATGCCAGTGGCTTTGAGCCGTCGGCATCAGAACTTGAGTTGTTGGCACGCCACATCGGGATGACGGTTAGTGAACTTCGCCTTCGAACAGGCTTCCTAGACCGTGACATGAAAAGAATGCTCGCCCAACATGCTGATGAGGTGGCAAACCTTCTTGGGGAGCATGCTCCTCCCATGGCAGCGCAGGCGGCAGGACAGCGGGTTGACCCCGCATTCCAAACCTCTTTGGGGACACTCTATCGAGCGGACTGTGTTGAACTGATGCGGACTCTGCCGAGTGATTCAGTTGACCTGATCTTCGCCGATCCACCGTTCAATTTGGACAAGCTGTACCCGTCGGAGATGGATGACGATTTACGCCAGGAACAATATCTGGAGTGGTGCGAGCAGTGGCTGCTTGAGAGCGTGAGGTTACTGCGCGAGGGCGGCAGCCTCTTTGTCTACAACTTGCCGAAGTGGAATACATTCCTGTCGGCATTCCTCAACCGTCACCTTACTTTTCGCCACTGGATTGCTGTGGATATCAAATCGAGCCTCCCGATTGCAGGGCGGTTATATCCCAGTCACTATTCATTGCTCTACTACGTGAAGGGAGATCGACCTGCTACGTTTTCGCCTGATAGGTTGCCTATGGAGATTTGCCCGAGTTGTTATGCCGATCTGAAAGACTATGGAGGCTACAAAGACAAGATGAATCCACTTGGGGTCAACCTCACTGATGTCTGGAATGACATTCCTCCTGTACGCCATGCGAAGTACAAGAAGCGTAAGACCGCCAATGAGCTGTCAGTGAAGTTGCTGGATCGCATTCTTGAGATGGCATCAAATGAAGGAGATTTGGTCCTCGATCCTTTTGGTGGCTCAGGTACGACGTACGCAGTGGCTGAGATGAAGCGACGCCGATGGATTGGTATGGAGCTCGGGCCAGTTGAGGGGATTGTTGAACGGATGGAGGACTTGGTCGAGGAGCGAGCGCTGTTGGCGAGGACCCGAAGTGGCTACAACAGTCTTTTCTTGGAGAAGGATGCAGTCCAGCGTGAGCGAAAAGGCCTTTGGACAACAAAGACCTTTGAAAGGGAGAGCGCTCCTGAAGGGCCGGACCAACTCGCCATGTTTCAGCAAGTATGAAGCGCATTGGTCTGATGCCGTGACGCTTAATTTTTGGCAAAAATTTTTGAGGCACCATCCACTCAATCGGCAAGCTGTATTCCCCCCCGTACCCCCTTTGAGGCCCTCCTGCCCCTGCTCACTGATAGTGCCCTCCGAGGAGCCTTACTCTTCACTGCAACACCCTGGCCATTCCATCACGAGGCCACAAGCGGGGCACAAAGCGAGAACGCTGGGGTCAATTGTCATCCGCGCCTGATGCCGGTCAGCAGAAGGAGTCGCAGCTACCGTGTCGGTGTCGGTCTCCATGAGTTCCACAGCATTGCAGCGAGGGCAAGCAGTATCGGCAAGAGCGGCAGCAGGGTTAAAGTCGTCAGCAAACATGAGTCAACCTCGCAGCTAGGCTACTTCCCTATCTTGTGATGCGCCTTGGTTGATGAGACTTACTAGCCTCGCACGATCTCGTTCCCGGTCATGAGATGTTTCCGGCCTGGGCCGTGACTCAGGGGGGGCATCGGTCACCGAAGTCTCTTGCTGAATCATTTCACTTCGGATGGCTTGTAGCGCATCGACAGCGCTCCAAAAGGCCGAAGCGTACCCACCATCATGTAGCGGCTGCCAGTCGTAGCGGACAAGCCCCATGTCTCTCATGTGAGTCACAAGCCATGGGAAAGTACCGCACGATCCGCAGGCAGAGAGCGGCCTGTGGGGTCTGCCAGAAAATCCGAATAACGTGTGTTGAAGACCTCGAAGGATTTCAAGGCCCATACAAGACTGTCAAAGTCTTCTCGAGCTCCGGTCCACTTCTGCAGTGCCGACAGGAAGTTGACGAAATCGGTAGCGGCTATACGGCGCATCTTGCTTTTGGTGGCCCGAAACCAGAAAAAGAGCGAGGCCCCGCCAGCACCAACACACAACCAAAATAGCTCCACTGGCTCTCCTTTACTTCAGTTTGGATAGCGGATGGTAACAATCTGGAAAGGATGGCGTGAGTCCGTTTGGGTATACCCATGTGGTCACCCCGCAACGTGGTTCGCTTTCCGTCGATTGACAACCTAAACGGAACCAGTATTATGCGAACCATTCAAACGAAACCGCAGGGCATCTCATGGCATTCATCCGCGCATACCTCCGAGCATCCACCGACGACCAGGACGCAACACGAGCAAAGGACGACCTCCAACGCTTTGCCACTGAGCGGGGCCTGAAGGTGGCCGCTTGGTACACAGAGAACGAATCGGGGGCAAAGCTCAACCGACCCGAGTTGTTTCGTCTCATTGATGACTCCCACCAAGGTGACGTACTCTTGGTCGAGCAAGTGGACCGGCTGTCCCGCCTGAATACCGACGATTGGGAGGCCCTAAAGCTGAAACTGAACAGCAAACGCATTCGGGTTGTGGCTTTGGACCTTCCTACTTCTTGGATGGGGGCGGAGACCTCCCGGGACGAGGCCACTCAGGCCATGCTGGATGCGGTGAACAGGATGCTTCTCGACATGCTGGCGGTGGTTGCTCGCAAAGACTACACCGACCGTCGCCGGAGGCAGGCACAGGGGATCGCTAAGGCCAAACAGGCGGGGCTGTATAGGGGCCGTCGACCAGATGAAGAGCGACACGCGGCCATCGCGGAGATGCTGGACAAGGGTCTGTCGTGGTCGGCTGTTTGTGCCGCAACAGGGGCTAGCCGCTCCACCATCAAGCGGGTGGTGGACTCTCGCAAGCATGGAGCAGGCACCAGCAGCAAAACCTAACCCACCCATTAGATAGAAAAAACGTTTCTAGGCACGGGGGGCTACCTACCCCTTGGCTGGCTTCCGTCGTCAGTTTTGAAGCCCAAAACACAGGGTAAGAAGTCAATTGACCCACCCTCTCGGAGAAGGAGCAGGGTCGCCGCTTAGGTTGGATTGCCCCACGCTACAGGAGAACGCCTAAGAGCTGGCCCAAGGCTGTTCAGACCATCAACTTCTCTATCACCTCGTTAGACCCCCATGGTGTCCATACCGGATGCCTTGGGGGTTTTCTTTTGTCTGTTCATTTCTTTCTCAAGACCATCCATGTCTTCAACCACTCCCAAGGGCTACCTTGCCCCAGAAAGCGGCTCCCAAACAGCCCAACATAACTCAACCCCAGCTACCCCCCAGGCGTCCTCGCTTGCGCCAAATAGCGCCCCAATACACGGGGCAAAGACAGCCCACCGATTGAACTCTCAGGCGGCAATTGATGCGAAGAGGGCAAAGCGCTCAGTGTGGGCCTTGTTGTCTCTCCGTCAGGAGTGGGCCGACAAGACCTTCATGCAGGGGCTACTCAAAGCAGCGGGGGTCCGTATCACTAGCTTCGCGGAGCCAGCAACACCGACACGAGTAAAGGCCAAGCTACGTGCCGCTGGCGTAACCCTTCCGGAGGCCAACGAGGCCATCGGTATGACGATTGACCGGTTCTTGCAGGTCAACCCGGGGCTACCACTTTGGGCAGCACTCGCGCTAGTTCTGGAGAGCACTGGCAAGTTCGACAGCGGAGTGCAACTGTGAGGGTCTTGACCGAAGCCCAGGTTGAGGCGCGGGCGAGATTTGACCTGGATGCGGTCATGGCTGGACTCCCGGAGAACGTGGTTGAGCCTAAGTCGGCTCTGGGCGCTCTTGGGGTCAAGCTGGATGCCAAACACACGGTAGATATGACAGATGCGGAACTCGACGAGTTTGCACGTTCATCGCTAGGCGCCCAACGCATTCGACCAGAGTACCGTGAAGCTTTGCGAATTGTCTTGGGTAACCAGGCAGCGGCAGAGCGTGGACGCTACGTCCTAGAGCAAAATCAAAGAGTAGGCTTTGCTTCAGAGAGAGTGATGCGGACCATCAACGAGCAGATGAACAAAGCGAATATAACCGTGGGTCGAAAGGCGTACCTAGGCGGAAAAAAGGTGTCCACTATTCAGTGCTTTGAACCACCAGAACAGCAGTGGCAAACCTATGATGAAATCCTGAGGAAGGATGAAGAGCAATCATTGGTGAAGTGGGGAGCGAATCGCGTGTACGGGGTTGTGCCGCAGGGAATCTTGGAATCAGACATCCCATACTGAACGCCCCTTAAAGACGCAGTAATAAGGGGGAGCCTAAAGGGGGTCTCTCAAGGCTAAGACACAGAGTGAACGGTGGGGTAAGCTCTTTGAAGCGGCTTTGTGGTGGAAGACCCAATTGATCTCACTCCATCACGATTCGCCCCTTACGGAACCTAAAGACCCCTACAAGCCCCCATCGCAAGATGAACACCTGTAGGCTCCCTTTAGGGGGTGGAAGAGGTGGGAGAAAGAGAGAATGATGATGATTGTTTTTTGAAAGTCCACCAACACCACACCTACCACCTCGGTCCCCCTATTGGTCTCTATCGGTTCTCTTTAGGGTTCCCAAGATGTGGAGGCGGTGTGGGTGGTCTGACAAGGGAATCATCCCTCAGGGGTCATCTCTACGTGCCCCTTTAGGTATCCCCCATATGGTTGGGGTAGGCACAGGGGGGGGCTATGCCATATCCCTTTCCCCCTATCTGTGTTCAGCGGTCTTTGGGATACAGGTCTTACCCACCGTGCTGCCAGAATCAGCCTTGTTCCCCGGATTGCACAACCGAATGGGGGCCTGGAGTTCCTGTCGATAGGTTTGGTCCTGGGGAGCGATTGATCGCGCTCCAGCTTGGCCCATTGGGTGTTCCTGATTCGACCGGAGAACGCAGTCTGCTACCCCCGCTCTTGGGCTCAGTCTCTATCTTTGGCTTCCGAAAAGGCCCGTTCGAGCCACTGCGCCTTCACTTGCAAGTTGTGACCATCACCGTAACCATCTCCGGTGTCTTTGGAACCGTGGCCGGTGATTGCAGTGATGACGTCCTTGGGGCACTGCACGTCCCTTAGCAGGTCAATCACTGCATGGCGTAGCTCGTGACATGTATGGTCAAGTGGCAGACGGCGAATCCACGCGTTGAGCGCCCCAGATGCGCTGGTCGCCTTGCATTCTGATTCATCGGTGTACTGAGGGAACGCGAACCTTTGACCCTCGCTCGCCTCTTCTACGACTCTTTGCGCCGCCCATAGAGCGATCCCCGTCAAAGGCGTAGTTCTGTCCTTCACTCCCCGTTTCCACTTAGCTCCCTTGATGTTTCTCCAAGGGTGAACTTGCAAGTGCACATGCGGAGTCGGCGAATCTAGACGTATGTCTTCCAACGGGAGACCTACCACTTCCGCAAGACGTGCTCCTGTGCCTATGAGCAAACCAAGTATCCAGCGCATCGGGTCGTCGGCTTGTCGGCATGCAGCACTTAGCGTGGCTAGCTCGCTCGCCGTGAAGGGTCGTCGAACTTTGGCGTCCTGCCCCTCGCCTGGAATCGACAAGGATGCAAATGGGTTGGGTCGAGTTAGATCGTTCTCTCGAAGGTAGAAGGAAAAAACAGCGGAAAAGACGTTCAGCCGCCGCCGAACCGTGGAGGTCTTTACCTTCGTGAGCGCTGCCTCTACATACACACGTGCATCTGCCTTCTTGAATGATTGCAGCTCACGGTCGCCGCACACCTTGATTAGGTCGGCAACAGCGCCTCTTTGATACGAGACGAACTTCTTGTCTCCCCTGAGGGGGTGAAACTTGAGGTATAGCTCTAGGGCATCACTCATGGTTGGCTTGCGAGTTCCGTGGAGGAGGCGCCCTGCCTCACGCTCAACGGGAGACAAGTAGTGTTCAGTTGCAGCCTCTTCGTAGACCTCTTGGCTTCCTCCGGCATACCTCTCGCGCTTCTTGTCCATGTGGTCATGGAGAAGCTCAATAGCTATAGGGTCATTGTCTGGGGCATTGGGCGAAAGACCCCAGTCTTCAAGAAACTTCACAGCGTGGACCTTTAGAGCCTGAGGGGATGACTCTGGCGAAGCGCGAAGAGCCTCCCATTCGGCCTCAACCTGCGAGTTCATGGTTGAGACCCAGCGAGCAACCTGAACAGGGTCAGTGGTCTTCAAGACCCGTTTGACGGTCTTCCCTGGATAGCGGTCGCGCAGATCAGTGGGAATTGCCCGCTGATAAATCGTGGTATCGCCACGAACGTAGGTGTACTTGATCGTCACGCGTAGGGGGCCAAGAGAAAGCTGCATAAAGTAGAACTACCACAGGTTCTACCACAAGGAACTCTTGGAAATCACCCCGAAACCCAGTGTTTATGCGGGTTCCGGGGCTTTTGTGTGGTGCCGGAAAGAGGAATCGAACCCCCGACCTTCTCATTACGAATGAGCTGCTCTACCGACTGAGCTATTCCGGCCTAGCCTTACATTCTAGCAAATTTCATGCACTGGGGGCAGGCCTGTCGGCCTCCAGGTGGTACTGCGTCACGCGCTCCACCTCGTTTTTGGAGCCCAGTACCACGCTCACGCGCTGGTGCAGTTTGGTGGGTTCGATGTCCAGAATGCGTTGGCGGCCATCTGTGGCCATGCCGCCGGCCTGTTCAATCAGCCAGCCCATGGGGTTGGCTTCGTACATCAGGCGCAGCTTGCCTGGCTTGTCTGGGTCGCGCTTGTCCCAGGGGTACATGAAGATGCCGCCTCGGGTCAGGATGCGGTGGACATCGGCCACCATGGATGCTACCCAACGCATGTTGAAGTCCTTGCCGCGCGGGCCTTCCTTGCCCTGCAGACACTCGTTCACGTAGCGCTTCACAGGCTCATCCCAGTGGCGCATATTGCTCATGTTGATGGCAAATTCCTTGGTGTCGGCCGGAATCTCCACGTTCTCACGGGTCAGCACGAATGAGCCCTGCTCGCGGTCCAACGTGAACATGGCGACACCGTCGCCCACGGTCAGGACCAGCGTGCTCTGCGGGCCGAAGACGCAGTAACCCGCCGCGACCTGTTTGGCGCCCGCCTGCATGAAATCCTCTTCGGTCACGCCGGGCGAGTTGTCCGGCTTTTTGAGCACGCTGAAGATGGTGCCGATACTGACATTCACGTCGATGTTGGACGAGCCGTCAAGCGGGTCGAAGAGCAGCAGATATTCGCCTTGCGGATAGCGGTTGGGCACCAGGTAGATGCCTTCCATTTCCTCGCTGGCCATGGCTGCGAGGTGACCGCCCCATTCGTTGGCTTCGATCAGCACCTCGTTGGCAATGATGTCCAGCTTCTTCTGCACTTCTCCTTGCACGTTCTCGCTGGATGCCGTACCCAGCACGCCACCCAGGTCTCCCTTGTTGACGGCCAGTGCGATGCTCTTGCAAGCGCGTGCCACCACTTCCAGCAGCAGTCGAAGTTGCGAAGGAATGTGGCCGTCAACACGCTGTTGCTCGACCAGGTATTGGGTCAGGGAAACACGTTTGCTCATGGTGATTTGATTGTGTCTTTAGGTTGGAGTGCTGTCGATTCGGTTGGGGCGCCGGTTTCGCTGCTCAATCGTCGGCCAACGCGCGCTCGACCACTTCTCTCACATCGCTGCTCAGGTCGGGTTTGTCGGCAATTCGGGCGATGGCTTCGCGGGCCGCGCTGCGGTAGGGCTCGGCCAGCTTCTTCCAACGGTCCATGGCGCGCGCCAGGCGGGCGGCCACTTGCGAGTTGACGCCGTCGAGTTCGATGACGCGATCACGCCAGAACACGTAGCCAGCGGCATCTGCGCGGTGGAAGGCGCCAGGGTTGGCGTGGCAGAAGGTGGAAATCAGGCTTCGAGCCCGATTGGGGTTGCGCAGGTTGAAGTCAGGATGCTTCATCAGCTGGCGAACAATGTCCATGACATTGCCGCCTCGGTCGGGCGCCCCTGCTTGCAGTGCAAACCACTTGTCGATGACGAGGGCCTCATTCTTGAACATGGCGTGGAACCGCTGCAGCGCCTCAGTCGCAAGAGTGTGGCCGCTGGCGACAAGTGCCGACAGGGCATTGAGCCGGTCGGTCATGTTGCTTGCGTCTTTGAAGCGCTGGTAGGCTTTGCCTGGCCAGACCGGATTGCCGTTCGTGCGCGCAGCCAGACAGAGCATGGACAGCGCTGCGCCAGCCAAGGCGCGGCGGCCGCTGCTGAGCGGGTCGGGTCGATAGGCGCCAGTTTGCTTGTGCATCTCGTAGGCCCAAACCCAGTCATCGTGCAGTGCATGGGCCATTTGCTCGCGCATGCGCTCGCGCACGGCGTGGATGCGTTGCGGGTCAACCACTTCGAGTTGTTCGGCAATGTAACTCTCGGAAGGCAGTGTGAGCACAAGTTCTTTGAGTGCCGCATCCAACTGGTCGTGGCGAAGTACCTGACGCAAAGCGTCCAACACGGGTTGATCCAACACTTCGTCTGGCACAGGACCATCAGAGGCTATGGCCGAGATCGCGCGTCGCAGCACCAAGCGTTGTCCTGCTTCCCAGCGATTGAAAGCGTCCCCGTCATGGGCCAGCATCAGCAGGAGCTGCGCGTCGCCATAGTCGAACTCCAGAATGACGGGTGCGGAAAACCCACGCAGCAGCGAAGGCACTGGCTCGGCATCCAGGTTCTCAAAAACGAAGGTCTTGCTCTCCTGTGTCAGCACAAATGTGTGCGTGCCTTCACGTGGCTCGGGCCATCCATTCATCTGGATAGGCATGGCTTGCCCGTCGGGCCCCAGCAGGCCCATCGCAACGGGTATCACGAACGGAAGTTTGCTGGCTTGCCCCGGCGTGTTGGGGCAGGATTGGCTCAGCGTCAGAGAATAACTTCTTGTGGCTGCGTCATATTCTCCTTTTGCCTGCAGGCGAGGAGTGCCCGACTGGCTGTACCAGCGTTTGAACTCTGGCAGCATGCGGGCCAGCGAGCTTTCCGGGTTGGCATCGGCCACCGCTTGCGCAAAGTCATCGCAGGTCACGGCCTGGCCGTCGTGGCGTTCGAAATACAGCTTCATACCGGCGGTAAAACCGTCGCGGCCTACCAGGGTCTGCATCATGCGGACCACTTCTGCACCTTTCTCGTAGACGGTGACGGTGTAGAAGTTGTTGATTTCGATGTAGCTGTCGGGCCGCACCGGGTGTGCCATCGGTCCGGCGTCTTCAGGGAACTGGGCTGTGCGAAGTACGCGCACATCTTCGATACGCTTGACGGCCCTGGCAGATGGATCGGCGCACAGGTCCATGCTGAATTCCTGATCGCGGAAGACGGTCAGGCCCTCTTTCAAGCTCAACTGGAACCAGTCGCGGCAAGTCACGCGATTGCCGGTCCAGTTGTGGAAGTACTCGTGGCCGACCACGGACTCGATGTTGGCGAAATCGGTGTCGGTGGCGGTCGCGCTGTTGGCCAGAACGTACTTCGTGTTGAAGATATTCAGCCCCTTGTTCTCCATGGCGCCCATATTGAAGTCGCTGGTGGCGACGATCATGAAACGCTCCAGGTCCAGGGGTAGGCCAAATCGGGCTTCGTCCCAGATCACGCTGTGAATCAACGCGTTCATGGCGTGCTCGGTCTTGTCCATGTCGCCTGCTCGTACATAGACCTGCAGCAGATGGTCTTTGCCGCTGCGGGTTCGAATGTGCTGCTGGCGCGCAACCAGCTTGCCTGCCACCAGCGCGAACAGGTAGCTTGGCTTCTTGTGGGGGTCAACCCATTTGGCGAAATGCCGACCGTCCTCCAGATCGCCTTCTTCCACCAGATTGCCGTTGGAGAGCAACACTGGGTATTGTTCCTTGTCTGCGCGCAACGTCACCGTGTAACTGGCCATGACATCGGGGCGATCCAGGAAGTAGGTGATACGGCGAAAGCCCTCTGCTTCGCACTGGGTGAAGAAAGTGTCCTGGCTGACGTACAAACCCATCAGCTGACTGTTCTTTTGGGGCGAACAGGTAGTGAATATCTCAAGAGAGAATGGTTCGTTTCCTTCCGGAAGGTTTTCGAGCACCAGTTGCTCGCCATCCATCTTGAAGGAGCAGCCGGCGCCATTGACCATGACACGGGCCAGATTCAGCTCGTCTCCGTCCAGACGCAAGGCCTGAGCTGGCACGTCGGGATTGCGTCGAACCTGCATGCGGTTGAGCACACGGGTTTTGGCGGGGTCAAGGTCGAAAGTCAGGTCGACGGTGTCGATCCAAAATGCCGGGGGCGCGTAGTCTTCGCGACGGATCACAGTGGCGGGGCCTTCTCGCATGGCACTCATGTCGGTGTCCTGTCAGTTGATCAGTTTCGTGTGGCTTGGATGGGAGACCAGGGGCTGTCCGGATGACAGAAACTGGCCTACCGCGCGTCGGGTCTGTTGTCAGACTCCCTGTTTGAGGGAGGCTTCGATGAACATGTCAAGGTCGCCATCGAGCACCTTCTGGGTGGCTGAGACCTCCACGTTGGTTCGCAGGTCCTTGATCCGGCTGTTGTCCAGCACGTAGCTCCGAATCTGGTGGCCCCACCCCACATCCGTCTTGGTGTCTTCGAGCTTCTGCTGCTCTTCCATGCGTTTGCGCATTTCGAAGTCATACAGCTTTGACCGCAGACGTTGCCATGCGACATCTCGGTTGCTGTGCTGGCTTCGGCCATCCTGGCACTGCACCACGATGCCCGTCGGGATGTGGGTCAGGCGTACAGCCGAGTCTGTCTTGTTGATGTGTTGGCCTCCCGCACCGCTGGCACGGTACGTGTCGGTGCGCACGTCCGATGGATTGATGTTGATCTCGATGGAGTCATCAATCTCCGGATACACGAAAACCGAGGCAAAGGAGGTGTGGCGGCCCCCCGAGCTGTCAAACGGGCTCTTGCGCACCAAACGGTGGACGCCGGTTTCTGTGCGCAGCAGGCCGTAGGCGTACTCTCCTTCGACCTTAATGGTGGCGCTCTTGATGCCGGCCGTGTCACCCGGCGTTTCTTCTTCAACGATGGCCTTGAAGCCCTTGCGTTCCGCGTAGCGCACGTACTGGCGCATCAGCATCTGGGCCCAGTCGCAGGCTTCCGTGCCACCTGCGCCGGCCTGGATATCCAGGAAGCAATTGAGGGGGTCGGCTGGATTGTTGAACATGCGGCGGAATTCCAGCTGTTCAACGTCCTTTTCAAGCTTGGTTGTTTCGGCTTCGATCGTCAGGAGACTGTCGTCGTCGCCCTCGGCTTCCGACATCTCGAACAATTCACTGTTGTCCGAGAGTTCACTGCTGAGGCGGTCGAGCACCAGCACGACGCCATCGAGTGACTTCTTTTCCTTGCCCAGCTCCTGGGCACGCTTGGGGTCGTTCCAGACCGTCGGGTCTTCCAGCGCGGCTTCTACTTCCTTGAGTTTCGATGCTTTGGCATCGTAGTCAAAGATACCTCCGTAGTTCGCCCACCCGCTCGGTCAGGTCTTCGAGCTTGTTGCGGATGGCGTTGAGTTGTTCGGCTTCCATGTTGCTTTCTCTTGTCGTTCAGTTTGTCGGGTGCAATGGTGCAAAGGACCCTCGCGGTCCGGCCCAAACCTCCATTTTCTCACGAGTAGAGAAACTCTTCGACCATGGCAGCCAAAGCGGCCGGCTGATCGTGGTGCAACATGTGCCCTGCGTCCTGAATCTGGCCGTACTGAAGCGTTGGCACCGCTTTCATGCGCTCCTTGAACTCAGGTAGGCGGTAGTGACCTCGCCACCAGTTGGCGAGGCTGTCGTCGCTGGCCGTCACCGCCAGCGTGGGGGCGGTGATTCGGCGAAACACGGCCAGGGACTCATCCACCTGGTAGAGGTGGGCGCTGACTACCTTGTGCGCCGGATCTCCCAGGATTTCCCACTGTCCGTCCGAATTTCGTGCGGACCAATGCTGTGCCAACCACAAGGCTTTGTCTTCCGCCAGCCGCGGATTGGTCTTCTGCAAGCGCTTGGCAACATCCTCAAGGCTTTCGTAGGCCCTGAGCGCCATCTTGCCCTCATGCAGCAGCTTGATCTCGTCGAGCCATTTGGCGTAGCGCTCTGGCGCCTGGGCCGGGCGGGTCTGCGGGAGCCCAAAACCCTCGAGGTTCACGAGTTTTCGCACCCGCTCAGGCCGAATGCCGGCGTAGAACATGACCACGTTGCCGCCCATGCTGTGCCCCACCAGGTCCACAGGGTCGTCAGGGCTGAAATGGTCAAGCAGGGCGTCCAGGTCTGCAAAGTAGTCGGGAAACCAGTAATTGTCCGGCGCTCGGCCAGGGAACCGTGTCAAGCCAAAACCGCGCCAGTCTGCGGCGATGACCCATCGATCGGTGCTCAGGGCGTCCACCATGAACTGCCACGATGCCGATACATCCATCCAACCGTGCATCAGCACCAGTGGGGATTCCCCCTCGCGGCGGACGCCCCACTCCAGAACGTGATAGTCCAAGTGACGAATGGGGACAAATGTGCTGCGTGAAGGCTTGAGTGCTTGGTACATTCGGGCGATCATAAAGAAGCAACAGGAGACTAGCCATGAAGCCGCGTCAAAACCGCGACAGGGCCGCGCGCCTTTCAGCGCCTGTGTTTGCGCTCAGTGATCCGTACCCGTCGATTCACGGCAGTTTTGGCTGGCATGTGCCGGCCCGATTCAACATGGCTCAGGCGTGTAGCCGGCGCTGGGCTGATCGTCCGTCCACCGCCGCCGCCACGGCCGTGATTGCCTGCGCCCAGGGCATGCGCGAACGCCACCACAGCTATGGTGAATTGCAGGCGATGGCCAATCGCCTGAGCAATGCGCTGGTGGCGTTGGGCGTTCGGGCAGGCGACCGAGTGGCCATTGTCATGCCCCAGCGCTTCGAGACTGCGGTGGCCTATATGGCTGTCTTGCAAATGGGGGCCATTGCCATGCCCTTGTCACAGTTGTTTGGCCCGGATGCGCTCACCTACCGTCTTCAGGACAGCGAAGCGGCGGTGGCCATTTGCGACCCATCCACCGTCGAAGCGGTGGAGTCGGTGGCAAAGGAATGCTCTTGCCTGCAAACCATTCTGGGTGTGGAGTCGACCGACAGCACGGCGCTGGACTGGTCGCACACCTTGGCGCAGGAGAGCCCTGATTTCGATCTGGTGGAGACGTCTGCGGACGACCCCGCTGTGTTGATCTACACCAGCGGAACCACGGGCAATCCCAAAGGCGCGTTGATTCCGCATCGCGCATTGATCGGCAATCTGTCCGGCTTTGTCTGCAGCCAGAATTGGTTCGGGTTTGACCCAGACAACGCCCGCAAGCGCTCCCGCGCAGTGTTCTGGTCGCCGGCTGACTGGGCCTGGACGGGTGGACTCATGGATGCATTGCTGCCCACGCTGTACTTTGGGCGGCCGATTGTCGCCTGGCGTGGGCGATTCTCGCCAGAGGTGGCGTTTGAACTGTTGCAACGCCACGGTGTCACCCACACTTTCCTGTTTCCGACGGCACTCAAAGCCATGATGAAGGCGTATCCGGACGCCCGAAGCTGTTTCAAGCTGAAACTCGAGGCCGTCATGAGTGCGGGCGAGGCGGTGGGTGATGCCGTGTTCGCCTATTGTCAGGCGCAGCTCGGGGTCACTGTGAATGAAATGTTCGGCCAGACCGAGATCAACTACATCGTTGGCAATTGCTCCAGACTCTGGCCTGCGCGTGCGGGCAGCATGGGGCGCGCCTATCCAGGACATCGGGTCGCAGTGATCGATGACCAGGGCCAGGAATGCCCGCCAGGGGTGGAAGGAGAGGTGGCAGTGCACCGCCGTGACATTCAAGGACGACCAGACCCTGTGTTTTTTCTCGGGTACTGGAAGCGCGATGAAGCCACCCGAGCCAAGTACACAGGTGACCCAAACAACAGTTGGTGCCGAACGGGGGATCTTGCCACCCAGGATAAGGACGGCTACCTCTGGTATCGGGGGCGCGCAGACGACGTGTTCAAAGCCGCAGGCTATCGCATCGGGCCGAGCGAGGTGGAGAATTGCCTGGTGCGGCACGAGGCCGTGCTCAACGCCGCCGTGGTGCCCAAGCCCGATCCTGAACGCGGAGCGGTAGTCAAAGCCTATGTCGTGCTGGCGCCGGGGCAGGAGTCAATCAACATGGTCGAGCGGGCAGCCTTGGCGACCAATTTGCAGTCTTTCGTGAAGGGGCAGCTCGCTCCGTACGAATATCCCAAAGAGATCGAGTTTGTTGACGCATTGCCTATGACCACCACAGGTAAAGTCCAGCGGCGTGTCTTGCGTCTGCAGGAGGAGGCGCGGGCGCAATCGGCATCTGCCATTGCGCACTGAACGCGCTGCTTGGTCATGCCCCGTAGGGGCTTGTCACGAACTGACCAGTCATCGTCGGAGGAACCCCCTACACTGACCTCCATCCCACCACCGTCACCTATTGGAGGAAACGAAAGCATGAATTCGGATATCCAGCTCGGTCAAAGCGACTTGCGCGTCACGCCCATTTGCCTGGGCACCATGACCTTTGGCGAGCAGGTCAACGAGGCCGATGCCCACGCGGTCATGGATCGCTCCATCGAGCGTGGCGTCAACTTCTTTGATGCGGCCGAAATGTATTCCGTGCCCGCCAAGGAAGAAACCTGCGGCTCGACCGAGCGCATTCTGGGGACCTGGTTTGCAGCGCAGCCCAGCCGTCGCGAAAAAGTGGTACTCGCGAGCAAAGTGGCCGGTCCGGCCCGAGGTATGCCCTGGTTGCGACCAGCCATCACCAAGGAAGGCATCATAGAAGCCTGCGAAGGCAGCTTGAAGCGCTTGCAGACAGATGTCATCGACATCTATCAGATCCATTGGCCTGCGCGCCATGTGCCGGCGTTTGGTGCGCTCTATTACGACCCTGGCCGCAACAAGGCTTGCGCGTCCATTCAGGAGCAGCTTGAAGCCATGGCCACGCTGGTCGAGCAGGGCAAGATTCGGGCGGTGGGCTTGTCCAATGAAACGCCTTACGGCGTGCACGAATTTGTGCGCTTGGCTGAGCAGCACGGGCTCCCGCGTGTGGCCACTGTTCAGAACCCGTACTGTCTGATTAATCGCAGCTACGAAAACGGCCTGGACGAAACCTGCGATCGTCTGGGCGTATCGTTGTTGGCCTATTCGCCTCTGGGTTTTGGGTTGCTGACCGGTAAATACGACGAAACCGGCCTGACGGGTGATCATGGTCGCATGGCTTTATACGACTCCATGCGCAAGCAACGTTGGGGTCGGCCAGAAGCCCTGGAGGCCTCGAAGCGTTACAACACCCTGGCCAAGGAGCACGGTTTGACGCCGTCTCAGTTGGCCTTGGCGTTCTGCTACCGTAACTGGCGCGTGGCCAGCACCATCATCGGTGTGACGTCCATGGCCCAGTTGGACGAGTGCCTGGATGCTTGGAGTGTGGAATTGTCCGAAGATATCCTCAAGGCCATCGACGCCATTCGCTGGGAAATGCGCGACCCGGCGCAGTAGAGAACTCCCCCCTGCGCCGCTTTGCGGCTTCCCCCCAGAGGGGGG
>JBNKNN010000270.1:0-11778 GCA_050293865.1 Hydrogenophaga sp. | reverse complement strand
GGACAACGCCATCGTCATGGACGATGTCAAGGTGCTCAACGCCGAAGGCCTCCGTTATCAGGATGAGTTCGTCAAGCACAAGATGCTGGACGCGATCGGCGATCTGTACGCCGTTGGTAAGCCCATGCTGGCTGCCTATTCGGCTTTTCGTTCTGGCCACGCTTTGAACAACCAGCTTTTGCGAGCGCTCCTGGAGCAGCCGGATGCCTGGGAAGAAGTCAGTTTCGAATCCGAGCGTGAGGCGCCCAAAGGCTTTGCCCAGCTCGCTCCTGCCTGGTAGCGGGCAAGCGCTCGTTCGCTCGATTCCATTGTTCAGTAGTTGCGGCCTGCCCGGTATTGCGCCGTGGATCTGGCCTTGAGGGGGGCCACCTTGTTGATGGCTTGTGCAGTACCGGCGACTTGCGCGTGGGCGATGCACAGGCCCAGCGCGTCGGCGGCGTCCTTGCCAGGCAATCCTGGCAATTGCAGCAGACGCTTGACCATTTCCTGCACCTGCGGCTTGGCCGCCTTGCCGTAGCCGACCACGGCCTTCTTCAATTGGAGCGCCGTGTATTCGCTGACGGTGAGGCCGCTGGCCACCAAAGCGGTCAGGCACGCTCCTCTGGCCTGGCCGAGCATGAGGGTCGCCTGAGGGTTGACATTCACGAACACAATCTCGCAGGCTGAAACGTCCGGCTGGTAGCGGGCCACGACTTCGGTAATGCCCTCATAGAGCACTTTGAGCCTCTCGGGCAACAGTGCGCCATCTTTCGGGCTGGTCTGTATGGTGCCACTGGCGACATAGTGCAACTTGCTGCCCTGGACATCCACCACGCCGAACCCGGTGCATTGGAGTCCAGGGTCAATTCCGAGAATGCGCATGTCTTCCAGAGTGTAAAGTCGAAACTCAAATTGCTCAGGGAATGGTCGCAGAAGCCATCCGCGCCTGAACGCGTCGGGTCTTCGATGCGAGCGCCACGGAGTCGCGACGCGCGTCGTAGAACTTGGGGCGCGGCAGCATGCTGGCCAACTGGGCAGACTGATAGCTGCTCAGCTTGTTCAACGGCTTCTTGTAGTAGTGCTGCGCGGCTGCTCGGGCGCCAAAAACGCCGTTGCCCCATTCTGCGGTGTTCAGGTAGATCTCCAGGATCCGCTCTTTGCTCAGGACGGCTTCCAGCATGATGGTCAAGACAAACTCCTGGGCCTTGCGCAGGTAGCTGCGTTCACCCGAGAGAAACAAGTTCTTCGCCAACTGTTGTGAAATGGTCGACCCACCCACCAGCCGAACCTGTGCTCTCTTGGGCGCAGTCTTGGCCTTTTGCTTTTGTCTGCCCTCTGCTTGGCCCGCCTGAGCCATCCGTTTGGCGTTCTTTCGCCAAGCCGACTCCATGGCATTCCATTCGAAGCCGTTGTGTTGGGTAAAGCGCGCATCTTCGGCAGTGACGACGGCACGCTTGAGCTGATTGCTGACCAGGTCATACGACGCCCATTGCGCCGACCATTGCATGGATTTGTCACTGCCCAGGCTGGCTCGACCAAGCCGCCAGGCTTCAGATCGCATGAACGCAGAGCTTTCAGGGTTGACTTGCGTCATGAGGGCAATCCTCGCCAGAAAAAACACTTGCAGGGCAACACCCGCAGCGATCACAAACAGTAGCCAACTGCCAATCTTCCTGAGGTATTTCATTTCTTCCCGCTGTAAAGTCTTTTCACCACTGTTTCTGGGCCACAGGCAATGGTATGGGGGATCTGTTCTGAGGTTCGCGCGGGCCTACTGGCCGCGAAGCTGGGTTTGGAGGCCTTGGTCTCTGGTGAATCGGAAGCGCGAGACCACCACGATCTGATCGGCGCGCCGTCGCATCGCCTTGTTGAATTCGTCGAAATTCAGGCTGTTGACGATGGCTTGCGCCCGCCGGTCCAGCGTGTCATTGCCTGATGTGATGACCACCTGGGTCTCCAAGACGCGGCCCGTATGGTTCACCGTGATGACCATGGTGAGTTCGCCGTAGAGCTTGCGTCCGCCAATGGTGGGGAAGTTGGAGGTGCCTCTTTCTTCGATTTTGCGGCGCAGCTTGTCGTAGTAGATCGCGTAGACGGCTTCCCTCGTTGCTGGGCTGATATAGCGCTTCTTTGGTCGCGCGTTTTCCTCGTTGATGCGCTTTTCAATCTCGGCCAGCACCTTGACCAAGGCCCTGCGTTTGCGCTCTTGCTCTCTGACCGCAGGGTCGGCTTCGTCCAGCTCCCTTTCTGGTTCGGGCAAAGCCGCCAGTTGTTTGCGTACCTGGGCCAACAACTGTTCCTGTTGCCGCTTGAGCGCTTTGAGCATGCGCTCCTCGTCCTCAGCGGCGTCGCCGATGCGTGCCTCCATGTTGGGAGGCAAAGGCGACTGTGCACGACCCGTTTCGGCATCACCACCACCGGCCAGCGTGGCCTGGGCAATCGCCTTGGCCACTTCCGGTGATTCATTGCTCTTGGCGTTGACGAGAATCACCTCCAACGGCGTGTCCTCGAACACGCGATTGAAGGCCTCGGGATCCACAAATCGGATCGTCAGCAGAGCCGCGTGCACGGCAATGGACACGCCCAGCGCCCACTGAAGTGTCGAGAGCGCACGCAGATATGACAGCACAGAGTTCACTCGGCCATTATCGCCCGTGGAAGGGCTGGATGCGTCTCTCATGCCTCTGGAGCGGCAGGCTGGCGTCCAGATGTGTTGTGCTTATGCTGAGGCTCGACCTCCCCATCTCCCTCGGTCACGTCAATGGCCAGGGCCACCGGAGCCGACAGGTCGGCCTCGTCATCCTCTTCGTCAGCTGCCCCGCTCGATTCCGGGATCTGGTCTGCAACAAGATGTTCGACAAGCGTGCCTTTGACTTCGAGCGCAATCTTGTCTATCTCGCCAAGCTTGACCCGTATCTGAGCTCCCCGCGGCAGGCCCTCCGTGCCCATGACGGGTAGCACCAGCGGCAACGTGTTGACCCTGGCAAGATTGTCTTTGAACAGGCTGGCGACCACTTCCGAAACCTTGTTCTGCTCCAGCCAGGACAGGGTCCAGTAGCGTTCCATGCCAGACTGAAAGCGCCCGTATGAACTGTAGGCAGCGTCGAATCCGCTGATGATCGACAGCAGGACCGCATCTTTGGGTTTGAACGGCGCAGCCAAAGCGGCAGTGGCGCCATGGCGAGCACAAGCAATGATCTGGCGCTGATTGACCAAGTCGACATAACGCCGCAGGGGCGAAGTGCTCCAGGTATAGCTGGGTACGCCAATTCCTGCATGGGGAAGCGCGCGTGCACTCATCCGCACTTTGACACCGGGCGCCAAGCTGGCCTGGCTGCGATAAATGCCCGGTACCCCCAGGCTTGCCAGCCACTGGCCCCAGGTGCTGTTGGCCAGGATCATGGCTTCGGCCACCATCAGATCCAGTGGCGCACCGCGCGATCGTGTCCCAATGATCACTGTTTCGCTGCCATCTGGCATGCCATCAGCGCTGGCTCCACCTTCGAGCTTGAATGTGTAGTCAGGGCGGTTGAAGTTTTCCGGCTTGCCTCTCACCTGTTCCCGGCCGAGTTTGAGTTGTTTGGCCAGGCGATGGAGAAAGGCCAGCTCTTCGCGAAGCGCCGCTACCTCTGGCGGGCTGTCAACGTCAGCGGCCTCACCCTGCAACCATGCCTCGGTCACGACACTGTCGAGTTTGTCATATCGAAGGTTGTGCGCGATGGGAACCCGTTCCAATGCGGTTTGGCTATCCAACACCTCAAGCGTTTGTTCGTTGATCCGGAGGTACAAAGAAACTGCAGGACACGCTCGGCCTGCTTCCAGCGTATAGGCCTGAACCACGTCGTCAGGCAGCATGGTGATCTTGTACCCGGGCATGTAGACCGTGGACAGCCGTTCGCGAGCAACTTGGTCCAGCGGCGAGTCGGTCTCGATGGCCAGTCCCGGCGCCGCGATATGAATGCCCACCGTGACTTCGCCCGTGCCCAGACCCTGAACCGAGAGCGCGTCATCAATCTCGGTGGTCATGGAGTCGTCAATCGAGAACGCCTGAACCGATGCTTCCGGCAGATCTTCTTCAATGGCAGGCGCCTGCAGATTGGGGAAACCTGTGCCCTTGGGAAACTGGTCGAACAGAAACCGTTGCCAATGGAACTGATAGGCGTTGCGGATGGCGCCAGCCCTTTCAAGCAGCGCGAGCGGCGCGAGGTGGCTTTGGCGGGAGGCCTCAACCACAGCTTTGTACTCCGGCGCATTCTTGTCTGGCTTGAACAGAATCTTGTAAAGCTGTTCCAGCACCGGCTCTGGGCAACTGCCTTCGGCCAATTCCGCTGCCCAGGCATCTATCTGAGCCTGCACCTGCTTCTTCTTTTCGATCGCTGCAAGTGCTTGCTCGACGATTTCGCGGGGAGCCTTCTTGAAGCGACCCTTGCCAGCCCGGCGGAAATAATGGGGAACCGCCTGAAGGCAGATCAGGGCAGCGGTTTGCTCCGCGGTGCTGGTGTTGGCGCTGAAGTAGTCGGCGGCGAGGTCCTGAAAACCGAACTCGTCGTCGGGAGCAAATTCATAGGCAAGCTCCACTTCCATCTCTTCAGCCAGCGCCATCGCTGCCGACATAAGCTCTGCCGGTTCGGGTTTGGCGAACTTCAAGTAGATGTTGGCCGCCTTGACCTTGACCCGTTTGCCTGTGGCCAGCTCTGCCTGCACGGAGGCCTCTGCCTCCGCCATCACGCGGCCCGTTTGCAACTTGCCCGCATCGTCAAAAAGAATATACATGCCCGCATTTTCCCACGAGGGCACAGATGACCTCTGTCAGGGCCCGCGATGGGCCTGTGCGGCGTCAGGCATGGGCGGTGGAGGGCAGGACAAACGCCATCACTGCCGGGAGGTGGGCGGCGAAGTCGCTGATGGCATGATCCCCGCCAGGGAGAAGCATGGTATTGCCTCCTTCGCTGAAAGCCGCCATTTCGCGCCAGTCCAGCACTTCGTCTCCCTCCGTGATCACCGCCAATTGCTGTTCAGGGGTGGTTGGACGACTAGCCGTCCATTGAGCTATTTCGGCTTCCATTTTGGCCAGTGCGTCCACATGGGTTTGTCGAAACTCGAACCGGCTCTCTGGATCATGCCAGGCAGTTTGTGGCCCCAGATGGCGGCCGAGGTCCCGGGCCGGATGCACCGCCGGGTTGAGCAGCACCCGCCGCCAGCCTCTTCCCAAGCCAAGCCAACGGGCATAGAAGCCCCCCAGAGAAGAGCCGATGACCACCGTCGTGGCCGCCGGCCAATCGCGCGTCGCACCCAGAACATCCTGCATCGCCTGTTCCGGGGAGTGGGAGAGCTGTGGGCACAGCCAAGTGATCTCCGGCGCTGCTGAGGCAACGGCAGCCCCCACCATCCGGGCCTTCATGGATTTGGGCGAGGATCGAAATCCATGCAGGTAGAGCAGATGTGTCGTGTGGGTCATGAAGCGAAGGATAATGCCGCATGGTTGCCGTCATTGAAAAACCTTCACTCTGGGCGCGGGTGTCGCCGGTCTTCGCCGGTTTTGATGCGCCTTTGGTCCTGGCCATCTTGCTGTTGGCCGCCGCAGGCCTGGTCACCATGTACTCGGTGGGTTATGACCACGGCACGCGCTTCCAGAGCCATGGGCGCAACATGCTGCTGGCGCTGATGGTCTTGTTCGTCATCGCCCAGGTGCCCCCGCAAAGAATGATGAGCCTGGCTGTGCCCATGTACACCATAGGGGTGGCACTGCTGGTGGCGGTGTTCCTGTTCGGGATACAGAAAAAGGGCGCTCAGCGGTGGCTGAACGTGGGGCTGGTGATTCAGCCCAGCGAACTGATGAAAATCGCCATGCCGCTCATGCTGGCCTGGTGGTTTCAGCGCAGGGAGGGGCAGCTCAATCCCCTGGACTTTGTGGTTGCCGGCGTGATGCTGGCAGTCCCGGCGGCCCTGATTCTCAAACAGCCGGACTTGGGTACTACATTGCTCGTTTTGGCGTCAGGCTTGTTCGTCATCTTTCTCGCTGGACTGAGTTGGAAACTCATCGTTCCTCCGGTCATCGTTCTGGCCGCCGGTATCGTGATCCTGGTTCTGATGGAGGACCAGTGGTGCGCCCCGGATGTGGACTGGAAGATCCTTCATGAGTACCAGCGCCAGCGTGTCTGTACGCTGCTGGACCCGTTCAAGGATCCTCTGGGCAAGGGATTTCACATCATTCAGGGCATGATCGCGATCGGCTCTGGGGGTATATGGGGTAAGGGTTTTATGCAGGGTACCCAGACCCACCTGGAGTTCATTCCGGAGCGAACCACCGAGTTCATCTATGCCGCGTTTTCCGAAGAGTTCGGTCTGGTAGGAACCGTGGCGCTCATGCTGGGCTTCATTTTTCTGGTGGTGCGAGGCCTCGCCATTGCCCTGGAAGCGCCCACCTTGTTTTCCCGACTGTTGGCGGGCGCAATCACGTTGAATATCTTTGTTTACGCCTTCGTCAACATGGGCATGGTCAGTGGCATCCTTCCCGTGGTGGGAGTGCCTCTGCCTTTCATCAGTTACGGCGGCACCGCCATGGTCACCATGGGCGTGGGCCTGGGAATCCTGATGTCCATCGCCCGTTCCAAACGTTATATGCCCGGCTGATGCAGAGCTCAACGGTCGATCGTGCGGACCTGTTTGATGTCGGCTTCGTAGGCGCCGGCAACATGGGGGGCGCCATGGTGCAGCGCTTGTGCGCTGCGGATGATCGGGTACTGGTCTGCGATATTGACCCGATTCGTCAGGTGCAGGCGCAGAAAGCCGGCGCCCATCTGGCAGCCACGCCCGCTGATGTGGCGCGCAAGCTTTCGTCTGCCGGCGTCTTGTTCATCGTGGTGGTCACCGCTGCCCAATGCGAGGCGGTCCTCTTTGGCGAGAACGGCGCAGCACCCCACATGGATAGGGGGCAGGTGGTGGTTCTTTGCCCTACCATTGCCCCGGGAGACGTGGTCGCGTTGGCCGATCGCCTCGTGTCGCAGGAACTGGGGTGTATTGACATGCCGCTCTCTGGAGGCCCCATGCGCGCTCGCGACGGATCCATGTCAGTGATGGTGGCAGGGTCTGTCGACACCTTGCGGGGCTGTCAGAGGTGGATCGACAAGCTCTCGCACCGTCAGTTCTATGTCGGTGAGCGCCTGGGCGATGGCGCTCGCACCAAACTGGTCAACAACCTGCTGGCCGCCATCAATCTGGCGGGCGCCGCGGAGGCGATGGCTCTGGCGAAAGAAATGGGGCTGGATGCTGTTCGCACACTGGACGTGATCGAGGCTTCCAGCGGGCAAAGCTGGATTGGCACCGATCGCATGCGAAGAGCCATTGCAGGCGCCGACGAGCCTTTGGCGCACATGCAGCTTCTGGCCAAAGACAGCCACTTGGCCATGGACGAAGCGCGCAAGTCGGGTGTTCCGGCGCTGGTGGGCGCTGCCGCTGAAAACTCTTTTGCAGCAGCCCTCAAGGCAGGCATGGCCATGGAAGACGACGGCGCTTTGCTGCAATGGGTGCAGGCCCGGACTGGGGCACAGACGAAGTAGAGACTTTCCGCATGGCCTCAGCAATGCGCGACCGAGGTCCAAACGGGCTGAGTGTCGCGCGCATGCTTGGCGCGTCGTGTCGCTTGGTGATCGGCAAGCCAACAGATGCGGCAGGTGCCTGGTTGAGGCCTACCCTTGGCAGGCCGAGGTTTTGCAGGCAATGCTCTTCGTCTCGAATGCGGGTAAACCGTTCAGACTTGCCTTGGAAGTTCCTACTTCGCGCCTCTTCCCGCAGAGCCCTCAGCACACATGTCGCAGCAGATTCGGGCTGGCTCTGGGCGCGGCGGTGATTGACCAACAATGGATGCGCACGAGCGATGCAAACCCCATTGTTCACAGGGTTGGGAGTTGACTCAAGCAAGGCAGGACGACAGTCCCTACAATGAGCGCATGATTGCACGCGAACCCACACTGGCCCGCCTGGCCTCGGCTGAAGCTTTGTTGCTGACCCCCTACGGCCTTTCTCAGTCCCACCTTCAGAAGGCGCTGGGCGAGATCATGCACCACGGCGCTGACGATGCCGACCTGTACTTTCAGACCACCCGCAGCGAAGGCTGGAGCCTGGAAGAGGGTATTGTCAAGACCGGCAGCTTCAGCATCGAACAAGGTGTCGGCGTTCGTGCTGTCAGCGGTGAGAAGACTGCGTTTGCCTATTCCGATGACCTGTCCTGGGCGTCGCTGCTGGACGCTGCAAAAACGGTGCGCTCCATTGCCTCGCAAGGTCAGGATCGCAAGGTGAGCCGTCAAAGAAAGCAGGGCTTGCCCAAGGCGGTTGTGGCCAAGTCCCGTTCTCTCTACGGCGCGTTGGACCCGATCACGACATTGGACAGCACGTCCAAGGTGCAGTTGCTTGAGAAGGTCGAGCGCATGGCCAAGGCCAAGGACAAGCGGGTGGTGCAGGTGATGGCGGGCATGGCCTGTGAGCATGACGTGGTGCTTGTCGCACGTGCCGATGGCACCCTGGCTGCGGATGTCCGCCCGCTGATTCGTTTATCCGTGACGGTGATCGCTGAGACCAAAGGCCGCCGTGAAATCGGGTCATCCGGCGGCGGAGGGCGATTTGGCCTGGACTATTTCGACGACGAGATGGTTCAGGGCTATGTGGACGAGGCGGTGGATGCCGCCATAACCAACCTGGATGCTCGCCCTGCACCTGCTGGAGAGATGACAGTCGTGCTGGGGTCGGGCTGGCCTGGCGTGCTGCTGCACGAGGCTGTGGGCCATGGTTTGGAGGGTGACTTCAACAGGAAGGGTTCGAGTACCTTTTCGGGCCGGATCGGTGAGCGCGTGGCGGCCAAGGGCGTGACCGTACTGGATGATGGCACCATTGCAGACCGGCGCGGTTCACTCAATGTGGACGATGAAGGCCATGCTTCCCAGAAGAACGTTTTGATCGAAGACGGCATTTTGCGCGGATACATACAAGACGCGATGAACGCACGCCTGATGGGCGTGAAGCCAACAGGGAACGGTCGACGAGAGAGCTACGCCCATGTGCCCATGCCACGCATGACCAACACTTACATGCTGGGTGGAGACAAGGACCCTCAGGAGATCATTGCCAGCATCGACCGCGGCCTCTATGCCTCCAACTTTGGTGGTGGACAGGTTGACATCACCTCGGGCAAGTTTGTGTTCTCTGCCAGTCAGGCCTGGTGGGTCGAGAAAGGCAAAATTCAATACCCGGTCAAGGGAGCCACCATCATCGGCAACGGCCCCGACGCCCTGACACGGGTGAGCATGATCGGCAACGACATGCGACTCGACAGTGGGGTGGGTACCTGCGGCAAGGAAGGGCAGAGTGTGCCTGTCGGAGTGGGCCAGCCGACGTTGCGGATCGATGGCCTGACCGTTGGCGGCACGGCTTGAATGCAACAGTGCACAACTGTGGCCTGGTGCCAGCGCCTTGTAACTGTGATACAGTTCCCAGCTATGCAAACGCGTAAGTCTTTCTTTTTTGGCTTTTACTTTTGGTTCTCTGTGCCAGGCGGACGAGAGGCTCAGGTGTAAGCGCGCAGCAACCCAACCTCGAAAAACCGCCGGGACCCACCTCCCGGCGGTTTTTTTTTGCCCTGTATCAACTCATCTCAAACACATCAAGGAGCCCTGTGATGAACGCCAAGAGCAAAGCGGCCGGAAAAGACGGCTGGCAGACCCATCCCAACGATCGCACCAGCCAGACCGACGACCAACGCATTGAAGACATCACCGTGCTCCCGCCGCCCGAACACCTCATCCGTTTCTTCCCCATTTCGGACACGCCGGTCGAAAAGCTGGTCAGCAAAACGCGACGCCGTATCCACGACATCATGAATGGCGACGATGATCGCCTGCTGGTCATCATCGGTCCTTGCTCCATTCACGACCCGGCGGCTGCGCTTGAGTACGCCCGTCGTCTCAAGCCACTGCGTGAGCAGTACGCCGACTCACTGGAGATCGTGATGCGCGTGTACTTCGAAAAGCCGCGCACCACGGTGGGCTGGAAGGGACTGATCAATGATCCGTACCTCGATGGCAGTTTTCGCATCGACGAAGGTCTGCGCATTGCTCGCCAGCTCCTGATCGAAATCAACCGCCAGGGCATGCCCGCTGCCAGCGAGTTCCTGGACGTGATCTCGCCACAATATATTGCCGACCTGATTGCCTGGGGGGCGATTGGGGCGCGCACCACCGAGAGTCAGGTTCACCGGGAGTTGGCTTCGGGCATTTCGGCGCCTATCGGCTTCAAGAACGGCACGGATGGAAACATCAAGATCGCGACCGACGCCATTCAGGCTGCCGCCCGTGGTCACCACTTCCTTTCGGTGCACAAAAACGGCCAGGTCGCCATTGTCCAGACCAAAGGCAATCAGGACTGCCATGTCATTCTGCGTGGAGGCAAGGCGCCCAATTACGATGCAGGCAGCGTGGAGGCTGCTGTCAAGGAGTTGGAGGCATCCAAGCTGAACCCGCGGCTGATGGTGGATTGCAGCCATGCCAATAGCAGCAAAAAGCACGAGCGCCAATTGGAAGTTGCGCGAGACATCGCCAGCCAGATTGAAAATGGTTCGACCAGCGTCTTTGGCGTCATGATCGAGAGTCATATCGAAGCCGGTGCGCAAAAGTTCACGCCCGGCAAGGATCCTGTCGACAAGCTGGTTTATGGACAGAGCATTACCGATGCGTGCCTAGGGTGGGACGACTCGCTCGAAGCCCTGGATGTGTTGTCGCAAGCCGTCAAAAAAGGCCGGAAAAGACGCCGTTGAGCCGAACCTAGCTGCCAATTGCATCAGAAACGATCCGGGTGTGGAATATGTCCGCATCCGGATATTGAGGCCCGGACACTTGCCCTGTAACCTCAAGGCAAGCTGTGTGGTGCTGGTTGCACCTTAGCCGAAGGGGACGTCTGTGCCATTGCGATGCCAGCGCGTACCCGACCAAATTTCTTCTGATTCTGTTGTCAGGGAGGCATGTCACGCGTGGAGCAGCCGCAATTGCGTCTGGGGGTTATGGGGTTTTCGCCTGAACAGTCGGAACTCTTCGCGCAGTGGTGCGCCCGCATGCCGTCTGGAGGACCTGTTTGGGTTTTGTCAGACGTGCAGGAAGCAGACGTCTGGCTGATTTGCGGTGCTGCAGTGGAGGTGTCGGACGACGGCGAACTCCTCGTGCGCGAGCCTTCCCGCGCAGACTTGGTTCACACCATCACGCGAGACAACATCGTCAGACCACTCGCGTTTGCTGAGCCGGTCCCGGAACACTTTGAATCAGCCGAGTGCTTTGACGTCAGCGGCGAGAAGAAGCTCAAGCGCTGCCTGCAGCGGTTTGAGGCCTGGCTTCGGCCTTTGCGGACCCAGTTTGAACTCGCGGCGCTTCTGGCGGAG
Source organism: Hydrogenophaga sp. (assembly GCA_050293865.1). Classification (GTDB taxonomy): domain Bacteria; phylum Pseudomonadota; class Gammaproteobacteria; order Burkholderiales; family Burkholderiaceae_C; genus Hydrogenophaga. The sequence continues at coordinate 380 of JBNKNN010000270.1, read as the reverse complement.
AAGGTGTCCCAATACAAGGGATCGGTGGTCCATGTGGTTCGGGAGAACAAGCTGATCGCCGTGGTGGATCTGGTCAACTGGGCCATCGGGATCCACCCGCGCACACGCCCCGTAGATCTGGCCACCTCCGAGTGGATTCGCCGGCCGCCGCGCGCCGCAGATATTCCTGCCAGTTTTGTACGTCAGCCGTTCCATCGCCTGATGTGGATGTACGCAGCGCGCAGCAACAGTGACGTGCTTCCGGGGCGCTATAAGCAGCTTCAGATTCATTACAGGCGGTCACCCGCCGTCCCCGACGACTGGCTCGGTGATCTGCATCGCATCGTGCTCCACGCGCTCAAGGATGCGCCGGCCACTTTCGATTTGTTACAAGACATGAC
>JBNKNN010000269.1:0-10714 GCA_050293865.1 Hydrogenophaga sp. | reverse complement strand
TCTTCTTTTCCTTCCTTTTCAAGGTTTTTGGTTGGGCACTGCCTCCTTTGGGGGGTGGTGCCATTTTGTTTGTCTGCGGTGCCGCCTGCGCCGTTCCTGCTGACTATTGGATTTTGGCAAATGGTTGATGCCTCGCAGCACTGTTTTTCTTGTTCTTCCTTTTGTTCCTTTTGTTCCTTTTCTTCCCCCCCAATCCTCCCCGCCCCGTTCCACCCCCGCCGGGGCGGAACGGGGAGCCACTAAGCATTCGGCTTCTGCGAATTGGACGGGTGGCTACTGGCGGGAGGTTGCCACCGCACCTTGCTCGCAACGGTTTCTCCACCGCTGTCGTAGAGACTTCGCCTGCCCTTGGTGCGCCCACGGCAGCCTTTCACCTTTGCCGCTGTGCGGCTTGTTGCCCGGCTGCTAGCGAGGCACGCTGACAATTCACAGGTCTGTATGCGCGAAACAAGCGCACATCTGACAAGCCGCGAAGCGGCAAAGTCAGCTGGGCGCCGTGAGCGCAACGACCAAGCCCGAAGTTCCTACGACAGCCTCAGAGAAATGCAGGCAACCCAAAAGCGGTGGCGACGCATCGAGCCGTAAAAGCCCAGTCGGAGACCAGAAGCCAAATGAGAGCACCCCCTTTCCGCCCGGCGGGGTGGAAAGGGGGCTGGGGGGATTGGGGGGAAGAAGAAGCGTGGATTGAAACAACGCCCATAAAAGGCAAACGGCAGGTCAACCTCCGACCCCAGGCCAAGGCGCTGGCCGACCACCAGCCTCTTCTGCAAGAGAAAACCCTCTTACCCTCCCCCTCAACCTCCCCCATAATCCCAGCTTGACGTTTACGTTAACGTAAATCAATCCCAACATTTCGCATAGGAGCAAAAAAATGGACATCGCTGGAAAAGTCTTCATCGTCACCGGTGGCGCATCAGGTCTGGGCGAAGGAACCGCGCGCATGCTTGCCGCCAATGGCGGCAAGGTCGTCATTGCCGATATGCAAGCCGAAAAAGGCGAAGCCATTGCTGCTGAAATTGGTGGCGCTTTCGTGAAGTGCGATGTCAGCAACGAAGCAGACGGACAGGCTGTGGTCGACAAGGCAGTGTCCATGGGCAAGCTCATGGGTCTGGTCAATTGCGCCGGCATTGCTCCCGCGGAGAAGACCGTCGGCAAGAATGGTGCCCACGCGCTGTCAACCTACACCAAGACCATCATGGTCAACCTGGTGGGTTCGTTCAACATGATTCGTCTGGCGGCAGAAGCCATGAGCAAAAATGCGCCAGAAGAAGCCACCGGAGAGCGTGGTGTCTTGATCAGCACAGCCAGTGTTGCAGCCTATGATGGACAGATCGGTCAGGCCGCCTACTCCGCGTCCAAGGGAGGTGTGGTGGGCATGACCCTGCCCATCGCTCGCGATCTGGCGCGCAACGGCATCCGAAACATGACCATCGCCCCCGGCATCTTTGGCACTCCCATGTTGTTCGGCATGCCTCAGGAAGTCCAGGACGCACTGGCAGCCGGTGTGCCCTTCCCCAGCCGCCTGGGCACGCCTCAAGACTACGCAAAACTGGCCAAGCACATCATCGAAAACGACATGCTCAACGGCGAAGTGATTCGCCTCGACGGCGCCATTCGCCTCGCACCCAAGTAAGCAATATGCTTAGGTGCAAGCCAAGCGGTCCGGTACAGTCCCGTCCCAAGGTGAAACGCGCGCCCTCGGGCGCAGCAACCCGCGCAGAGGCGGAGCGTGGGGGCCACATTCCTAGCGGTAAGCCGTGCGGGCCTGCTTGACGTCCGTCAGGCCCTGCACCACTTTTTCCAGTGCGTCATGACGCAGGCTGCGCATACCCTCGCCCACGGCCGTCGCAAAAATGTCGGACGGACGTGCTCGCTCCTGAATCAGTTGCTTGACGGCGCGACTGTTCTGCAGAATTTCATACACGCCTACGCGCCCTTTGTAGCCTTTGCTCTTGCAGTGCTCACAGCCAGCCGCATGGCGCAGATGAACGCCTTTGTGCGAAGTCTCTCCTGCGGCTTCCAGCAGTCGCTGTTCGCCATCGGCGTAGGTGATGCTACTGCCGTCGATGTATTCCTCGACCAACGCATTCCACTCTTCATCAGACACCGGGCGGCTCTGAGCGCACACGGGACACAGCCGGCGAACCAGTCGTTGCGCTACCAGGCCCAGCAAGGAGTCCGCGAAGTTCATCGGATCCATGCCCAAGTCAAGCAATCGCACCACGCTCTCACTGGCGTTATTGGTGTGCAGCGTGGAGAGCACAAGGTGACCCGTCAGCGACGCTTCAATCGCGATCTTGGCCGTCTCGGCATCTCGAATCTCCCCGATCATGATCACGTCTGGATCAGCTCGCAGAAAGCTGCGCATCGCGCTGGCAAACGTCAATCCCACCTTGCTGTTGACCTGTACCTGACGCAAGCCTGGTTGCGTGATCTCGATCGGATCTTCTGCTGTCCATATCTTGCGGTCATCCGTGTTGATCTCGGACAGCATGGAGTGCAGCGTGGTGGTCTTGCCCGAACCTGTGGGTCCCACAGCGAGCACCATTCCAAAGCTGCGTTCGTTGAAACCCTTGATGATGTTCAGGTCGCGTTGCTGCAATCCCAACTGCGTCAGAGGCAATGGCTTGGCCGATTCCAGCAAGCGCAAAACCACATCTTCCAGTCCGTCGTGGGTTGGCATGATCGCCACACGCAACTCCAGCTTGTCGCCACCAAACTCACTGAAGTCGATCTTGCCGTCCTGCGGACGGCGTCGCTCGGCGATATCCAGCCTGGCCATGATCTTGATCCGAGACACCAGAGGCGCGCGAAGACTCGCAGGCAGCGACAGGTAGGGCTCCAGTTCGCCATCGTGCCTGAAACGCACCAGCGTCATGGCTTCGCCGGGATTGGACTCGATGTGAATATCCGACGCCTTGGTCCGTTGGGCCTCGGCAATCATCTGGTTGACCAGTTTGACCATCCCGGCAGACTCGGCTGCCGACTCGTCGTGTTCGGTCTCGCTGGTGCTGCCGATCTCTGCAACCGCCTGAATCACCACATCATCCAGCGCTGTGTGCGCGGCAGCGCTGGCTGCGTCATTGCCCAGCATCGAAGCCTGTAACTCCTTGACAATGGCGTCGGGGCTGAGATCGTGCCCTTCTCGCACGATGCGGTCTTGCACTGCCAGGCGGCGCTCAATGGCCTCGCGACTGCCCCAGACGAGCGTGACCGAGTGACCGCTGATGTTGCAAAGCCGGTGATGAAGTTCTGCATCTGTCGGCGAGCTGGTGGCGACCATGAACTGTTCGTCCACCACACCCAAGGGCATGACACCGTTGGCATGGGCTTGTCGCAATGGCAAGAGAGTGAACGCGCCTCGCTCCACTTCAAATCCGAGTACTTCCACTTCGACCACGCCTGCTACCCGCGCAAGAGCCCGCTGCAACTCATCCTCGCTGAGCAAAAGGCGTGTGACCAACTCCTTGGCCCGGGATCGGAGAAGATCCGGATCCTCGCGCTCCAACGCCGAGAGGGTCGATTCATCCAGCATGCGCATGGATTCCAGCGCCTGCCGCAAACTCACCACGGGTTGCCTGCGCTGGAGCTCCTGGGCAATGCGCAATTGATCCAAGGTATGCACCACGGGCAAGGTTGCCGCATTGGATAGCGTTTGTGCAGCGCGAGGCGAAAATGCCTGGGTCATGTTCATCCAAAGTTCTCCGGGCCCGATACATTCAGCCCTTCATTGAATACAAAGATAGTGTACGCAAGCCATTCGTGGGTTGACTTGGCGCAACGGCGCCTCCACGCAGTTCCTCCATACGTGCGATTGTTCATGACTGGGGGGAGTATTCGCCGAACGTAGGGCCCTCCCCTGCGTGCTTGCCCATTGGCAGCGCTCTCGGATAAGGTGGACACCGACAAAAATTTCACCGCCAATGCGGGTCTGATCACGACCTAGGACTTACCTGTCTCGCACCATGACACTGACATTCTTTTCGCGCCCCATACAAGCCCGGACACCGCTGCATGGAAGCTCTCCAGGACGCTTGGCGCAAGCCATTGCGGTCGCAGCCGCCTTTTGGTTGACGGGATGCACAACGCCCCTCGAGGCAAGCGGCGACATCCAGCCCGAAGCCTCCAGCGGGCTCCAAAAGAAGACGGGCTGGGAGTTCCGACAAGAGGCCGTTGCAGCCGCCAATCCGCTGGCGACCGAAGCCGGTGCGCGCATTCTCCGTGCCGGCGGAAGCGCCATCGATGCCACCGTCGCCGTGCAAATGGTGCTCGCCTTGGTTGAGCCACAGTCCAGCGGCATCGGCGGCGGAGCATTCCTCATGCACCACGATGGAAAGCGGCTGCAAGCCTTTGATGGCCGCGAAACAGCACCGGCATCAGCTGGTCCAGACCTGTTCTTGGCTGCCAACGGCAACCCTATGCCATTCAAAGAGGCGGTGGTGGGTGGCAGGTCGGTTGGCGTTCCTGGCGCCGTTCGGATGTTGTCTATGGCCCATCAGCAGCATGGTCGCCTGCCGTGGGCTCAACTCATCCAACCCGCCATAGATCTGGCAGAGCGCGGATTTGCGATCAGCCCTCGGTTGCACCAGTTGCTTGCCAAGGACGAAACGTTGAAAGAGGATCCAGTCGCGCGGGCCTACTTCTTTGCGCCTGACGGCGAGCCGTACCCGGTAGGGCACCGGCTACGCAATCCGGAGCTGGCATATGTGCTGAGGGAGATTGCCATCAAGGGCCCGCACGCGCTGCACTCTGGCGCCATCGCTGAAGCGATCGTGCGAAAAGTGCGCACTCACCCGACGAACCCTGGTGGAATGACGGCGCAAGATCTGGCCTCCTATCAGGCCAAGGAACGCTCATCCCTTTGCTTTGACCTGGCCAGCACCGGGCGCATGCTGAGCGTCTGCGGCTTTCCACCGCCCAGCTCGGGGCCGGTGGCGATTGGCCAGATCATCGGACTCCTGGAAAGGGCACAAGGCAGAGCCAGCCCGTGGCGCAACGAGGGAATCGACACCGAATGGCTGCATCGCTATGCAGAGGCTTCCCGACTGGCTTTTGCAGACCGGGCTAAGTACGTCGCAGATCCGGACTTCGTGGATCCGCCCGCTGGTGGCTGGACTTCACTTCTCCAACCAGCCTATCTGGACCAACGGGCGGCGCTCATCTCTGCGACACGAATGCCGGCAGTACAAGCGGGAGATCCGGGCAAGCTCACCTCGGCATACGCCCCCATGCCCGAACAGCCCGAGCACGGCACGAGCCACATCAGCGTGGTGGATCAATATGGCAATGCCGTTTCCATGACCACGACCATTGAATCGGGCTTTGGTGCCCGCATCATGGTCAACACCGACGGTACGCGCTCGGGCGGCTTCCTGCTCAACAACGAACTGACCGACTTCAGTTTCACGCCCACGGATGAGCAAGGCAAACCGATTGCCAATCGCGTGGAGCCAGGCAAACGACCTCGCTCGTCCATGGCACCCATCATGGTGTTCGACAAGAACAGCGGAGAGCTGCTGATGAGCCTGGGCAGCCCGGGCGGTGCGTTCATCATCCACTATGTGGCCAAGGTGCTGATGGGCACGCAATGGTGGGGACTGCCTCCGCAGGCGGCCATCGATCTGCCCAACGCTGGCACCACGGGCGGGCCTCTTGTGCTGGAAGCCGAGCGCTACACGGCGGACGCTGTCAAGACCATCGAAGCCAAGGGCCACAAAGTGGTGCAAGTTCCGCTCACCAGCGGACTGCAAGCCCTGCAGCGAGGGAGGAAGGATCGCCAGCTTGTATGGTTGGGCGGCGCTGATCCCCGCCGAGAGGGCGACGTCATGGGGAAATGAACACGATGCAGCGTCGGGAACGCCATCGGAGACAATAGACACGTGGCCATTCCCCAAAGCTTCATCCAGGACCTGCTCAACCGTGTCGACATCGTCGACGTGGTGGGCCGCTACGTCCAGCTCAAGAAGGGTGGGGCCAACCTGATGGGGCTATGCCCTTTCCATGGAGAGAAGTCCCCGTCGTTCTCTGTCAGTCCGACCAAGCAGTTCTATCACTGCTTCGGCTGCGGCGTGAACGGCAATGCCATTGGCTTCCTCATGGAGCACACTGGCATGAACTTCGTCGAGGCGGTCAAGGAACTGGCTCAACAGGCAGGCATGCAGGTGCCGGAAGAGGAAGCGCGCCCGGGAGACCGAGAGCGCGCTGCCAAGGCGAGAGAGCAGCGCGCCAGCCTGACCGACCTGCTGGCCAAAGCCGCCAAGGACTATCAGAAGCAGCTCAAGGACTCACCGCGCGCCGTGGCCTATCTGAAGCAGCGCGGACTGACAGGCGCCATCGCCAAGACCTTTGGCATGGGCTATGCGCCAGAAGGCTGGCGGCACCTGGCCAGCGTCTTCCCCGACTACGCCGAGCCCCGCCTGGTGGAATCCGGCCTGGTCATCGAGCATGCAGAGGAAAAAAATGCTGAAGGCGAGACCAGGCGCTACGACCGATTCCGCGACCGGATCATGTTTCCGATCCGAAACGTCAAGGGCGAGACCATCGGTTTTGGCGGACGGGTTCTCGACAAAGGCGAGCCCAAGTACCTGAACTCGCCTGAGACGCCAGTCTTCAGCAAGGGGCACGAACTCTATGGCTTGTTCGAGGCCCGCACACCCATCCGGGCGGCTGGCTACGCGCTGGTCACCGAGGGCTACATGGATGTGGTGGCGCTGGCCCAGTTGGGCTTTCCCCAAGCCGTGGCCACGCTGGGTACCGCCTGCACACCCGATCACGTTCAAAAGCTGTTCCGATTCACCGATTCGGTGGTGTTCAGTTTTGACGGTGACGCAGCAGGCCGCAGGGCCGCGCGCAAAGCCATGGAAGCCGCCCTGCCCCTGGCCACCGACACACGCAGCGTGCGCTTCCTGTTCCTGCCGGCCGAGCACGACCCGGACAGTTTCATCAGGGCCAATGGCGCCGAAGCCTTCGAGGAAATGGTGCAAAAGGCAACGGTGCTCTCCCGCTTCCTGTTGGACGCGGCCAGCGCCGATTGCGACTTGTCGACGGCCGAGGGCCGTGCCCGAATGGCCTCGCAGGCACGCCCTCTCTGGTCTGCGCTGCCAGACGGCGCGCTCAAACGGCAGTTGCTCGGCGAGTTGGCCGACATGACACAGCTCGACGCCAGAGATTTGCAGCAATTGTGGGCGGGGCAGCAGCGCCACGGACAACAGCGGCAAAAAAACGCTTCATCCGCCGATGCGCAAAGCTCCGAGCGAGAGGATCAACGAGTATTCGGCAGCCCAAAGTCCGAACGAGGCTGGGAGGGCGCCAGCGCAACAGGGAAAAGCTATCGAAAGCGAAGCAAAGAAGACTCGTGGAACGAACCGCCCCGAACGAACCGAGGTAGAAGCAACCAACGCGGCGTGCCCAGCCGGGCCGACAGAGCGGTGGGGCTGCTGCTGGCCAACGCACAAACTTGGGACGGACTGTCGCCTGACGACCACAGCCTGCTGGGTCAGCTTCCGGCGCCGCACGGGGACGTTTTTGCCTGGCTGGAAGGCCAGATGATGGAGCACGGACCTCAGCCGTGGTCAGCGCTGCGCGAGGGGTTGCGGGGTCAGCCTTTTGAGGAAATGGCCTGCAAACAAGTGGAGTTGGCCACGCTGGGCGCAGACGCCCAGGCCGAGCGGGAAGAGCTGCTCGGCGTGATGAACCGCCTGAGGGAAGACGCCTGGGCCGCAGAGGCAGCAGCGCTGGCCCGTCGTGTCGAGCAGGGCGACGCCGGCGCGCTGGACGAGTACAAGCGCATTCGCGACAAGATCACGGCCTTGAAAAACGGTCAAGCGGTATAATATATGGATTACGCACCGCAAGCGCGACAGCAGCACCTCCGGCAAAGGCCTGACCCCAGGACAGGGGCGACACGGAACTGAACCTGGCCACCTCCGCTCTCAGCAAGAGAGTGTGAGCGATCCCCGCAAGGACTGCACACCAAATGATCGCCCACACAGCTTGCGGGCCCGCCCTCATCCGGCCAAAGGCGGGCTTCAGCGCACCTCCATGCACAGCTCATGACACGCTCTTGTAGCGTGCACCTGCCGTGCTTGCGATGGTGGAGAAGTTGTCCAGCCGGCCCCGCCCCGAGAACATTGAGGTTTAAATGCCCGCGAAGAAGTCCACTGCCGTCGACACAGACGTCCTCGAAACAAAAAGCCCCAGCAAAGCCAAGACCTCCGCAGCCGCTACCAAGGCCAGCGCCAAGTCCACGGCGACCAAGAAAGCCGCTGCGGCCAAAACCACCAAGACAAAGGCTGACACAGCCGAGGCGGCACCTGCCGTTGCCAAGAAGAAGCCTGGCCGCCCAGCCAAGGTAAAAACCGAGGACGGTGCCGCCAAGGCGCCTGCCAAGCGTGGCCGCAAGCCGAAGGCGTCCAAAGGGTCAAAGTCGTCGGACGATTTCGATGACGATTTCGACGGCGATGCGGATTTCGATTCTGACAACGACAGCGACGGCGACAACGACGAGTCCGAAACCACTGCCGTCGAGGTCAAGCCGGAGAAGGTCAAGCCACTTCGGATGAAAATCAGCAAGGCCAAAGAGCGCGCGCTGATGAAGGAATTCGGTCTGGATGACACCGTCCTGTCCGAAGAAGAAGCCACGTCGCGCCGCGAACGCCTCAAGACGCTGATCAAGCTGGGCAAGACGCGGGGCTACCTGACCCACGGCGAAATCAACGACCACCTGCCCGACAAGCTGGTCGAGACGGAAACCCTGGAAGTCGTGGTCTCCCTGCTCAACGACATGGGCGTCGCCGTCTACGAACAAACACCAGACGCTGAAACACTGTTCCAGAACAACATCGTTCCGTCTGCCGCAACCGAAGAAGAAGCTGAGGAAGAAGCCGAAGCTGCCATCTCCACAGTTGACAGCGAGTTCGGCCGAACGACCGACCCAGTGCGCATGTACATGCGCGAGATGGGAACGGTTGAGTTGCTGACGCGCGAAGGCGAAATCGAAATCGCCAAGCGTATCGAAGCCGGCCTGCACGACATGATGGCCGCGATCTCCGAGTCGCCCGCCACCATCGCGGAAATTCTGAGCTTGTCTGACGAAATCCGCGCCGACAAGACGGTGATCTCCACCATCGTTGACGGCTTCGCCGATGCAGATGAAGCCGATGACTATGTGGCCGAGGAAGACTTTGACGACTACGACGAAGAAGACGATGACGATGGCAAGGGTGGCTCCAAGGCCCTGACCCGCAAGCTGGAAGAGCTCAAGAACGAAGCGCTGCGTCGTTTCGATTCCATCCGCGACCTGTTTGAAAAACTGCACAAGACTTACGATCGCGAAGGCTATGGCAGCCCGACCTTCGTCAAGACCCAGCAGCAGATCACCAAGACGCTGATGACCATCCGCTTCACGGCCAAAACCATTGAGAAGCTGTGTGACACCGTGCGCAGTCAGGTTGACGAAGTGCGCAAGAAAGAGCGCCAACTTCGCCGCATCATCGTCGACAAGTGCGGCATGCCCCAGGAGACCTTCATCAAGGAGTTCCCTGCCAACATGCTCAACCTGCAGTGGGTTGAAAAGCAAGCCGCCGCAGGCAAGCCATGGAGCACCATCATTGAGCGCAACATCCCGCCGGTGCAGGAACTCCAGCAAGGCCTGATCGACATCCAGAACAGCGTGGTCGTTCCTTTGCCGCAGCTCAAGGACATCCACAAGCGGATGAACGAGGGCGAAGCCAACTCGCGCGACGCCAAGAAGGAAATGATCGAGGCCAACTTGCGACTGGTGATTTCCATCGCGAAGAAGTACACCAACCGCGGTTTGCAGTTCCTGGACCTCATCCAGGAAGGCAACATCGGTCTGATGAAGGCGGTAGACAAGTTCGAGTACCGTCGCGGCTACAAATTCTCGACCTATGCTACCTGGTGGATCCGCCAGGCCATCACGCGCTCCATCGCCGACCAGGCCCGCACCATCCGTATCCCGGTGCACATGATCGAGACCATCAACAAGATGAACCGCATCTCGCGCCAGATCCTGCAGGAGACCGGGCAGGACGCGGATGCCGCCACCCTGTCCAACAAGATGGAAATGCCGGAAGACAAGATCCGCAAGATCCTCAAGATCGCCAAGGAACCCATCTCCATGGAAACCCCGGTGGGTGACGACGACGATTCGCACCTGGGCGACTTCATCGAGGATGCCAACTCGCTGGCGCCCGTCGAAGCTGCCGTTTACGACAGCCTGCGCAACGTGACGAAGGATATTCTCGACAGCCTCACCCCGCGTGAAGCCAAAGTACTGCGCATGCGCTTCGGCATCGAAATGAACACCGACCACACGCTGGAAGAGGTCGGCAAACAATTCGACGTCACCCGCGAGCGTATTCGCCAGATAGAAGCCAAGGCCTTGCGCAAACTGCGTCATCCGTCGCGTTCGGAAAAACTCAAGAGCTTCCTCGACGGCGACAGCTAAGTTTACGGGCCCTTAGCTCAGTTGGTTAGAGCAGAGGACTCATAATCCTTTGGTCCACGGTTCAAGTCCGTGAGGGCCCACCAACAAACAAAACCCGCCATACTTTGCCGTATGGCGGGTTTATTCATTTTAATCCGGATATTTCGCTTGCGGCCATGCTGGTTCATGGCCGCAATCAGTGTATCTGTGCGCTCACCGCAAGGAAGAAGCCGATTCCCCAAGCCAGACCCTTGGGGAGCGGGTTGC
>JBNKNN010000268.1:0-39104 GCA_050293865.1 Hydrogenophaga sp. | reverse complement strand
TCAGATATGACGAATCGCTTGTGCGTGGGGAGCCCGGATACGGCTCAGGGAAGCGCTCTCACCAGGCATGCTTTTCGTTGTCGGGAAAACTGCCATCTTTGACCGCTTTTACGTAGGCCGCCATGGCATCGCGGACGCTGGTCTGGCCTTCCATGAAATTGCGGACAAACTTCGGGTTCTTGCCGAGGTTGATCCCTAGCATGTCGTGCATGACAAGAACCTGCCCGGCTGTGCCATTGCCCGCTCCAATGCCGATGGTATGGCAGCGCTGCAGAGACTCGGTGATTTCGGCGGACAATCCGGCTGGCACCATCTCCAGTACCAGCATGGCGGCGCCGGCATCCTCCAGCTCTTTGGCCTGTTGCCGAAGGATGCGTGCTGAAGCGTCTTCCCGACCCTGAACGCGGTAGCCGCCGAGCGAGTGCACGGTTTGAGGCGTCAGGCCCAGATGCGCGCACACGGGAATGCCGCGTTCCACCAGGAACCTGACGGTCTCGGCAGTCCAGCCGCCACCTTCAAGCTTGACCATGTGAGCGCCCGCGTGCAGCAGTTGCGCTGCGCTGCGCATGGCTTGCTCTTTGGACTCGTGGTAAGAGCCGAAGGGCAGGTCTCCTACGACCCAGGCAGTGCCTTGAACCCGAAGCAGGCCGCGGACCACGCTCTCGGTGTGGTACACCATCGTCTCCAGCGTCACTCCGCTGGTGCTGGACAGGCCTTGGCAGACCATGCCGAGCGAGTCACCCACCAGAATGCACTCGACACCTGCGGCATCTGCAACGGCTGCAAACGTGGCGTCATAGGAGGTCAGCATGGTGATCTTTTCGCCACGACCTCGCATTTCTGCCAGGCGCGGCAGACTGACCGGCTTGCGCTGCGGAAGCGGGGAGGCTGATGGCAAGGTGCCGTACGGCGTTCCGGTGGTCGGTGTTGTCATGTCATGTCCCTCTGGTCTGGTGATCCTTGGGCGCACTATAGTCCATGGAGTGATAAAGACCGATTCGAATCCCAGTATGCTTGAGCATCATGAAACATTTCTCCGACTTCTCCCCATCCGATCTGGCGGACGTGGCCCGCGCTGATGTGGCTCGTGCTCTTGCCGAGGACGTAGGCCCTGGCGACCTCACCGCGGCGTTGGTGCCGCAGGGAAAACGCGTCAAAGCGCGGATTGTCGCCCGCGAGGCCGCCATCGTTTGTGGGCGTCCCTGGGTGCAGGGTGCCGTGGCTGCGTGCGATCCAACGGCAGAGTTGCACTGGCACGTGGCAGAAGGTCAGCGTTGCCAAGCCGATCAGGTGGTGCTCGAACTCGAAGGCGACGCCCGCGGCCTCCTGACTGCAGAGCGCACGGCGCTGAACTTCTTGCAAACGTTATCAGCTGTTGCCACCAAGACAGCGGCGTTCGTCGCGGCTGTGGATGGCACCAAAGCGGCCATTGTGGACACACGAAAGACCCTGCCAGGTTTGCGGCTCGCGCAGAAATACGCCGTTAAGTCGGGCGGTGGCGTGAATCACCGTATTGGCTTGTATGACGCCGTGCTGATCAAGGAAAACCACATTGCTGCAGCCGGTGGCGTTGCGGCGGTGCTTGAACAGGTTCGGTTGACTGCGCCGGATGCCCGATTCATCGAAATCGAAGTGGAAACCCTGGAGCAACTGGACGAAGCGCTCGCTTGTGGTGCCGAGATGGTCTTGCTCGACAACATGGACATACCCACGCTGAACGAAGCGGTTCGCCGCAATGCGGGAAAAGCCATTCTTGAAATATCGGGTGGTGTGAACCTCGAGGGTGTTCGCGCATTGGCTGAAACCGGAGTGGATCGCATTTCCATCGGGGCGCTGACCAAAGATATCAAAGCCACCGACTATTCCATGCGCTTTGAAGGGCTCTGAACCGGCCCAACGACTGACTAATAGACCAACGGATTGAATGCCATGAATACTCCGACTCTGGAAACCAGTGTCATCGATGTGGAATACGAGCAGCCTGCCTGCCCGACGCGCCATGCCTGGGCGCGAGTGCCGGTGGAGCCTGGGCCAGCCGAGCGAGAGGCACTCAAGGACCGCATTCGGCACCTGCTCAAGGAACGAAATGCTGTCATGGTGTCGCATTATTACGTGCACCCGGACTTGCAGGATCTGGCACTTGAAACAGGGGGCATCGTCAGTGACTCGCTCGAGATGGCGCGCTTCGGGCGCGACCATTCTGCACAGACGCTTGTTGTCTCCGGTGTTCGCTTCATGGGCGAAACGGCCAAGATCCTGAGCCCAGAAAAGACCATTCTGATGCCGGACCTGGATGCAACTTGCTCTTTGGACCTGGGCTGCCCGATTGACGATTTCAGCGCTTTTTGCGACCAACACCCTGATCGCACGGTGGTGGTGTATGCCAACACCAGTGCCGCTGTCAAAGCGCGATCTGATTGGCTGGTGACCTCAAGTTGCGCCCTGGATATCGTCAGCGCGCTCAAGGAAAAGGGCCATAAAGTATTGTGGGGCCCCGACAAGCACCTGGGGGGTTATATCCAGCGGGAGACCGGCGCCGATATGGTGATGTGGGCAGGTTCATGCATTGTTCACGACGAATTCAAGGCCTTTGAGCTTGAAGCGCTGAAGAAGGAGTACCCCAAGGCCAGAATTCTCGTTCACCCGGAGAGTCCGGCGGAAGTCGTGAAGCTCGCCGATGCTGTGGGATCCACCTCTGCCATCCTGAATGCTGCCAAGACCATGGATGCCAATGAGTTCATTGTGGCCACTGACAACGGCATGATGCACATGTTGCGTCAGCAGAATCCGGGCAAGATCTTTATTGAGGCACCAACGGCGGGTAACAGCGCCACTTGCAAGAGCTGCGCGCATTGCCCTTGGATGGCCATGAATGGGCTGGCGGGTGTGGCCAGGGTTCTGGAAGAGGGCAGCAACCGAATTGAAGTGGATGCGACTCTGATCGACCGTGCGCGCTTGCCAATTGATCGCATGCTGGCGTTCACCGCAGCCCACAAGTCGGGGCAGGACGCTGGTGCGTTGGTACCGAACATTGGGGCAGCCTAAAGTCTTTGGTGTCTTCAGTTCAGCCCAAAAAAAACCGCCTGGTGAGGCGGTTTTTTCGTATTGGAAGCCAGTGCTTCAAGGGTGCGCTCAGGTCGGAACCTTCTTGAGCATTTCCAAGCCAACCTTGCCATCAGCGATTTCGCGCAGGGCGGTCACGGCAGGCTTGTTCTTGCTTTCGATCTTGGGAGCGTGCCCCTGGCTGAGCATGCGGGCACGGTAAGTCGCGGCCAGCACCAGCTGAAAGCGATTGGGGATTTTTTCCAGGCAGTCTTCGACGGTAATGCGGGCCATGATCGATCGGGCTTTCGGTCAGGAGAAAAAAAGAAATTCAGGAGATGTTCAGCGCTGCGAACGTGTCGCTTCGGGCGTTTTGCTGAGCGACGAACTTGAGCCGCTGGGCATGGACGATGGCCTTGAGATCAAATAGGGCGCGCTCGAACAACTCGTTGATTATAACGAAATCGAACTCCCGCGCGTGAGCCATTTCATCGGCGGCGTTCTTCAGGCGCAGCTCAATCACCTCGGCGCTGTCTTCGTCGCGGCGCTCCAGGCGGGAACGCAGTTCTTCCCAACTGGGGGGCAAAATGAAGATCAGGATGGCGTTGGGGAAGATGTTCTTCACCTGCATGGCGCCCTGGAAATCGATTTCCAGGACGACATCGCCGCCTTGGGCTATACGTTGTTCGATGACCGCCTTGGACGTGCCATATCGGTTCCCATGAACCATGGCCCACTCTAGAAACGAACCCTGCGTGACCATTTGGTCAAAGGTTTCGTTACTTACAAAGTAGTATTCTCGGCCATGCACCTCTTGTCCTCTGGGTGGCCGGGTGGTGTGCGAGATGGATGGGGCGACTTGCTTGTCCAGTTCCAGCAACGCCTTGACCAGGCTCGATTTGCCGGCGCCGCTGGGGGCCGCCACCACAAAGAGATTTCCGGGATAGTCCATCGATGAATTCTAGATCAGCCCCGCCGCGCTGCGCGCGTCCCCCTCAAGGGGGCGGCGCGTTGCGGACCGGGGGACCCGGATCCGCCGCGCCCTTGCTCTTGGTTTGTTCGCGCCAGCTCACTTGAGCTGGCTTTGGGCAAGTGGGGAAGCTCTGGTCGTCCGCCCAACAAATGTGCTCGCCCAAGGCAGGCATCTGAGCAAACAAGAAGCCGCCTCAAGTGAGGCAGCGCGGACAACCCCAGGTAGCGACGGGTCCGGCTCCCCCGGCCCGTACGCAACGTCCTCCAGTGGGGGGACGGCGCGCAGCGCCGCAGGGGGCGTCTTGTTCACTCTATGTTCTGCACCTGCTCGCGGATTTGTTCAATCAGAACCTTCATGTCGACCGAAATGCGGGTGAGCTCCAGGCTCGATGACTTCGAACCCAGCGTGTTGGCCTCGCGGTGGAGCTCCTGGGTCAGGAAATCCAAGCGTTTTCCAAGATTGCCGCCTTTCTTGAGGAGGCGCTCAATTTCGCTCAGGTGCGCATCCAGGCGGGTAAGCTCTTCGGCAACGTCAATTCGAATGGCGTAGGCTGTGGCCTCCGTCAGGGCTCGGTCTTGGGCTTGTTCGCTGCTGAGTTGGCTGGTGGCCGTGGTACCCATGGCCTCTTGCCAGCGGTCCAGAAAACGTTGGCGCTGTTGTTCGACGAGGGCTGGAATCAGCGGGCCAGCTTCCTTGGCCAGAGCCTTCAGCTGCTTGATTCGATCGAGAAGCATGGCCGTCAGCCGCTGGCCTTCACGCTCTCGGGCTTCCATCAGGCCATCGATGGCTTCATCGGCCTGTGCCAAAAGGGCTTCGATCAGCTCTGGACCGCCTTTGCCCGTTTGCGGCTTGCCGCATAGCTGCAGCACCTCGCCGACGCTCAAAGCTTGGGCTTTGCTACTCCAGCCCTGAATGCCATCCTGAATGGCCATGAGCTTTTGCAGGTCAGCAGGTGAGGGCATGGCCAGGCCTCCGTCGGCTTTGGCGTCTATCCAGGCCCTGATTTCCACCTTGCCGCGCTTGAGCCTTTCGTTCAATTTGTCACGGAGGGCCGGCTCCGCGGCACGCAGGTCGTCCGCCAGCTTGAAACTCAAGTCCAGAAACCGGCTGTTGACCGACCGAATTTCGACCCCGAGGCCACTGGTTGCAGGGCTTTCACCCCGTGCGGCTTGCGTACCACGGTGTGCGGTCGCATAGCCGGTCATGCTGTAAACTGACATCAAATAGGCCTTTTGGGCTGGTTGGTCCAGAACGTAGAAAGAATAACGTCACGCTGCGGAATCGTTCCGAATTATGTCAAAGGTCAAACCCGCTCCCTTGCCGCCGGATACGGTCATCGGTGGCTATCGCGTTGTCCGCAAGCTCGCTGCAGGCGGTTTCGGGGTGGTGTATCTGGCTGTCGACACGGAAGGCCAGCAGGTGGCCATCAAGGAGTATCTGCCTTCGTCGCTGGCCTCGCGTGCGCCGGGGGAACTGCTGCCTCAGGTGCAGCCGGAAAAACTGTCGCTCTATCGTCTGGGCCTCAAGAGCTTCTTCGAGGAAGGCCGGGCGCTGGCACAGATCTCCCACCAGTCGGTGGTGAGTGTGCTGAACTTCTTCCGTGAGAACGAGACCGTTTACATGGTCATGAACTATCTGGAAGGGTCTTCCTTGCAGGAGTTCATCATCACGGCGCGAGAACTCAAGAAGCAGAAGGTTTTCCGGGAATCGACCATCCGCTCGCTCTATGACGAGGTCTTGCGCGGTTTGCGGATCGTTCACCAGCACAAGATGCTGCACCTGGACATCAAACCAGCCAACATTTTCGTCACGGACGACAACCGTGCCGTACTGATCGACTTTGGCGCAGCGCGTGAGGTGCTGAGCAAGGAAGGCAACTTCATCCGGCCGATGTATACGCCCGGTTTTGCTGCTCCCGAGATGTATCGCCGCGATTCGTCCATGGGGCCGTGGACTGATATCTATGCCATTGGTGCCTGTATATACGCCAGCATGCAGGGCTATCCACCCAATGACGCGCCGCAACGGCTGGAAAAAGACCGGCTGTCGCTCGCACTCTCCCGTTTGCGGGGTGTGTATTCCGACAACCTGATCGAAGTGGTGGAATGGTGTATGTCGCTGGATCCGCTTTCACGCCCCCAGTCGGTTTTCGCACTGCAAAAAGAGCTCAGCCGCGAAACCGAACGCAGCTACACCAAGCTGACGGTGGCTGAGAAAATGCGCCTGCAGTTTGACAACATCGTCTCGGATACCAAGAAGTCTGCACGCAAGACGACCAACGCCGGAACGAAGTTTCGATGAAGTTTTCTGTTTACCAAATCAGTCGACAGGGTGGGCGGGAGCGCAATGAAGATCGCATGGGCTACGCGTATACGCGCGAGTCTGGCCTGTTGGTTCTGGCAGATGGCATGGGGGGGCATCCAGAAGGCGCCATGGCGGCGCAGCTGGCTTTGCAGACTTTTTCCGCCTACTTTCAAAAGGCGGCCGCACCCACGGTGCGCGAGGTGCCCGAGTTTCTCTCCAGTGCGCTGATGGCTGCCCACCACCAGATCATCCGGTATGCCGCCGAGAAAGGCATGCTGGATACTCCGCGTACTACTCTGGTGGCCGCCGTAATGGAACGCAACCAGATGCATTGGGTGCACTGCGGCGACTCCCGTTTGTATGTGGTCCGAAATGGCGAGTTGCTGACCCGCACGCGCGATCACTCTTACATCGAGCAGCAAGCCCACCTGGGGCGCACCACCGATCACATCAACCGCAATATTCTTTTCACCTGTCTGGGGTCGCCTGCCAAGCCGGTGTATGACCTTTCAGGTCCTATCCAGCTTCTGCAGGGTGATCGTGTCTTGCTGTGCTCTGACGGTTTGTGGGGCACGGTCAAAGACCACGAGATCGCGTATGAACTCTCTCGTGACTCGCTGGACGTGGCTGTGCCTAACCTGGTCGACAAGGCGTTGGAGCGCGGCGGACAGCGCTGCGACAACGTGACGGTGCTGGCTGTGGAGTGGGAGACGCCCGAAGAGTTTGTCAGTACGCATGTGTCGACCGAGGCGATTGACGAGGGCGTTTTCGCATCCACGATACAGTCAGGGGTGCTGGACCCCGGCGTAGAAGACCTCGATGATGAAGCAATCGAACGATCGATCGCCGAGATCAACGAAGCGATTCGCCGCACGGCGGAGCGCAAGTCCTGAACCCTAGCTTCCTTTTTCAAATTCCATCATGAGTCAGTTTGTCAGGCCGCAACAGCGGGCGGCCGATGCTTTGCGTCCCGTGCGCATCACCCGCGGTTTCACCATCCATGCCGAAGGCTCGGTTCTGATTGAGTTCGGACAGACACGCGTGCTCTGCACGGCGTCCGTCGAAGAGCGCGTCCCGCCACACAAACGCGGCAGCGGCGAGGGATGGGTCACGGCCGAATATGGCATGTTGCCTCGTGCCACCCATACCCGCGGCAGTCGTGAGGCCGCCAAGGGCAAGCAAAGCGGAAGAACCCAGGAGATTCAGCGTCTGATCGGGCGGTCCATGCGTGCAGTTTTCGACTTGGCTGCGTTGGGAGAACGCACCATTTCGCTTGACTGTGACGTGTTGCAGGCCGATGGCGGCACGCGAACGGCGAGTATCACCGGTGCTTTCGTGGCAGCGCAAGATGCGGTCAACAAGCTGATCGCCGATGGCGTGCTGCAGACGTCGCCAATCAAAGACCACGTAGCAGCGATTTCCGTGGGTATCCTGGACGGCACACCGCTGCTGGATCTGGAATATGTGGAAGACTCAGCCTGCGACACTGACATGAACGTTGTGATGACGGGCAGCGGGCACTTTGTGGAAGTGCAGGGGACGGCCGAGGGCAATGCGTTCTCGCGCTCAGAAATGGATGCGCTGCTCGACCTGGCCGAAAAAGGCATTGGCGAACTGGTGCAGATGCAGAAGCAGGCACTGGGCGCTGCCTGAGCCACTGTGCTGCCATTGACCGCAGGAGTGTGATGTGAAGCTGGTGCTGGCATCGAATAACAAGGGCAAACTGGCCGAGTTGCAGGCGTTGTTTGCGCCCTTGGGCGTTGAACTGGTGCGTCAAGCTGATTTGTCCATTCCTGAGGCGCCCGAGCCACACCGCACTTTCATTGAGAATGCGCTGGCCAAAGCTCGGCATGCGGCAAGGGAAAGTGGATTGCCCGCTCTGGCAGACGATGCCGGTTTGTGCGTGGAGGCGTTTGGCGGGCTGCCGGGGGTGGATACGGCGTTTTACGCCACGCAGTTCGGTTACGAGAAGAGCGACGACAACAACGTGCGCGCGTTGCTGGAACAGATGGCCCATGTGGCAGACAGGCGTGCGGCTCTGGTCAGCACGCTGGTGGCCGTTCGAAGCGCAGAGGACCCTGAACCACTGGTCGCGACAGGGCGTGCGCCGGGGCTCATCACGCGTTCGCCGGTGGGCGAGAATGGCTTTGGCTTTGATCCGGTGATGTATTTGCCCGAGTTTGGCAAGACTTTTGCCGAGCTGCCCGTCGAGGTCAAGAACGCCAACAGCCATCGAGGCAAGGCTGCCAGGCAAATGCTGGCTCTCATGGCGGAACGTTGGTTTTCGCCTGCACCAGCAGCGACGGTGCTCCCGGGCGATGACGCCTGAACAGAAGATATCTGTGGCCGGGGCGAAGTCCCCGGCCGATGAGGATTTGCAGCACTGGGCGGATGCCGTCTACTGGCAGCGCCCTGGCACCCTGCAGCTGCCTGCCTCGCCGCCCTTGTCCCTTTACGTGCATTTGCCTTGGTGTATTCGCAAGTGCCCCTACTGTGACTTCAATTCGCATGCGGTCACCGACGGTGGGCAACTGGATGCCGCCGTCCAGGATCGATACCTTGGTGCATTGCGAGCGGACTTGCAGGCGTCCTTGCCTCTGGTGTGGGGCAGGACGGTGCATACCGTGTTCTTCGGCGGCGGCACTCCAAGCCTTTTTGCGCCGGATGCCATTGGCCGTTTCATCAGTGACATTCGTGCGCTGCTTCCCCTGGAGCCAGATGCCGAAATCACGCTGGAAGCGAATCCTGGGACCTTCGAGACGAGTCGCTTCAAGGCCTTTGCCGATGCTGGCGTGACGCGTTTGTCGGTGGGTGTGCAAAGCTTTGATGATGCGATGCTCAAGGCGATTGGGCGGGTGCACGACGGTGCGCAGGCGGCGGCTGCG
Organism: Hydrogenophaga sp.; assembly: GCA_050293865.1. GTDB lineage: Bacteria > Pseudomonadota > Gammaproteobacteria > Burkholderiales > Burkholderiaceae_C > Hydrogenophaga. Next base: position 29,900 of record JBNKNN010000268.1, on the reverse strand, counting down.
GTGGAGGAGGCGGCGCAGACCTTTTCGACGTTCAACCTGGACCTCATGTATGCGTTGCCGGGACAGAGCCTGGCCCAATGCGCGGAAGATGTTCGGCGAGCGTTGGCATTCAGTCCGCCACACTTGTCGCTGTATCACCTCACCATCGAGCCCAATACCTTCTTTGCCAAACACGAGCCGAGCGGCCTGCCAGATGACGACGCCGCGTACGCCATGCTCGACATGATCGAGGCAGAGACCTTGTCTGCTGGCATGGATCGCTACGAGGTTTCCGCTTTGGCCCGCCCTGGACATCGCTGCAGGCACAATCTGAATTATTGGCAGTTTGGGGATTACCTTGGCATTGGTGCTGGTGCGCACAGCAAGCTGAGCTTTGCCCACAGGGTGGTGCGTCAAGTGCGTTGGCGTGAGCCCGCTTTGTACATGGACAAGGCCTTGGCAGGGACGCCGGTGACTTTGGTGGAGCCCGTCAGTCGGCGAGACCTGCCATTCGAGTTCATGCTCAATGCTCTTCGGCTGCGCGACGGCTTTGCGTTGCTGTGGTTTATTGAACGAACCGGGCTACCGCTGTCTTCGATCGAGGCAGGCATTGCCTTGGGGCAGCAAAAAGGCTGGCTGACGGTGGACGCCGGTTGGGTGAAGCCGACAGCGTCTGGTTTTGACTTTTTGAGCGATTTGCAGGCGAACTTTCTGCCGCAGTGACGGTCAGGCGACCAACATGGGGAGGTCAGCTCTGCGCAAACGCAGAATGGCCGTCGTGCCTGCGCCAGTCTCGCTTTCGAGTTCTACGGAGCCGCCATGAATCTCGGCGATCTCTTTGACCAGGTTCAAGCCCAGGCCCGTGCCAGGAATGTTGCCTGAGGTGTCAGCGCGGTAGAAGCGTTCAAACACACGTGCCAGTTGCGTGGGTGTGAGACCGATGCCTTGATCGCGGATACGGATGACGACGAGATCTTCATCGCCTGTTCGCTCCGTTTCTACGCTGAGAGTGACCTCTCCGCCGTTCGGCGAGTATTTGAAAGCGTTGCTCAACAGGTTGATCAGACATTGCTCGATTTTGCTGGGATCGGCCATGACGCCGATGTCATCCGAGAAATTGGCGAGTTGAACCGTTCGGCCAAGCTTGGTGTCTTTGACGCTTTCGATGGCATGCGCCACGAGTTGATTCAACGGCGTCGGGACGATTTGAAAGTCTTTGCCTTGACGGGCTTCGATGCGCGAAAGATCCAGCAACTCCTGAATCAGGTTGGACAACAATGTGCCCTGGCGATGCACTGTCTGAAGCAGATCGATTCTCTTTTCGTCCGAGTATTTGCGGTGGATCATGAGTTCGGTAAAGCCCAGAATGCTGGCCAACGGCGTGCGCAGCTCGTGAGCTGCAGTGGCCAGGAACTCACTCTTGATCCGGTCAACTTCCATCTGATGCGTCACGTCGCGGAAATAGAGAATGGTTTCACCGCTGCCGCCAAGGTTCTTGCGGATTTCTCTCTCCAGCATCTTTGGAGAGGGACGAACCAGGGAAATGATGTCTTTGTGGGGATCTTTGAGCGCTTCTTCGATGGTGCGATACGCTGCTTCGCTTTCGCACAGGCTTGAAACCCAACGGTCGAACGTGGGCAAGGCGCAGTTGAGAGGCAGTTCCCCGACCATCGCCCGCAGCGCAGGGTTGCTCGAGATCAGGTCTCCCTGAGCGTCAAACACAGCAAAGCCGTCCGGGCTGAGATCGAACGTGGCGTTCAGCCGCGCTGTGCGCTCGATGAGTCGACGCTTGACTTCGATCTGGCTGCTCACGTCTTCCAGTACGTGGATGTAGTGGGTGATCTGGTCGTCGGCGCCGCGAACAGGCGATACAGAGATCTTGTTGTGGAATACGGCGCCTGACTTTCTGTACTGCTTGAGAGTGACGGTGAGCTCCCCTCCATCCTTGACGGTTCGCTCCAGCAGCCCCAAGTCGCCGGTATCGGTCTCTTTGCCGTTGAGCAGACTCAAATCTCTGCCCAGTACTTCGTGTGGCGGGAACTCTGTGATACGGCTGAAGCCCGGGTTGATGTAGACAATAGGCTGGGGGAAGCGCTTCGCATCCGTGATGGCGATGCCATTGATTGTGCAATCGACGGCACGGCTGTACAAAGCCATGTATTCTTCGGTCAGCTTGGCTTCGCTGAGGTCGCGCACGATGCAAGTGTAGTGGACTTCGGGGTCATCGGTGATCTCTCCAAGCGAGACTTCCACCGGGAACTCGGTTCCGCCATGGCGGATGGCGTTCTGCTCCGTGTGCCCCAAATGACTCTGTGTCGACTGAATGAACATGCCTTGCTCCATGACGACTTTGAGCTGCGCGGCATTCAGCCCTGGTAGGTAGCTGGCGAGTTCCCGGCCCTTCATCTCTTTCGCAGGGTGACCAAACATGCGTTCCGCTGCAGGGTTGGCACTGCGTATGTATCCATCTTTGTCCACGCCAATGATGGCGTCGGCAGCAGTTGCGAGAATGTTTCGCAGACGAGCCAGCTTCTTCTGGAGATCTGCGGCCTGGCTGGCCAGTTCGGAAGACGTTGAGTTGAGTGCATAGCCAAGGGCACGGACATCCGCACTGCCCCAATGCATGCGAATTTGTGCACCGGGCTGTTGCAAGAGATTGGATGAAAATAGAACAAGCGCCCTGATCGGCTGGAGCGTTCGCCCAAGAAACGCGAGCAACAACCAGACGGCAATGCCTACCAGCACCAGGGACAGGCTCAGCCCGGTCAACCATTGATGGCGGGCGTGCGCGATGCGGTCGCGGCCGCTGTAATGCAATCTGATCCAACCGTTGGACTGCGCATATTGCGGCAGATTGTCGTCGGTCACCGCTTCGATTTCATGCACCAGCGGCATGTTGACGAAGACATCTTCTTGGTCGAGCAAGATTTTTTGCTGAGGCGGTATGGCGGATGCTTGCTCGTTGGGTCGTAGCAGGATTTGTGGCGCGCCGCTCGTGTCCTTCGCGATCTGGAGGACGTTTGTTCCGTCACCAGAGTAATAGGAGGCAGACTGCACGTTTTGCAAACGCACGATCGCCTCCAAGGCGTTGCGCAGATGGGTGAGTTGATCAGGGCCGTGAATTGCACCTTCGTGTGCGGCTACACTGGCCAGGGAAAATGCCCGTCCAGAGGCTTCTATGCGTGCCTCTCTGATGCCGCGTTGGTACGTGAAGATCCCCAGGGCGACGGTGCAGACAAGCGTGGTGAACATGACCAGAAAGGTCATCTGCGTCTTGAGTGAGCGTTTGGCCAGGCGGACGGCGACCGCCGTTACAGGGTTTCCCTGCATGTGTTGCTGCTCCTTGGGCATGACCGGGAATGGATGTGGGCGGTCAGATGTGGGGTGCCGGAATCACGTCTCCCTGCCCAGCATTTCGTCCACTGTGTCCAGTAGCTTCAGCGGGCTGAAGGCTTTGGTCAGGTAGGCGTCCGATCCGGCACGAGCTCCTGCCTCCAAGTCTTCTTGTTGTGCGCGAGCAGTCAGCAAGATGACTTTGGTGTGGTCTGCCAACTCGGGATCTTGTTTGACCTTGGTGCAGACTTGGTAGCCATCCATCTCTCCGGGCATCATGACGTCCAGCAGCATGAGGTCGGGCTTGAGGTCTTTGGCCATGCGCCAGCCGTCCCCGCCGTTATCGGCTTCGTGCAGCTCTGCGTCTTCAAGGTGCTGCAGTGTGAGGCTGATCAGCTTTCTGATGTCGGGTTGATCGTCAACGATCAATATGCGTGCGGTCATGCTGCGCTCCTTTTGCGGCTCCTCGCCATCAGTCGTGAGAGATCCTCGGCATAGATCTGGGCCTGCAGGAGATCCAGGTGCTGGTTGCTGCGCCAAGGTGCTCCCGTTGGAAGCTCGAGAGTGACGTCCACTTCTCCGTCCAGCTCCTTGAAGCGCAATCGTCCTCCGTGAAGTTGGAGAATGCGCTGCGTCAGCGGCAGTCCGATGCGCAATCGTGCGCCTTCGGATGCGTCCGTTTGTTCAGCTTTCCTGTCAGCCCCAGCGGTCTGCCCCGGGCGGAAGAGCGTGGAGGCCTCGCGTTCGATGGCTGCCAATGACAACGAACCTTCGTTTGTGACGTGAAGTTGGAGGTGATGTCCAGCGGCAGAAAATGTGATCCGAACGGCAGAGGCTTCCTGACGGTTGGTGACCGCCGTTCGCGCATGGTCGAGCGCGTTCTGCAGGGACTCGCGCAAGGCACGAAGGATGAGCTTCTTGCTGCCGTAGACAGGAGGCAAGTCTGGCGAGTCGCCTTCAATGAGAAACTGCACGTTATTCTGCGCAGCCTGTTTGGCCAACGCCTGGCAGGTCTGTTTGACGAGATCTGGCACGATGAGGCGATCGTCGCCAATGAGAACGTCTTCACCGAACACGTCGATCATGTCAGCGACGCGGCTCAGCCGTTCGACCATGTTCATGGTGGCCGAGCGGACCGCGGGCAACTTCTCTGCGTCCAGGTTTGATCCATCGCCTCCCACGGCCACGACGAGCTCAGTGATCGGGGGCATCAAGTCGTCGCGCAGCAACTGCATGATTTGCTGAAGAGACAAACGCTCAGGCATGCCCAATTCATTTGAGCTGCCGTGGGCCGCCGTAGGTGTGCCGTCCTGTGTTGCTTCTTCGGATACTGACTGGACTGACATGGCCACCAGGCCGGCAATGGGCTTGGGTGCGCACTCACAGCGCAGGGTCTCGATACCGATGTCGCTATTGACCTCAACGGTGATGTCGCGCTGCAGCAGCGTATGGCCTTTGGAGATGGTCTGGACCATCTGCCGGACGTTGGGGTCCCCGGGCAATGACAACGCCGGTCGGCAAACCAGGGTCTTGGCTGCCTTGTTGGAAAAGGCGACCCGACCGTCCGGGCTGAACAGCAGCAGTGGACTGGGAACCAGGTCCAGTAGGTTCAGCAACGGGTTAGCGCTGGCTTGTTGAGGGTTGGTCGTCATGGTGGTCGTCTCGTTAGTGGCACTCGGCGAATCCTTCTAACGCGTTCTTCCCCACTTATCGACCATGGTGAGCTGGACTTGAGTTGGCGAGCACCAGGCGGAAGCCCTCTTGTGGCAGACTCTGCTTCGCCGTGCCGAAGCCCGAACGTTTGTGGGCCGGAAGATTGTCTATTCCCCTGAGGAAAATCCTGGATGCGTACCTTTGTGTCGATGACTTCAACGGTGTTGGTGACTCTCTCGCTCGTGATGCCGGCCTTGGCGCTTGCCGGCACTTGTGATGACTTGTCCGCAAGCAAAAAACTCGCTGGTGCGGCCAAGACTTCGTTTCTGAAGAAGTGCGAGCGTGAGGCAGCGGGAAGCTGCGAGGTCGCTGCCGCGGACAAGAAGTTGGCCGGCGCGGCCAAGAGCTCATTTATGAAGAAATGCTTGCGCGAGTCAGGCCCTGGGATGGCTTGCGAGAGCAAAGCGGCCGAGAAGAAACTGGCCGGAGCAGCAAAGAACAGCTTTCTGGCGAAGTGCTTGAAGGATGCTGGCGCGCAGTGACCGAGTCAGGATGTGACCCGGACGGGCCAATGCCCCAATGAAAAAGCGGCCCGCCAGGCCGCTTTTTTGTGTTGTTGGCGGAGAGCCAGGGATTCGAACCCTGGAGCCCTCGCGGGCTGCCGGTTTTCAAGACCGGTGCAATCGACCACTCTGCCAGCTCTCCGTCGAGCGAGAATTGTAACCTGCTCCGGGAGAGTCACTTGGAACAGGCCGAACTGCTCACACGAGCGAGTCGCGCCTACCACATTGGTCAACCGTCGATCGGGTGAAAAGCCATCGCGAAAGAATTTTGCGAGGGTTCGCGTCGACTCATTCCCTTACATCGGCTACGATTAGTGATTACAAAATATTAGCCTGATCGCACCATTGCGGTGCGTAAACGCCGATAAATTAGGTCAATTTATTTAAACAGGGAGGGTGTCAATGGACACGCGCGTTGGTTCGCCCAAAAATTCCAAGAACGTCAAAGCAGAACAACAATTTGGGCAAGAGAGGAAGTTCGATCTTTCTCCTGTGGCCAGAGCGTTGAGGCAAGCCATCAACGAAGTCGCGCGACGCGGCCAAAGCGTGGCAAAAGCAGCCAGGCCAAAGGCGCCCGTCGCACGGTCGAAAGACAAAGTCTCCCCGTTCCGGTTTGAGGCACTCGAACCTCGCATCCTGCTCTCGGGCGACGTCAACCCGGCGGCACTGAACATCTCCGGTGCCATTGATGCACAAGGTGAGCAAGACCAGTACGAATTCACCCTGGAAGAGAGCCGGCGCGTCGTTTTTGACAGCCTGACCAACCGTGGTGACATCACGTGGCAACTCGAAGGGCCCGAGGGCACGGTGACCAACCGGGCTTTCGACAATACGGACTACTCTGGTACCTCGCCGGCATTCGAGTTGCAGGAGGGCACGTACAAGCTGACAGTTGATGGCTACGGGGACGCAGTTGGAGCATACGATCTGCGGATTGTGGATGCAGACGCTGCAGCCGATATGGCCTTGGACGAAACCGTGACCGGTACCCTTACCCGGGGCAACGACACGGCGGTCTATCGCTTCACCGCCGAGGCCGGGCAAGAGGTGTTTTTCTTGTCCGACTCGGTGTCGACGTCACAGTCGGTGCAATGGCGACTGATCGACCCGTTTGGCCGTCAGGAAGGGAGCAATTACAACCTGCGCTCAGACCGCGATCGCTTTACCCTTCAACGAACCGGTGACTACCTGCTGCTGCTGGAGGGTTATGAGGGCAACTCGGCTCCAATCGATTACAGCTTCAGCTTCCGCACGGCGAAAGATACGGTGGAAGCGCTCACGCTGAATACGGCGACCACAGCGACGATCCTGGACGCCGGGTCGTCGGCCAGATTCACGTTCACTCTCGATGAAGAAACAGCAATACAGATAGATTCGCTTTCCCAGTCAGCCACCTTTTACTGGCAGCTCTCTGGACCAGCCATATCAACCGCCCGCAATGTGGCGAACACTGCGTTGGAAACTTACACCGCAGGCGTGAGAAGACTGTATCTGGGAGCTGGTACCTATGTTCTGACAATCGATACCAACGGCCGCGAGTTGGGAGACCATCGATTCCGGGTACTCTCGGACGACGCTGCAGTCAGAGTGGCGGTTGGGCAGACAATCGACTCCGAGAAAGACGAGCCGAACGGCGTAATGCTCTATAGGTATGACTTGCAGGAGGGGCAAGAGCTTTACTTTGAAAGTCTCTGTTCTACCGCCATCTACTGGGAAATTGAGACCAGTGACTACAAAATATTCCAGTCAGGAGATCTAAGCACTCAGGCGACTTCTTCATTTGTGGTCCCGCATTCGGGCACATACTGGTTGCGCATTGGCTACACCGGAGGCAAACGAGCAGAGGACTCAAGCGTTCCCATTGCGTTCAAACTGGCAGACGCTCCAACCCTCACGAGTCAACTCGTGCTGGGAGACATCATCAGCGGCTCGGTCGCGACGGCAGGTCAATCGCAAGTCTATGAGTTCGAACTGGCCGCCGCAGCGCGCCTGGCCTTCGATTCGTTCACCAATGAGTCCAAGCTCCAATGGAGCCTGATTGGGCCACGTGGCACTGAAATCAATAACCGCCTGTTCACCCAGAGCGATGCCAATACGGGCTTGAGCCGCATTGACCTGATCGCCGGCAAGTACCAGTTGGTGGTGCGAGGCGTCACCAACTACAGCGGTGACTATCAGTTCCGTTTGGTCGATGTGTTCGCGTCAGCCAATTCTCTTGGGCTGGGCGACACAGTGTCGACCCAACTGCAGCCGGGCAACTCCATTGTTGCCTATCAGATCGACGTGCCCGTAGGGCAGATGGTCAGCTTCACCGCCGGAGGCGTGTCCGGTGGCACCGCGTACTGGCGCCTGATTGACCGTTTCGGTCGTGACGTGCTTGGCGCCAAAAATGCAGCCAGCAACCTCGCCGACACTACCCTGATCACGGGCGGCAGCTACACGCTGCTGGTCGAAGGCACTGTCGCCAATGACGCTCCTGTCGACGTCACCTTCACCCTCAATGATGCTGGTGTGGCTGAGGTGACGCCGCTGCCAGACGGTGTAGCCTTGACTTTGGGGGGAACTGTTGCCGGCACCATTGCCGCTAGCGGCCCTGCAGACGTCTACCGTTTTACCGCTACCAGCGATACGCAAGTCTTCCTCGACAGTGATGTGAGCGCCACAGCACTGCGCGCCAGGCTGGTGGGGCCATCAGGTACGGTGCTGACGGCTGACTATTTGAACAGCAGCAGTACCTGGACATCAACACTGCCTGCTGGCGACTATGCGCTCATTGTCGAACGGCGCTCAACTTCGGGCGGGACTTATACCCTTCGCCTGAATGATGTCAATCTGAACGCGACTGACCTCGTGTTGGACGGAGATGCCGTCAGCGTCACGCGTTCCAGAGCCTATGAAGACGCACTGCTTACCGTTGAGGCCAGTGCCGGAGAACGCGTTCACGTTGAGGTCGTTGGGTCTATGTATGCCTACTGGACCATCTACGATCCGTACGGGCGATCGGTGGCTGGCCTGGGTTCCAGTGAAATTATTCCGTCTTCTGCGCCGGCCTATCGCACGGTTTCGTTTGATGCTGCCGTGAGTGGGGCCTACACCGTGGTGTACGGGCAATATTCCAGCACGGGCACGGCCAGTTTCCGTGCTTCGAAGGTTGACGTCACGGCAGAAGCGGTGGGGCTGGACGATGCCATCTCTGGCACTTTGTCCGGAACGGACGACATCCGACGTTTTGACTTCAGCATCGCTGAGAGCGAATCGGTCGTGTTTGACATTGGCCGCTCCGATCCCACGAACTACAACGCCGCAGTCGACTGGCAACTTGTGGGGCCGAATGGTCGTTTGTTTGGCTGGAGCGACTTCAACGACATCTATACCGTCCAGCGTCTGGCGCCGGGTGACTACCAGTTGTATGTCAGGGGCAATGTTCAGGGCGAAACGGAGTTTGCAGCCCGCTTGCTGTCTGTTTCGACTGCGCCTTTGCTCGACTTCAATGAGGCAGTCGATATTGATATCCCCAGTGGTGAAAGCAGGATTTACCGCCTGGCGTGCGAAGCAGGGGACAAGCTGTATTGGGATGTGCTTGCCAGCGGTGCCTATGCCCAGTTGTTCGACCCGCAAGGCAATTCTGTTCAGTCCTTGGGGTACAGCGATACCGAAGTGACGAGTCTGACCAAAACAGGTGACTATTTCCTGGTGGTCTACCCTTCCAGTTCTTCCAGCTCTGCTACCTCCTACCGTGCCGCATTCCGGGTGCTCGAAGATACTGTGGCGGAAGCGCCGCTGGTGGTGGGCGAAGTTATGCAAGGGGTCATCGCGGCCGAACGAAAATTTGTTGCGCACAGCTTCTCATTGACTGCGCCAGGCAAAGTCATTATCGAAGGCACAGGTCCGTCTGGACTTCACTGGTCTCTGGTGGGGCCGCGAGGCAATGAGGTCAGTCGGTTAGGCATGTCCAGTGCGTTCAAGGTGCTGGACCTTCCCATAGGTGATTACACCTTGACCGTGGATTCGTCAGGCCTGACCACTGGAAGCTACTCCATTGCGGTCACGCAACTGGCGGACGCCCTGCCCTTGGCGCCTGACCAGGTAGAAACTGTCCCGCTGGTTGCAGGCGAGGCGGTGCAGACGCTGTATCGCATTGATGCAGGTGTGGCATCACAGCTTCTGTTTGATGCTCTGACCGAGACCAATGTGGGTGTCTCCTGGTATTTGCTGGATGAGCGTGGCACCACCCTCGACTCTGGTAACACCGCGTACGACGACCCGTTTGTCGCCGCAACAGGTGTTCGCTATCTGCTGTTGGTGGGTGCCGTGCCGGCCCATGTGGCCGAGACACAACTGCAATTTGCGGTGCGCCCACTGCTGGTGGCTGCGGGCACGCTCACCCCCAATGAGCGCAAGCAGTTGTCCTTGTCAGCGCAGCAGCGCCAAAGCGTCGAGTTTGAACTGGCCGGTGGCGTACCGCAATGGCTGGCGGTGGATGCGCCCGCCGACGCGTCCGTGCGCTGGACTTTGACGGGTCCGCAAGGCGTCATCGAAAGCGGCAACAGTTCCTACTACAAGATGCTGGCGTCAACGCTGCCGGCAGGTACCTATACGCTGGAAGTCTGGTCTGCCAATGGCGGCGTTGGCGAAGCTTCTTTGTTGCTTGTGCCCGTGACTGAAGGAGGCATTGCAGCGTCCTATCCATCAGGCGCATCAGTTCTGGCCGAGACGTCTCGCAGCGTGCTGCGTGTGGTCGAAGTCGCCAGCCCAGATGGCGTGGTGGCCATGGCTGTGGCTGACGTCGTCGGTTTGCCGCGATATGGCTCCATCCTGCTGAATTGGTGGTCTGAGTCGGGTGAGCTGCTTTCGTCCTCGGTACAAACGAACGATTCGAGCGCCGGCGCGATCCAGTTGGCATGGCCGTCCGTGGCCTTGAACGAAGGCACGCGCTTCTACCTGTCTGCGACACTGGCCAGCAGCTTCCCTGGCGGGGAAGCATCGTTTGATCTTGCCTTGCATTTGGACGCGCCAGAGACACAGGCCTTGAGTGGCTGGGGTGAGCTGTCTGGCGAACAGGTTGTGCCGCGGGTGCAGGATGCCTGGACGTTTGACGGCGCGCAAGGTCAGATGCTGGCCATGCGCGGTATGGACCTTGCCAGCGATGCGCGTTGGACGCTGATCAACCTGGATACCGGCCTGCAGGAGAACAGCGGCTATCTCTATCCAGGCTCAAGCGGCGAAACTGGGGATTGGGTGCAATTCCCTCTGGCGTCTACTGCTCACTATGCGTTGAAGCTCACCAGTGTTTCCTCAACTGTAGCGCTGGGTACCTACAGCATCGAGCTGCTTGAGGTGCATGATTCGATCGCCCGCGAAGTTCCAGAGAGTGGTGTTTTGAATGGCTCGACAGGAGACGTCCGTCTGCGCGACGTGTGGGCCATCACGGCAGACAGTGCGCAGCAGTTGGTGGTATCTGCTGGGAGTTTTGACGAATACATGTCCCTTCGACTGAAGGATGCCGTGACCGGCCAGTACATTTTCTCGCGCATTTTTTATTCAACGGGTGACTACGGTGTCCTGGATATTCCACGGCCGGGTAGTTATGAATTGGAAATCAGTAGCTACTACGGAAGGCCGCTGGACGATTACGTCATGCAGTTGGACGACCTTAGTGAGCTGCCTGTGCTGAGCGAATCATCGACAACGCTATCGTTTGCTAGCGACAATCGGACTGCTTTCTTCACCGCGTTCGCCGACGAAGACGGTTACCTGCGGTTTGCTGGGCAGTGGGATACTGCTTCATCGCTTAATGCTGACGTGTCGGTGTATGACCTCCAGGCCGGCTGGGTGGATGGTTCGTCGCGCTTGGGGCAATCGGTTACGGAAGTGCCTTGGTTGACCCCGCAACACCCGCGGTTGGTCGCCATCACACTTGATTCGGCACTGGAAGGCGACGCAACCGCTGTGTATGACTTGGTCAAGGTCACGCCGGTGGTCAAAGATTTCGATCTCCCCGATGCCGGTGTCGTGTCTGCACAGATCGACATGCCGCTCGAAACCCATCGGTACGATTTGTCTTTGAGTGCCGCGGGCAGCCACTTTATCCAAGCCACGGGCTCCGTGGAATGGGCGGTGGTGAAGGCCGGAATCGGACCCAAAGAAGTTGGTTCCTGGTCGGTTGGCAATGCTCTGGTGGACATTCAAGCAGATCAACGCCTGCTTGTGAGGCAAGCCACCAACCTCTCGGCAGAAGAAGCGACGCTTCCAATGTCCTACTCTGTCGAGTTGGTCTCCGTTGCAGAGGCAGACACCTTGACATTGGATGTCGGTTCGTCGTTGGCATTGAGCAGCGGGGAAGGCAAGCTCTATAGATTCACGCTGAGTGAAGATCAGGCGGTTTCCATCGATGTGACAGGCCCGCTGTCCGACAGCTATTGGGACTTGTATGGCGTCGAGTCAAGCGACCCTGATGACAAGCACAGCTTGAAAGGGTGGAGCGATTTCAGTTCACCCTCCGAGGCTGACGCAGCTTTGGCTCAAACACACTATGTCACCTGGTTGAAAGCTGGGACCTATGCGGTGTGGTTGCAGGCCGACGTGACATCAGCGGGGCCTGCTGACTTTCTGGTGGAAGTTGGCACCGCTAGCCTGCCCGAGCTTTCACTGGGCGCTCCTGTGGTGTTTCCTGCCAATGCCGCTCCTGCCTCTGCATGGACGCTGAGCCTGGTAGAGCCACAAAGCCTGATTTTCGAGGCTGGATTTTCGAGTGGTTCCTGGATCTTCACCAACCTCGACACTGGCTCAAAGGTCGAGGCGTCCGTGTTCGGTGGCCGAAATTACGTCGGCCCAAGGATCGCAGCGCTGGCCGCTGGCAACTATCGGGTGGAAGTGAATGCTGCTGGGTTCACTGGGGGCGAGAGCTATTTTGCCGTTCACGATCTGGCTGCCAGCCTCGTGGGTATTTCGGAGGGCGAAGATGCGGTTCTCTTCGACCTGGATGGCATTGCGGCGGGGCTGGTTGTCGCACGCCTGGACCAGACTGCCGGCGACAGCACCTATCTTTACGCTGGGCGAAGTGAGGCGGGGACGGGAAGTGACAGCATGCTGGTCACACTCGTTGACGCCGACGGAAAAATCATTCAGACATCGAGTGGCTACTTCGGATCGACGATTCAGGCATACAAGGATCAGACGCTTTACTTCATCGTCGAACGCCAAGGGGAAGATGCATCAGCAGTGTCCAGCGTTGAGATCAGCGTGACCGACAATGGCAACAACAACCAGTTGCCCTTGGGCGAAACAGTTGCTACCGACGGCACAAGGTATAGCTTGTCGCTGGAACCTGATGTTTCGCAATCCGTCCGATTTACTTTGAATGCGCCCCAATGGGTCTCCATAGGTACTGATGTAGCCGGTTCGGGCAACTCAGTCAATTGGGAGTTGGTGAATGTATTCGGTTACTACCAGGCAGGCTCTACTGCTTACGGCTTAGGTGCGGAAACGATCGACCCCGCTGCCTACCTGAACAACACGCAAAGAATTTACCTTCAGGCGGGAGAGTACGCGCTGACAGCCTCGACCGCTTCAGGCGACGGCTTGCCAGGCCCAGTGGCCAACATTGACTTCGTTGTCCAAGTCGAGGCTGCGGAAAACGCACGCCTGGCGAGTGCCGGGCAAGTCGCCGCGACCAGCGGGACGACACTGTTCCGCATCGACAGCGAAGAGGCCACTCGCTTCATGACCACTGCTTTGGACGGCAGCAGCTGGGTGGTGCTGGCTGCCAACGACCAGTACGCGTGGCTTGACCAAGGTTCGACAGAAGACGGTCTCTCAAAAATTTGGTACAGCTGGAGCCAGCAACCCGGTGTATACCTTCTGGCGTTGCAATCTGCAGGGGTGAACGCAGAAGGTGTGCCATCTGCTACTGCAGAGCTCGCCGTCAACGAGACTGATGAGGTGTCGGCCAGTTTTGAACAGGTTTACTCTGGAGCGGTTGGCACACTCAAGGACAGTCGCTTCAATTTCGAGTTGACCGAGTCAACGTGGGTGATGGCGGACGTGAGGCTTGCAGAGAATGTGGGCTCCGGCTGGGGGCGTTTTGATGGCCTTCGGTGGTCGCTTTTCAATGCTCAAGGGGGAATGATCAACTCCGGAACGGTAGCCGATATTGGTGGCTATCCGTTCTTCAGCCCTGACTTCATGGGTCAACTGGATGCCGGCAGCTACCAACTGGTTTTCCAGGGAACGGCAAACTTCGAGGTTCAGCTTCGCAACCTCGCTAATGCGCCTGCGCTGGCTGATGTCGAGACGGGAACCGCCACCTTGGCTCCAGGGGAGGCCGTTGTCCGAACGTTTGTTTCGAGTCAGGGCATGGTGCTTACGGGTTCTATCGATACATCCGGCCTTGACTACCTGACCAGACGCGGCAATTGGTATCTGGTCAATGGTCTGACGGGGCAAGTCACGCAGGGAAGTGGATCTGTTGGCCAGTCCTTCTTTAGCGACGGCCATCCCTACTTCCTGGTGTTTGAGCCAACCGTTACTCAGGTGTTCGCGGGAGGGTCTGCTGACCCGATCGATCTTGCCTACGATTTCTCGCTGAGTGTCCCGGTTGATGTGGACCTGGGTGCACAAGGGATTGGAAACACAGTAGAAGCGACGTTGCCCGGCCTGTCCAAGGGGGTAGCCAGCATCACCCTTGATGCTGTGACCTTGCTGTATGCAGACCGCTTGTCTGATACCGGGTTAGCCTTTACCTTCACCAACGCCACTGGAGACTCCGTTGAATGGGACGCGACCCAAGGTGCGCTAGCGTTGGATGCTGGCCACTATCAGCTCGAAGTCACCGTCATCGATGGGCAGCCAGCTGACATCTCGTACCGTTTTCTGTCAGTTCCTCAGGCAGCAGTAGCCGCTGTGGTTAACACCAGCACTGCTGTATCGCTCAGTTCTGACGCCAAGGTGCTCCAGATCGATGCGAATGACGGCGATGAAGTCGTACTGAACATCCCGACGGTGTGGCAGGAGGACGACTTGTTTGACTATGACGCCGCCCTGTTCTCGACCGCAGTATTGTTGGATGCGTCGGGCCGTGTTGTGGATCAAATAGAGCCCCCGTATTTCGATGGTGAAGTGTCGATCTCCGACAGCGAGCTTCGCGCTACGCTGAGTCAGGGCACTTACTACCTCATCCTGGACGATGCAGTCGTATCCGAATGGAATGGAGAAGCGTTCGTTGACCTGACCATTCAGCAATTGGAGTCACTCCCGGTTGTCAGTCTGTCCAACGATACCGCTGTGACGGCCGAGCTGAGCGCCCAGGGTGGGCGCACTTTCAGCTATGTCGCGCCTCAAGACGGATTGCTGTGGCTGGAGGATGCGTCAGCGATTGCTGGCGCCTGGACCATCAGTTCCTCCACTTCGTTGCAGCAACTGACGACCTGGGGAGGCGATGCATCGCTGTTCCCGGTGGTCGCAGGTAGAGAGTACCGTATCGAGTTCCGTGCCGATTCAGGCCTTGCCTTGACCGGTGACGAAGAGCTGAGCCTGACCGTTCACGATATGGTGGCCAACAGCCAGCCGGGTGTGTGGGGAAGCGTGCTGTCGGGTGAATTGGCGGCTGAAGAACGCCAGGTCTATGTGTTTCCCGCGACCGGCTCCCTGGGCAGCAGCCAATGGGAGTTCAGGCTGCAAACACCAGCGGCGGCGGATTTTGAATGGAAGATATTCGGCGTCAATGGCGCCCTGCTGGCGCAGGGGGCCTTGGGCGATGGCGGTCCGATCCCTTACGCCGTTGCAGGCAGTGTGCTAGTGATCTCGGGCAGTGACGCAGCCACCGAGGCCATTCCTTTTGCTGTTCAGCCCATTCCTTCCAATGCGTACACCGTTGGGGAAACCATTCTTGGTTCTATTGGGTCAAACAGTTCTCGAGAGTATTCGATCTACGTCGATGTTCCGTCGGTAGTGGACCTCGATGCGTTTGATTCTGGTGGCTCCGGCTCCTACAGAAGCAACTTCCAGTGGTTTGTCAAAACGCTGGATGGGTCGACCGTCGCCTCTGGATCCCCCTTCAGCGGCTTCGGCGATATGGCGGTTTTCCTGGAGGCGGGCTATTACGTCCTGCAGGTGAAGAGTGCGTACGTCAGTGGGTCTGCGTCCTACTCGGTAGCCTTGCGCGACGCGACTACAGCCGCCACCGCCATTGCCGATGGCGGCCCGCAAACGTTCAGTTTTTCACTGACGCCGGGCAATTCGACGCAGGTGTATTCGTTTGATGCCTCTGCTGGCCAAGTTTTCACCTGGCAAGCAAGGTCATCGAGCAACTGGACCTATCTGCAAGGGCGAATGCTGTCGCCTTCGGGCGCAGTTCTCGATGCGACGAGCTTCAGGTATGCCTACTACGACGAAGATACCCGCAGCGTTGTTTTGCCTGAGGAAGGAACTTACCTGTTCCTGGTTGAGGGTTATGCATCTCGCGGCTCAACCACAAGTTCGAGCTTCAAAGCGACACTGCAGCCCGTCGCGACTGAGATTGTGATCAACGAGTTGACCGAAGTGTCGCTGGTAGGCAGTGGAGGCGTGGCCAGCTACTGGTTTGATGTCGACGCCAATGCCGTCATTGACTTTGACATCGTCAATGCCAATACGTCTGGACTCAATGGCCGACGGGTGTATGCCAGCCTGATGCGCGATGACGGCACGCTCGTCCACGCCGATGTGACGGACACGGCACATCCGCTGTCGACTGGCCGTTACTATCTGACGCTCAGCAATCCCAGCTACACAAGCGATCTGGCCGTTGAGTTCGCCGTTCGCGACTTGACGCAAGCGCAGGCGATCGACGTGGATACTCGCTACACAGTCGAAAGCAAGCCTGCTGAGACCAAGACCTTCACGTTTGAAGGTGAAGCCGGCGCTCGTTATTTCATCGATACGATCACCAGTACGTATCCGTACTACAACTCCTACCAACTCTCCTGGGAGCTGTTGGACCCCAACGGCACCAGTCTTGGTATTTACTATTCAGATGGAGAACCTGCTCGCCTGACCTCATCAGGTACGTACACTTTGGTTCTGCATGGCACTCGGCACGACAGCTGGGGGGCCTATTACTCCGGGGCAAACACCTATTCGACGGACTTCATCCTGGTGAAGGTGCCGGAAGCACCGCCTGTGGTGCTTGACACCTTGCTGGTGCGGCCGGCGCCCGACCTGACGGTCAATGACTTGACGTTGACGCCAGCTGACGGGTTGGTGACCGGCGATACCCTGGACCTGACCTGGATCGTGGAAAACGAAGGTGTGCTCGCTGCAACTGGCACCTGGAACGACCGAATCCAAGTGCGCAACCTGGATACCGGTGCGCTCGTGGCCAGTGTTTCCGTGCCTTACGACAGCGCCGTTGATGGCGACCTGGCACCGGCCACGAGCATCGTGCGCCACTACCAGCTTCAGCTCCCAGAAGGCTCCGCCGCTGCAGGCCGCTTGAGCATTTCTGTCCTGACGGATGCCGATCGCCGTGTCCGTGAGTCCAACGAATCGGGCACGGGGGAAAGCAACAACGCCAAGGATATGGTGGTGGCCGTGGGTCTGGCGCCTTACCCAGATTTGGTGGTGGGCCATCTCGCGCTCTCGCCTTCCGCACCTTTCTCGCCCGGCCAGTCCATCGAAGTGACTTGGCAAACGAGCAACGCTGGCGATGCTGATGCAAGCGGCGAGTGGGTTGAACGTGTTGAGCTGGTGAACCTCAGCACTGGCGATGTGGTTGCCAGCGCCAATGTGCAGGAAACTGGTGCGGCTGGTGCACTGGTCATCGGTGCGTCTCGCGATCGTGCGGCCACTATTGTGTGGCCGGTTGGTGTGCTGGCCACAGGGCACTTTGTCTTGCGCATCAGTGCCGATGCGCTGAGTCAGGTGAACGAGGCCAACAACAGCCGGACGGGTGAGACCAACAACACGGCGGAATGGATTGGCAATATTGGCCCTGATCTGCGTGTGGGCAACCTCCTGGTGCAAACCGCTGAGGTGCAATCAGGTGGTTTTGTCACCGTTACATGGGAAGACGTCAATGGTGGCCAAGCGCCAGTGACCATTGGCTACGACGACCGCGTCACCGTGCGCAATGTGGATACGGGTGCCGTGTTGTTTGACGGCGTGGTGCATTTTGACGGCCCATTCGTAGTGAATGGTGTCGAATCGCCATGGTTGATGGCGGGTGAATCTGTCCAACGCAGCTTCACCTTCCGCCTCCCAGACGGACTCAAATCAGTTGGCAACATCAGTATCACGGTCAAGGCAGACGAGAACCTCGGCGGCCTGGGCGTGCTGTACGAATACGACCTGGGTGTGGTGGCTGAGGCCAATAATTCGGCGCGTATGGATGCGGTGTCTGCCGCGGTACCCTACGCCAACCTTGGCGTGACTTTGAATACGTCGGAATCCTCTGCCATTGGCGGAGAAGAGACCACCGTGACCTGGACGGTCACCAACAGTGGCGATGCCGATGCTGCGACTGACGAAGGAGGCTGGAGCGACCAGTTGGTCTTCAGTACAGACGCCATCATCGGCAATGCCGATGACGTCGTCATTGGCACGGTGCACCGTGACGCAGGCCTGGCCGTGGGCGACAGCTACACGCAAACCGCGACCGTCCGCCTGCCAGTGCGTGCGACAGGTACCTATTACCTGGGCGTCAAGACGGACGCCAAGGCGGAGGTTCTGGAGCCAGATACCCGGGCCAACAACCAAAGCAGCGCTTCTGCGATTGATGTGATCAAGCCCTACTCGGACCTCAATGTCCTGAATATTGCTGCTCCGACCGAAGCTTCGTCGGGCGAAAGCGTGCTCGTTACCTGGCAAGTTCGCAATGATGGCATCGGCTCTACCGACTTGGCTTTGTGGAGCGACAAGCTCAGTGTGCTGGCGGTGGATACCGACGGGAGTATTGGGGCTGAGGTTTTCAGTACCACGGTGACCCACACCGGTGTGCTCCAGGCGGGTGCGACCTACGTTGGTCGCGGCACATTGACGCTGCCCATCGACATGAACGGTCGATATGTGGTGAGGGTGCTTGCTGACCGGACGAACGCCCTGAACGAGGCTGAGCGGCTGGTAAACAACACGCTCACGGCAGAAACGTTCTTTGACGTTGCCTTGTCGGGCGTGCCAGACTTGGTGGCCAGCGACGTCCAGGGGCCGGCTTTGGTGAGACCCGGCGATGTCGTTTCAGTGACTTATCTGGCAGAAAACAAGGGAACGGCCGCTGTGTCAGGCGCATGGCGAGACCGTATCTACCTGGATGCGGGAGACGGGTCTGCGCTCAAGCCAGTGGGCAGTTTGTTGGTGACGCAGCCGTTGGAAACCGGTGCGGCAGAGCTTCGCACCGTGACCTTGACCCTGCCCGGCAACTTTGCCGAAGGCGAGTACCGCTGGGTGGTCAAAACCGACGCCGACAGTACTGTGTACGAGCGCGACGGCGAGTCGAACAATGATGCAGTGTCCACCGGTTTGCTGCAGGTGCAACGCCCGGATCTGGCCTTGTCAAGCCTTTCTGGGCCTGGCCTTGCCATGTCTGGCGAGTCCGTCCACCTGACCTGGACCGTGGCCAACAACGGCAACCGTGCCAATGGCACCTGGGTCGACAACGTTTACGTGTTGGTCGGTGGGGTCACGACGCGTGTGGCCCAGGTTCTCCATGAGGGAGGCTTGGATGCAGGGGAAAGCTATGAGGCTTCGTTCGACTACGTACTGCCTTTGGGCGCGTCTGGCGAGCACCAGTTCCTGGTGGTGACGGACGAAGCCCATGTGGTGGACGACCCAAGTCTGGGTGACAACCGTGCAACGTGGGTCAGCAGCGTGGGCCTCTCGCCTTATGCCGACCTGGTGGTCACGGACATCACTGCGGCTGACCAGATCATCGACGATGCGCCCAAGCTGGATGTGACCTGGACGGTGGCGAACCAAGGCACTGGCGAGGGGGCGACCAGCAGCTGGACAGACAAAGTCATCTTGTCCAGAGACGACATTCTAGGCAACCAGGACGACAAAGTGGTTGGCACCTTTGTGCGTGATGGCGCCCTGGCAGCAGGAGAAACATACACCCGCAGCGAGCGCATCTACCTGGCACCGAACACCTGGGCGCGGTACACCATGTTCGTGGTGACGGACGCGACAAGCAAGGTATTCGAAAACGGTAATGAAGCCAACAACGTGGGCGAATTGGGGCATGTGGTAGACGTCATGCCCACGCCGTATGCTGACCTCCAGGTCGGCACCGTGGCTGTCACCGGTGACGCTTACAGCGGCCAGAACATCACCGTCAGTTGGTCGGTCTACAACCATGGCATCGGCCTGACCAACGCGTCGAGCTGGGACGACCAAGTCGTGTTGACCTCGGATCCGGAAGGGCAGAAAGTTGTTGCCTCTTTGGGCCGCTCCAACCACATTGGCCATCTCGAGGTTGGCGCCGGCTACGAAAACAGCCTGGTGGTGACGCTCCCAGAAGGCTTGGAGGGTGACTACTACGTCCGCGTCAAGACCGGTGGACCGTTCGAGTTCATCTACGCCGGCAACAACGAATCGGTGTCTCCGGTGGTGCCTGTCACCCTGACGGCAACGCCAGACCTGGTCGTGGAAGACATTCGACTGCAAGAAACGGCACAGGAAGGCGCCCTGGTGGAAATTGGCTGGACAGTGTTGAACCAGGGCGAAGGTCTGGCCGAGGGGCCGTGGCAAGACATTGTGTGGCTGGTGCCGGTGTCTGGAAGCGGCGCTGCCGTCAAGCTTGGTACCTACATCTATGACCGGGATGTGGCATCTGGCATTCGCTATGACCGCTCGGAGCTGGTCAAGCTCCCATCCAAGATTCAGGGCCTGTACCGTATTCGAGTCGAGACCAATGCCAACCTCGGCCGCTACGGCGTTCAGGTCTACGAGCACGGCTCTGCTCGCGACAACAACGAGACGTTGTCGGACGGTCTGATGGAAGTCAGCCTGCTGGACAGGCCAGACTTGCGCGTGACGTCTGTCACCGTGCCGGAAAGCGTGACCGCAGGGACTGCTGCCGGGATCAAGTACACCATCAGCAACATGGGTCCGGTGTCGACGTCCGGTAGCTGGACGGAGAAGGTCTTCCTTTCTCTGGACGGCACGTTGAGTGCAGACGACAAGTTGGTTGGCACCTTCACCAGTGGCAGTGCACTGGCGCCGTCCGAGTCGTACTCCACCGAATCCAAAATGGTGGACATTCCGATCCGCTACCGCGGGGACGCGTACCTCATCGTGGTGGCCGATGCGACCTATCGCATCGACGAATATCCGAACGAAGGCAACAACTGGCGCGCTGCCAAGCTCTATATCGATCCTGTGCCATTCGGCGATCTTGTGACCAGCGATGTGGTTGCGCCGGATCAGGCCGTGCATGGCAGCACGATCGAAGTGAGCTACAAGGTCAGCAACCTGGGCAGCGAGACCACGCGCGGCGATTCGGCCAGTCTGCAAAGCTGGACCGATCAGGTGTGGCTGGCTCGTGACAAGACGCGTCCAGGCGCCTACAAGGGTGACATCTTGCTGGGTAGCTTCACCCACGTGGGCAACTTGGCGCCAGGAGAGGACTACCTGAATGTTGTCAATGTCAAGATGCCTGACAACATTCGTTCGGGCGAATACTTTGTGACCGTCTGGAGTGACAGCTACAACGTCATTCTGGAAGACACGCTGGCGAGCAACATCAATCCCGATGACGCTACGCAGGTCGACAACAACAACTACAAGGCGCGTGCGATTTCTGTGTTGGGCATCACCCCGCCAGATTTCGTGGTGTCGGAAGTCATTGCTCCAAGCGATTTGGTGGCCGGTGACGACTACACCTTCACGTATTCAGTGCTCAACCAGGGCGACATCTACGAAGGCACCTGGACCGATTCGATCTTCCTGGCGGATTCTCCTGTGTGGAGCGAACGCAGCTTTGACTGGCACCTGGGCGATTTTGAGCAAGATCACGAGTTGGCCAATGGCGAAAGCTATACGGCCACTTACACCGTCAAGACCGGACCTTCAGTCACCGGCACCTACCTGTTTGTCTTTGCCGACAATGGATACCGCCGCGTCAAAGAGTTGGATGAAACCAACAACGTGGGTTTCACTACCACCAACATTTCTCGCGAGCCCGCAGACTTGCGTGTGACAGATGTGGTCACTCAGCTGGACAACTTCTCGGGTGAGCCCACTACCGTCACCTGGACGGTGACCAACCATGGTTATGACGTGTGGAGTGGTACCGAGAGCTGGGAGGACGTGGTCTACATCAGTGAGTACCCGGAATTCAATACCAGTCGTTCCACGAGAATCGGCTCGGTCAAGCACGCCAATGTGGAGGGGCTTGCCTCTGGCGAGAGCTACACGGTCTCTGCCAAGATCGACTTGCCTGTGGCCATCGGCGGCGAATATTTCATCTTCGTTGTGACCGATGGGCCTGCCACTGTTGGAGGTGCAGAGGCAGAGAAAGAGGAAGACCCGCAGAAATCAGGAATTGCCAACCAGTCTGTGAGGCGGTCCTACAGCTTCTACAGCGGCATTTACCCGGACGGCAAACGCGATGGTTCGGTGTTCGAACGCGACTTGAACAACAACAACGTTGGTACGGCACCCTTGAACATCGTGTTCCGGGAGCCCGATCTGGTGGTGCAAGATATTGTGTTGTCGAAAGACACGGTTCAATCCGGCGAGCTGCTGACCGTGACATGGACCGTTCGAAATGACGGCACGCGCGCCACGCGAATCAACTCCTGGATGGATGGCGTCTACTTGTCGCGTGACGAGGACCTGGACACCACGGACTATGGCCTGGTGGACCGCAGCTACTTGGTCGAGCGACAAACGCATGCTGAGTTGGTGCTGCTGTATGAAACCGTAGACGGTGTCACCATACCCCGATACGTCCAGCCCGGTGAAACCTACACTGCCTCTTCGACATTCCGGATTCCCGAGTCCATCGGCGGTGATTTCCATGTGATCATCAAGGCCGACACGGGCGCGTTTGCGTCTTGGACCAACGGAGGCTATAGCTCGATTCGTGATGGATTGCCTTGGCTGTCCGATGTTATCCCTGACGGAGCCGTCAACGAGGCTCAGGGCGAAGGCAACAACATGGCCTCGGTGCCGCTGACCATTGAGCTGGCGTCGCCGCCAGACCTCCAGGTCACAGAAGTTGTCGCACCCGATCATGTCTACGCAGGGCAGTCGTTCGAGCTCACGTACGAAGTTACCAACCTGGGCGGCCAAACGCCAGCCGATCAGGCCACCTGGACTGATCTGGTCTACCTGTCGAAAGACCGGTTCCTTGACCTGACCAAAGACTTCTACGTGGGATATTCCTACCATTCTGGTGGTCTGACAGCGGATGGTTCGTACTCGAAGACCCTGGAAGTCACCGCTCCCAAACATCTGGTTGGCCCGTACTATGTTTTCGTCATCTCAGACCCCGCCTACCGCTTTGGCGGTGGCGAGGCTGGCAGGGTGCGCGAATTCGGCAATGATCAGAACAACCACCTCGCTGCCGTCCAGCCGATGTTGATTGAGGTGCCTCCGCCTGCTGACTTGAAGGTCAGTGCGGTGAGCTTGCCTGCTGCTGCAACAGTCGGCGACACCATTCAGATTGACTACACCGTGGTCAACGATTCCATCAACACGGCCTACGGCACCTGGTCCGATGCCATCTATCTGTCTGCAGACAATGAGTGGGGTCTGGACGATGTCTTGATTGGCAAGGTTCAGCACAAGGGCGACTTGCTTGGTGGCGCGAACTACTCGGGGTCGCTGACCGCGTCGCTCCCGCCACTGAAGGACGGCACTTGGCGTGTCATCGTGCGACCGGACATCTACAACGAGGTATACGAAGGCGAGATTCGCTACACCGAAACAGGCTTGTATGTTGCACCAGGTGAGGCCAACAACAAAACAGCTTCAGCTTCGGCCATTCAGGTTTCGGTGGAAAGTCTGGCCCTGGGCTCTCCGGTCGACACCCAGTTCTCGAACACCGCCTATGCCTTGTATCGCGTTGAGGTGGCTGGGGACCAAACCCTTCGCATCAGCTTCGACGGTGCGCCTATCAATGGCGACACCCGTGTGTTCGTCCGCTATGGCGATGTCCCCACACCGTACACCTTCGATGCGTCGTACAGCAACCCGCTGTCACCCGATCAGGATGTGGTCATCCCAGGTACGGAAGCAGGCGTCTACTACGTGCTGTTGACTTCGGGCTCCAAAGGCGCACCCATGAAGGGAGTTCTGCGCGCAGACTTGTTGCCGCTGGCCATCACCTCGGTGTCCCAGGATCGCATTGGCGTCGGAAGCGACGATCAGCGTTGGGTCACGGTGGACATCTATGGTGCGCAATTCAAGCCAGGGGCATTGGTGCGCCTGACGCGCCCTGGTGTTTTTGAAGTCGAACCCACCCGTTGGCAGGTCCTCGACAGCACCCACATTCGGGCCATCTTTGACACGCGGAACTATCCGTACGGCTTGTATGACGTCACGGTCACCAACCCTGATGGGGAGCGCATCACTGAGGCCCAGCGCGTACTGGTGGAGCGGGGCATTGAAGCCGATGTGACGATTGGCGTAGGTGGCGATCGGTCCATCGAACCGGGTGAAGGCACAACCTACAGTGTGTCACTGCAAAGCCTGACCAACGTAGATACACCCTACGTGAGGTTTGACTTCGGCGTGACGGAAATGGGCTACAGCGAGCACCTTCTCGACGGTCTCAGGTTGCCGTACGTGGTTTTTGGCACCAATGTGGGTGGGGAGCCAGATGGCGCAACCCTGGACTCAGCCGGCAACACGCAAACCTACGGCGAAACACCGACCGATGGCACCAACCGGACGGACATCCCCTGGGCCAGTCTTGATGGGGTAAGCAACACCAACGGCTACAACCTGGCCCCGGGCTATGCCTTCGACGTCCCTGCGGGTGGCTATGCGGGCATGAGCTTCAACGTTCAAACCTACCCTGGTTTCCTGGAATGGTTGAACTACGATTTCGACGGTCTCAGGGACAAGTTGTACGCCCTCAATCCTGAGTGGAAAGAGCAAGGCATCCTGGATGATGGCCCCATCGGGCTCAATGAAATTTCGAGCGGCCTGCTGCGCAAGTTTCTCGCGCCAATGCCAGACGATGGCGATCACGTCACATTGATCGAAATGGCTTCACTGCCGTTCAGGTTCAACCTGACCGCGGCCGCTACGCCACTGACCCGTGACGAGTTCATCGCTGAGCAAACGGCTCACGCCTTGAACCTTCGCAACGCCATTCTGGCCGATGTCGATGCGCCGGTTGAGCTGGCAAACCTGGCGGCAGACACCGATCAATGGGTTGAAGGTTGGTTGGCTGCCCTTGAGGTGGCTGGTTTGCTTCGCGACGTCGATGAAGCACCTCCAATTCGCGAGCGCACGAAGGTCTTGAGCCTGAACGCCACCTTGGCCTCGGGCATTTTGCTCAGCAAAGCCGGTGAGCAATACAGAACACAAGCCAGCATCGTGAGCTTCTTTGCCCAAGTGCAAAAGTGGTACGGCGATACCTCGCGTTGGGCGGGCGACCCTCAGGCGCAAACGGTGGGCTTTGAGTACTGGGAGTCACGGGAAGTTGACAACACAACTATTCTTTCCCCAGTGCCGTTCCTTGCGGACGCGGCTGATTACGATCAAGGCGCAATAGCCGACACACACTTCCTGAACTTCCAGGTCTTTGTTGGCGGGCAATCCGAGTTGGAGTACCTCCGCCATATTGGTGTGCTCGACGAAAACTTCGCACCTGTCGACGCTAAAGCGCTGAACCTGCTGCAGTACCTGCAGTTGACCAGCAGGGATGCAGATGCGCCACTGGATGAGGTGACGATTCGTGGCCCTCAGCCTGCTGTGGGCTCGAACGGCCAAGCCTATGTCCCTGCGGACACGGCCTTGCCCTATACGGTCAACTTCGGCTCTGCGTCTGAAACGCCAACCGGTCAGATCCGTATCGTTCAGCAGTTGGACGATGACCTGGATCCACGATCGGTTGTGTTCGGCGATCTGAAGATCGGGGACATCAATGTTCATGTGCCTGAGGACAGCGCGAACTTCCAGAAAGACTTCGACTTCACTTCCAGCAAAGGCTTCATACTGCGTGTGAGCGCAGGCGTGGATGCCAGCGACAACACCATCGCCTGGCTGATTCAGGCCATCAGCCCGGATACCGGTGAAGTGCTGCGCGACGCGACTCGCGGCCTGCTGGTGGCCGATGTGGGCGTTGCAGACGAAGACCGCGAGAAACAGAAGCGGGGCTCGGTAAGCTACTCCGTTCGCACGCTGTCTTCTGCTGAGACATTGGCTGAAATTGCCGCCACAGTGCGTGTGCTCCTGGATGAGGCGCCGCCGATCGACAGCGAAACCACCACCTCGACGCTGGATGCGGGAGCACCGGTGACAGCACTGGCGGTGACCTCTCTGGGCGACAACGAAGAGGGGCTGCCTGTATTCGACCTCAACTGGATGTCGAAGGATGACGCAAGCGGCATCAAGGGCGTGACCCTGTATGTGGCCGAAGATGGGGGCGACTTCCGAATCTGGCAACGCCAAATTGATCCAGAAACCACGCAAGCGGTGTTTGTGGGTGTGGCTGGAATCAGCTATGAGTTCCTGGCGGTGGCCACTGACAATGCCGGTAACCGTGAAGCTGCCTCGGTAGCCAATGCGGTGCTGCCTGACGACGGTGCGCGCCAGGAAGTACTGGACGAGCTGGGCTACCTGGACACGGTGGATCAGACAGCCGAAACTCCGCTGGCAGCAGAAGACCGCAGCTATGCTCACAACGCTTTGTTCGAGGAAGCCAGCCAACTGCTGCCAGGCCATGTGGCCACGCAGAATGCGGGCGACTTCACTGGCGTGCTGGCTCCGTTTGCTGGCAAAGCCTTTGCCGATGGCTTCGCTTCCAGCGAAGGCGGCATTGGTGCGCAAGCCATGGTGGAACTGCCTGACGGCCGTTTCCTGGTCAGTGCCGGCGAGCTGCGCAACGAGGTCTTTGTCTTTGAAGAAGACGGTGGTCATACCACCACCTCCTTGTTCGAGTTGAGCGCCCCGATTGTCGACATGGCAGTGGATGCGCTGGGTGAGCTGTGGGTGATGACCGGGCATGAGCTGCTGAAGGTGGACGCCAATTCTGGTGCAGTGATTGAACGCGTCGCCGGCCCGGCCGATGCGCCCATGACGCACGCCTTGGCCATCCACCCGGAAACGGGTGAGATTTACGTTTCCTTTGGCGATGGCATCAAGGTGTTTGACCCTGCAGAGGCCAATGCTTCGCGTGCCTGGCGCCAATTTAGTGCCATGCGTGTGGGTGACTTGGCCTTTGGCCCGGACGGGCGCCTGTGGGGCGTCCGCTGGTCCGGTTCCGACATCACGGCCGCATCCAGCTTCCCAACGACCGACATCGTCAGCTTCCCGATGACGGGGCGAACGGCAGGCCGCGGCGAGCTGGAGTATCGCCTCAATGCGGTGATCGACAGCATTGCCTTTGGCAAAGCCGACACCCCATTGGACGGTTTGCTCTTCGCTTCTAGCAACAGCCACCAAACGCCGGTGGGAGGCGCTCAGGCAGAAGCCCGTGATGGCAAACTGTGGATGATTGCCATGGCCAGCCGCGAGGTTCTGCAGCTGGCCAAAGGCGGTACCCGTGGCGAGTCTCTGTTGACAACAGAAGATGGCCGGATTCTGGTCGCCCAGACGCACCGGGTGGACGAGATCGCGCCGGCCAAGGCGCCAACGGTGCTGGCCACTACGGTGCCAGACGGTGCGCTGATGCCGCTGCCGATGAACCGCATTGGTGTGGTGTTCGACCAAACCATGTGGGTGGGTGATGAGAGCGACGCCGGCAGCGTGCTCAATGTCAACAACTACCTGTTGTCGTCGCTGGATGTGGACGGTGCTGCGGTCTACGTGCCAAGCTCCGTCATTTGGGACGAAGCCAGCCACACAGCTTGGCTGGACATCGGCACCATCGACGCAGGCCAATACCAGCTCGAGATCCGCTCGTCGATCGAGAGCGAAGCAGAACTCGGCCTCGCGTCGGCGTTCGTGACCAATTTCACTGCCTTGAACGACATGACGGCACAACTCCGTCTGGAGTTTGCCGGCACACGTGCCAACAGGGCAACGGGTGAGATCAGCTACGACGTTTCCATCACCAATATCGGTGAAGATGACCTCAAAGGGCCGATGCTTCTGTTGCTGGATCCCGGTCGCTATTTCGGTGGCACGGTGGACACGGCGGAGCAGGGCACAGGAGACCAGTCAGATCTGTGGCTGCTGGATGTCACGGCAGCGTTGGAAGCCAACGGTGGGCGATTGCCGATTGGCCAAACGCTGGCGCCCCAGACCGTCACGATTGTGCCGGTCAGCTTGTTTGCCAGCCAGGCAGGTATGCAGGATCTCGTCAAGGCCAACTTGGGCCATGGTGTTTACGCCTATCCTCAACTGAACGTGCCGCCCGTGCAGTCAGTCAAGGGTATCGAGGATCCATACAGCGACGAGGCATACGTCCTCTCAGCTGCGACCGCAGGCCTGCCGTGGACGGCCGACATTGAAGCCTTTGACGACGACGGCAATCGCTTCTTCTGGCAACTGGTTGAGGCGCCAGCAGGGATGACGCTGACGCCGGCGCAAGAGGTCGTCGCTGATGACGTTGCTGGCTACCGAAACACCGCTACCTTGAGCTGGACGCCTTCTGCCAATGACGATGCGCTTACCGAAGTATTGGTGCGTGTGCAGGATGGCCGCGGCGGCTTCTCGTACCGGCGCTATATGCTGTCGGTGGAGGGTGCCAACCGCACGCCAGTACTTTCATCGATCACCAACTATGTGATTGATGAGGGGCAAACGCTCGAAATACCTATCGCCGTGGCCGATGCAGATGGCGACGTGTTGACATTGTCGGTTCGCAACTTGCCGGCGGGTGCGGTCTTTGACGCCGCCTCGGGTATGTTGACCTGGACGCCGACTTATGAGCAAGCCGGTGATTTCAATGACATCACAGTTGAAGTCACTGATGGCTTGCGCCATACGCGGCAGAAGTTCTCGATCACAGTGGAGCAAGCCTATCCTGCGCCAGAGCTTGTGCCATTGCCGAAACAAACCTTGCGAGAGGGCGAGCGTTTCGCTGTTCAGCTTCAGGGGTCGATGCCCGGCGGCCTTGAGCATGCGGACGGCACAACGGCGACACTGCGATTTGCTGCGCCCTACTTGCCGCCTGGTGCTTCGCTCAACACGGAGACGGGCTGGTTTGAGTGGACGCCTTCGTTCACCTCGGCCGGATCTCACGAGTTGAACGTCATTCTCGTCGCAGAATGGACTTCGCCAAACGGTTCCACTGAAACCACCTTGGTCAAGCGTGCGATCGAGTTCGAGGTGCTCAATGCCAACGGTGCACCCGTGTTCCTCCCCGCTGAAACCTGGAATGTACTTGAAGGCGATTTGCTGCGGGTCAGCGTATTTGCCTATGATCCCGATAACCCAGGTTACCAGCCCCAATCTTTCCTCGCTCCAGAGGGAGCAACTGAGGAACCCCAAATTGGTGAGTCGCGTGTCACATACGACGTTCAAGGGTTGCCAGAAGGTGCAGTCTTTGATGAGCGTACGATGGAAATCGTATGGGCGCCAGGCTATACCCAGGCAGGCTCCTACTCGATTGTCGTGACGGCGACGGACGATGGCGACGGAACTGGTGTGCCTGCTGTCAGCCAGTTGACGGTTCCCATCATCGTCACGAACGCCAACCGGGCACCAGTGGTGACCGACTTTGCCAATGCTTTCGTAGACAAAGGCGGTGTTCTGGAGATACCTGTTTCTGCGCAGGACGTCGACGGAAATGCGGTCACCTTGCGGGTTGACGGGTTGCCCGCATTTGCCTCCTATACCCAGAGCAGCTCGGGCAGCGATGGATCGGCCTCCGGTGTGATCCGTTTTGCTCCGGGAGAGGGGCACCGCGGAGACTACACCATCACGGTGACAGCGACCGACGATGGTGATGGCAATGCTGACGAATACCTCAGCGAATCAAAGTCTTTCGTCGTGACGGTGGTCAGTGAAAGCGAAGCTCCTGTGATTGCTGCGCCGTCGCAAGTGGTGGCTGTGGCAGGTTCTCCCCTGTCAGTTGTGGTCGTGGCAAGGGATGCCGATCAAGACGCCCTGACATGGAAGGCCGAAGGCTTGCCAGCAGGCGCTCAGTTGGTGCTTGACCCTCAGTATGGCAATGCGCGTATCGAATGGACGCCTGGCACGACCGCAATAGGTGTGTACGATGTTCTGGTGGTCGTTACAGACAGTGGACTTCCGCCTGCCGATGCGGGATACGTCATT
>JBNKNN010000267.1:0-23891 GCA_050293865.1 Hydrogenophaga sp. | reverse complement strand
ATATCTGAGCCCGGGAGGCTGGTCCAGGGCAGTTGCTCAGGCGGCGTGTTCGAGTTGGCGCTGCCCAGTGGCCCTTTGCCTCGCCCGGGATCGACTCCTCGGACGCCCCTTCGCAGAAAACCCGCACGCTGTCGCAGGACCTGCGATGCCGTACCACTGTCGCGCATTGCACCGCCTGCCTGTGCTGGTCATGGATAATCCTGTGTTCACGCTGAAATGGTGAACCCCAAAGTCATGAAAGTTGTCCACACGATCGCCGACTTGCGCGCAGCGCTGGCGCCCTTTTCTTCTCCTGCCTTCGTGCCCACGATGGGCAATCTCCACGAGGGGCATCTGCAACTGATGCGCACGGCCCGGCCGTTGGGCGACGTGCGTGTGGCGAGTATCTTTGTCAACCGCTTGCAGTTCGCCCCCCATGAAGACTTCGACACCTACCCCCGCACCCTGAAGGCTGACTGCGCCAAACTCGAAGCTGAAGGCTGTGACATTGTCTTTGCTCCGTCAGAAAAGGAGCTTTACCCAGAGACTCAGGGCTTTCTCGTTCAGCCACCGGGCGCACTGGCCAATATTCTGGAAGGACACTTCCGGCCCGGATTCTTCACTGGTGTCTGCACCGTGGTCAGCAAGTTGTTCAATTGCGTGTTTGCAGAGGCCAAGGGCGAACGCTTCGCGGTGTTCGGCAAGAAGGACTACCAGCAACAAATGGTGCTGCGGCAAATGGTCGAGCAGTTCAACATGGGCATCACCATCGTAGGAGGAGAAACGCAGCGTGCTCCAGATGGCCTGGCGTTGAGTTCGCGCAATGGGTATCTGAGCGAATCTGAGCGCCAGGAGGCTTTGCACCTCTCTCTGACCCTGCGTGACCTCGCTCGTGACGCGTTGGCCGCTGGCGCGTCGCTCCCCGAAAACCAGGCAAGCTTGGAGGAACGAGCCATGCAGGCGCTGACCGCTCGCGGCTGGGTCCCTGACTATCTGACGGTGCGACGGCGCACGGATTTGCAATGCCCCACGGCCGAGGACGCTACCTCACCCAACCGCCTGGTGGTGTTGGGCGCGGCACGCCTGGGCACCACCCGGTTGATCGACAATTTGGAAGTTTGAAGGTCGAGCGTCGGGACGCCGACACGCCCGTTCGCCGACTGCCGCTCAGCGAACAGAGCTCCTCTGCTCCGCCAGACCCGTCAAAAGCCTTCTTCCTTCGGATCACGCCCCATGAGAGCCACAACAGCTTCCTTGGGCGTCACCTGACCCTCGATCAGGGCAACCACCGCTTCGCTGATCGGCATTTCAACACCCAGTCCTTTGGCACGCTGGACCACTGTGCGGGCACTGTAGACGCCTTCTGCCACATGACCCAGCGACTGAACGGCTTCGTCGAGCGATAGGCCCTGTGCCAACAACTGCCCCACACGGCGGTTGCGGGACAAATCGCCGGTCGCGGTGAGCACCAGGTCTCCCAGGCCGGACAAGCCCATGAAGGTCTCGGCCCTCGCGCCCAAGGCCACTCCCAACCGGGACATTTCTGCCAACCCCCTGGTCACCAGCGCAGCACGCGCGTTCAGCCCGAGCGACAAACCGTCGCAAAGGCCCGTTGCAATCGCCAGCACGTTCTTGACGGCACCCCCAACTTCCACACCCGCCATGTCATCGTTGGCGTACACGCGCAGGGCAGGGCCGTGAAATGCGCTGACGAGCGCGTCCCGAACATGGGGGTGCACACTGGCCGCCACCAAGGCGGTAGGCTTGCCCGCCGCCACTTCCTGAGCAAAGCTGGGACCACTGAGGACACCTGCGGGGACCTCTGGCGCTACCTGCGCATGGACTTCATGCCCCAGAAGACCTGCCTGCCCTTCAATCTGCGGTGCTTCAAACCCCTTGCAAAGCCACGCCACGGGAACGCGAACGCCCTTGAGTCGCTCCAGCATGGACCGAAGTGCCGCCATGGGCGTTCCGACGATGATCAAATCGGATTCGGCCACCTGCGCATCCGTCAACGTCCCCCCTACGGCATGGAGGCCAGCAGGAAACTGTCCCGAGGGGAGGTAACGCTGATTGGAGCGGTGCTCTTCCATCTGGTCCGCCTGCGCCTGATCACGCGCCCACAGCGCCACTGACGCACCGTTTCGCCGGGCGGCATTGATGGCCATGGCCGTGCCCCAGGCACCGGCTCCAAGCACAAGGATTTTCATGTCGCGAACGGAGATCGAAGGCACTTGGGCCCTGGGCTACCAAGGGCCTTCGAGCAGAGCGATGGGATTACTGCTGAGGTTCCTGAGCACCAGCCGCCTGGGCTTGCTGCTGCTCGTACATGGCCTGGAAGTTGACTTCCGTCAGATGCACTGGAGGGAAGCCAGCGCGCTGGATCAGGTCAGCCACGTTGCCGCGCAGGTAGGGATAGACGATCTGCGGACAGGCTATGCCCATGATCGGACCCATCTGCTCGTCTGGCAAATTGCGGACCTCGAAAATTCCCGCCTGCTTGGCCTCGACCAGAAACACCGTACGGTCCTTGATTTTGGTGTGTACGGTAGCCGTTACGCATACTTCGTAAACACCTTCGGCAGCAGGCTTGCCTTCGACGCCCAACTGGATATCCACTGACGGCTGCTCGGCTTCCAGCAGAATCTCGGGAGAGTTCGGCTGCTCCAGAGAAGCTTCTTTCAGATAAATACGCTGAATCTGGAAAATCGGTTCCTGTTGGTCGGCCATCTTGGTCTTTCGTTGTCAGTAGGAGATGCCCCGCCAAATCGTTTGAGAGAAGCGGGAGTCAACTGCGCATTATGTCAGGCCGAATCAGCCCGCCTTGAGCAGTGGCTCAAGTTCGCCACGCCCGTCAAGTGCGTACAGATCATCGCACCCGCCCACATGGCGGTCACCAATGAATATCTGCGGCACACTGGTTCGGCCGGTCATTTCGGTCATCTTGGCTCGGACATCGGGCTTGCCGTCCACCACGATCTCCTCGTAGTCATCAACACCCCGAGCCTCCAGCAATGCTTTGGCACGGGTACAAAACGGGCAATAGTCGCTCGAATAGATCTTCACTTGAGGCATGGGCGAGGCCCCTCCATGGGCCAATAGCGCCAAAGTGGCGCTGTTACAGCGAGAGCCACCATCGTCATCTTGAGAACTGAATGGGGCAACGCTTGAGTCTGATGATCAGGTCTTCTCGACCGGCAGGTTTTCCTTGCGCCAGGCACCCATGCCTCCGGTGAGGGAGTAGGCGTGTTCGTAGCCCAGCTTCTTGGCGATGGACACTGCCCGGTTGGAGCGCGCTCCCGAAGCACACACCAGTACCACGGGCGTGGCCTTGTTCTTGACCACCGAAGGCAACTTGGACTCCAGCTCGCCCAACGGCGCATGCTTGGCGCCAGCAATGTGACCATTGGCGAACTCGGCTGTTTCGCAAACATCCACCACCACGGCCTTGTCACGGTTCATCAACATGACGGCTTCGGCCGCAGAGACTGAAGAACCGCCGCCTCCTGAGAAGCTTGGCCACAAAAGAAGGCCGCCAGAAACTGCAGCCAGGAGAAACAGATACCAGTTATCAGCAATGAAACTCACGGGGGTCACCTTAGTCGTCGAACTCAGGATTTTAGAATGGAGGGTGAGACAAAGCCAAAGATCGCCGCAATTCAATGGTGTTTCGGCCGCGTACACACCTTCTTCAACCCTCCAAACCCGCATAAAACCACATGTACAAGCTCGTTCTGATTCGCCACGGCGAGTCCACCTGGAACCTCGAAAACCGCTTCACTGGCTGGACCGACGTCGACCTGACCCCCACTGGGGTGAGTCAAGCCATGTCCGCCGGCAAGTTGCTCAAGGCCGAGGGCTGGGACTTCGATGTGGCTTACACCAGTGTGCTCAAACGAGCGATTCACACCTTGTGGTACGTCCAGGACGAAATGGACCGCACCTGGCTGCCCGTGGTGAAAGACTGGCGCCTCAATGAGCGCCATTACGGTGCACTTCAAGGGTTGAACAAGGCGGAAACAGCCAAACAGTACGGTGACGAGCAAGTGCTGGTCTGGCGCCGCAGTTACGATACACCACCACCTGCCCTGGAAGCGACCGACGCCCGTTGCGAGCGGGGTGACCGCCGCTACGCCGACCTCGACCCGCAGGACATTCCGCTGACTGAGTGCCTGAAGGACACTGTTGCCCGGGTGCTCCCATTCTGGAACGACACCCTGGCTCCAGCCATCAAAAGCGGCAAGCGTGTCGTGGTGTCAGCCCATGGCAACTCCATCCGCGCGCTGGTCAAATACCTTGATGGCATCTCCGACGAGGACATCGTGGGTCTGAATATTCCGAATGGTATTCCGCTCGTGTACGAGCTCGATGCCGAGCTCAAACCCATCAAGCACTATTACCTTGGCGACGCAGAGGCTGCAGCCAAGGCAGCAGCTGCCGTCGCAGCACAGGGCAAGGGGTGAAAAGGCCTGCGGCTCTCCCTGAACGAGTTCTGGGCGCCATTGAGCACCCAGACTGTTGAATCTGTCCGGAACTGAATGCTGACAACATGCTCCAAGGTGTATATTGGCTGTTTAAATGCGGCCGGTTCCGCTATAAATTTTGAAATCTGGGAATGATCAATGGGTAAGCAAGTGGGTCACAAGCTGAAAATCGCTGGCTGGCTGGCCATAGGGGCTCTGACGGGCGCCATGACAACAGTGCAGCTTCAGGCCATGGCTCGCGGGTCACTTGAGCCGCTTCCGCTGGAAGAGCTCCAGCAACTGGCCGCCGTGTTCGGCATGGTCAAAAGTGACTACGTGGAACCCGTCGACGAGAAAAAGCTGATCTCCGAGGCAATTTCAGGCATGGTGGCCAGTCTGGACCCCCATTCCCAGTACTTCGACAAGAAATCCTACAAGGAATTCCGAGAGGGCACGACCGGCCGCTTCGTCGGTGTGGGCATCGAAATCACCATGGAAGATGGCTTGGTCAAGGTGGTGTCGCCCATCGAGGACTCTCCCGCCTTCCGAGCAGGTCTACAGTCTGGCGACCTCATCACCAAGATCGACGACACCGCCGTCAAGGGCCTCTCCATCAACGACGCTGTCAAGCGGATGCGCGGCGAACCCGATACAAAAGTGCTGCTGACCATCTTCCGCCGCGCCGAAAACCGGACCTTCCCGGTCACCATCGTCCGGGAGGAAATCAAAACCCAAAGTGTGAAGGCCAAGCTTGTCGAGCCCGGCTATGCATGGGTTCGCGTTTCGCAATTCCAGGAACGCACGGTGGCTGACTTCGTCCGCAAGGTATCAGGCATTTACAAGCAGGACCCGAACATCAAGGGTATCGTGCTCGATCTTCGCAACGACCCGGGCGGATTGCTCGATGCCGCCGTGGCATTGTCTGCCGCTTTCCTGCCGGAGGGCGTCACAGTGGTCTCCACCAATGGCCAGATCCGGGAGAGCAAAGCCATTTTCAAGGCTGAGCCCGAGTACTACCTGCGCCGGGGCGGACAAGACCCGATTGCCGAGCTCACCGAAGCCACCGGAGGCGCCTTGAAGAAGGTCCCCATGGTGATTCTGGTGAACGAGGGATCAGCGTCGGCCAGCGAGATCGTCGCCGGTGCACTGCAAGATCATGGGCGAGCCACCATCATGGGAAGCCGCACCTTCGGCAAAGGGTCTGTGCAGACCGTCCGCCCTCTGGGTCCGGACACTGCTCTGAAGCTCACGACGGCGCGCTATTACACGCCTTCGGGCCGGTCCATTCAGGCCAAAGGCATTGCCCCAGACGTGCGCGTAGACGAGACCGAAGAAGGCAATGTGCTCTCGCTCCTGCGCACACGTGAGGCCGATTTGGTCAAACACCTGGACGACGGCAATGGCAGCGCCAAAGTCAGCGAAGCCGAAAAAGCGGCAGAAAAGGAACGAGAGCGCGCCCGTGAAGCAGCCCGCAAGCGCCTGGAAGAGCAGGCCAGCAAGAATCCAGGGCAACGACTGATCCCCGAATTCGGCAGTGACAAGGACTTCCAGCTGCAGCAAGCCATCAATCAGCTCAAAGGAGTGCCTGTGATGGTCAGCAAATCTCCTGAAGAGCCAGCCTCGGATTCAGAGGCCACGAAAGAGTAAGCGTCCCTTGGGGCCGCCCCGAAGAGGGGCGGCGCTGGGCATGGACGCCTCCATCCCGGGGCACGTGAGACAAAGTGAACGATCAGCAACTGCTGCGCTACTCGCGGCATATTCTTCTTGACGAGATCGGCGTCGAGCGACAGCAGCGCCTGCTGGACAGTCATGCGCTGGTGATCGGAGCGGGAGGCTTGGGTTCACCGGTCAGTCTTTATCTGGGCAGCGCTGGCGTCGGCCGGATCACCGTCGTGGACCACGATACGGTTGACGAGACCAACTTGCAAAGACAAGTGGCACACACGCTGGCCCGGGTCGGCGAGCCCAAGGCGGAATCGATCAAACAGGCCATTGCCCAGATCAACCCCGACCCACAGGTCGTTCCCGTCAACAAGAAAGCCGACGAGACGCTTCTGGAGAGTCTGGTGCCATCGGCCGATGTGGTCATCGACTGCACCGACAACTTTCAGATTCGGCAAGCCATCAACGCAGCCTGCGTGCGACATGCCGTACCGCTGGTCTCAGGCGCCGGCATTCGATTCGACGGGCAGCTCAGCGTATACGACGTCCGCGATTCGGCATCCCCTTGCTACGCATGCGTATTCCCGGCCACTGAAAACGTTGAAGAGGTTCGATGCGCCACCATGGGTGTCTTCGCGCCACTGGTTGGCGTGGTGGGCACCATGCAGGCAGCCGAAGCCCTGAAACTGCTGGCAGGACTGGGATCCCGCCTGATTGGCCAACTCATGATGATCGACGGCCGCGACATGGCCATCAATGCCATTGCCCTGCCCAGGCAAGCCACCTGCCCGGTCTGCCGCTCACACCGGAAGAATTGACGATTGCCGCCCCCATCCACATGGATGGCCTGCGCTCAATGACAGGGTCCGTGGGCCTTCCGGAACTGCCTCGGCTCCATCGCATCTGGGCGAGCGAAGATGCCCCGCCCTGCGTCTCGAGCACGGATTTCCTCATCCGCATAGAGGCCCTCATCGCTCTTGTACCGGTACGACCAGGCGTAGCCGGATAGCACCAGCCAGGCTGCAACGTCCTCGTTGTCGTGATACACATGCGCCAAGGGCCGACCATAGCGGTCTTTTTCCCCTTCATCGACCGTGACCTGCTGATCCAGAATGCGTCGGGCCAACACATCCCGAGACACCCTTCCTCCGGATTGACATATTTCAGGCGCATCGAGCCCGACGATGCGTAGCTTGCGCGAGCTTCCTCCTCCTGCAGGCTTTACCCATACGGTATCGCCATCCACGACCTTGATCACGCGCGCGCGGTAGCCCACTGAGAGGTCCGCTGGCGCCGACGCTTCGGGCGAGACCTCAGAGGTGCAAGCAACCAGAACCGCGCATGCAATGGTTCCGAATAGCACTCTCAACAGCTTTAGCTTTGACATGGGGGAGAGTCTGCCATGCCTGCAAGCTCATGGAAGGATGGGGATGCCACAATTGGGCTAAGGAATCTCACGATCAGGCTTCGCCCATGATCGAAAGACACCTCAGCAGTCTGTCGGCATGCCATCGAACAATCACAACTCTCCCCTGCCTCTGAGCGAAAGAGTGGCTCGCGCTGGCCGCTGGCTCGGTCCATTGCTGGCCGTCGCGGTCTGGCTGCTGACCGAGGATGCTTCGTCCCTCAGCGAGAATGGAAGAGCCACGGCAGCGATCGCATCGTGGGTGGCGATTTGGTGGATGACCGAGGCCATCCCGCTACCCGCCACCGCATTGCTGCCTGCAGTGGCGCTGCCCTTGACCGGGGCGGTTGCGCCAAAGGCTGCACTGGCGCCCTATGCGTCGGACATCATCTTCCTCTTCATGGGAGGATTCATCATTGGTCTGGCCATTCAGCGCTGGAACCTCCACACCCGCATAGGTTTGCGCATCGTGAGAGCGGTAGGTACCGCGCCAGAACGGCTGGTTGCCGGGTTCATGCTTGCCTCGGCACTACTGAGCATGTGGATTTCGAACACTGCTTCAGCCATGATGATGTTGCCCGTCGGACTGAGTGTTTCGCAGTTGGTGGGAGCCCGGTTGCCGACCGAGACTTCGGAAACCATCCAAGGCCTCAGGCACCTTCGCCTGAACCTGATGCTCGGCATTGCCTACGGCGCCTCCATCGGCGGCCTGGGCACCTTGATCGGATCCCCTCCCAATCTGGTTCTCGCCAACTTTGTCCGCGACCAATGGGGTGTGGATATCAGCATGACCAGTTGGATGATCGTCGGCGTTCCCCTCATGGCTTTGCTACTGCCACTTGCTTGGTTCTGGCTGGTGCGCGTTGCCAATCCCATGCGGCTCGATCTGGATGCGGAACTCAAGGCCGCCATCGACGAAGATCTAGGCCACCCTCATCCCATGGGTCGAGGCGAAAAAGCCGCGTTGGCCGTCTTCATTTGCACTGCTCTGAGCTGGGTCGCACGTCCCTGGCTCAGCCAGTGGCTGGGCTTGCCCGGGTTGACCGATGCGGTGATCGCCATGACGGGAGCGTTGGCGTTGTTTGTCATCCCAGTGGACGCGTCGCGCCGGCTGTTCGCTATGGACTGGGACAGCGCCAAGACACTGCCATGGGGGATTCTCTTGCTCTTTGGCGGCGGTCTCAGCCTTGCGCACGCCATCCAGCTCAACGAGGTAGACGCCTGGCTGGCTACAGGCTTCCAACATTTGCAAGGCGCAAACGAGTGGTGGGTCTTGCTGGGGGCCACCTTTTTGATCATTGTGCTGACAGAACTGACCAGCAACACCGCCGTGGCCAATACATTCATCCCGGTGCTGGCAGCCGTCGCCGCTGGCATGGCCCTCTCGCCCATGCCACTGTTGTTCGCCGCCACGCTGGCGGCCAGTTGCGCTTTCATGCTGCCCGTGGCAACGCCACCCAACGCCATCGTCTACGGATCAGGATACGTCAAGATCGGCGAGATGATTCGGGCGGGGGTGATGCTCAACTTGATGGCCATCGGACTGATCGTCATGCTGGTTTCAGCGCTTCGCGCCGTGCTCCCCGGCTGAGACTATCCAACCTTCCAAAGAGTCAAAGGGCGGAAGGCCCCAGCAAGGATCACCTGCCTCATGGCGTTTCAAAGCCCAGGCCGCCTCGAGCAAGCAAAGCACTGCATCGAGTGTGTCGCCCGAGGGGTCATCGACCAACTCATCTCTTTGGGCGTGGGTCAGTCTCAGCCGCATGCCATCTCGCGCCATGATCGGGGCTTGGCCCAGCGTGAGCGCCTCAACCAGGCTCCGCCTGGCCAGCAACCGCTCGGGCGTTTGCCTGGATCTTTCGTCTGCCTTGTAACTGGCGTTGCCGAGTACACTGCGCGCCAGCATGCCCGGATAAGCCTCCAAGGCCACACGGCAAAGATCACCCTCATGCAAACCCGGCAAATGCACATTCGCTGACAACAAGTGCGGGAGCGCCGCGTGCATCATGAATGCCACCGGAGGGTTGACCCATTTCATGCTTGGGCTGGAGCCCGCGGGCCAATCTGCGGCGCGATGAGCGAACTTGGCGCCTGGTGGCCGGCTGTCACAGAAGGCTTTGAAAGTGCTTCTGATGACATCACGATCCAAGGCACAAAAATGCTGCACACAGGCTTCCCAATCGCTGGGCCAACCCAAAGACTCCACCAACTCACGCGGCAGACCGAAAGGGAAGTCAAAGCCGCCCACCCAGGGCACCCGCTTCGACAGACTTGCCGACCAATCCGACAGGGTATCGTGGCGGGCCACTTCGTCCAGCACCACTCTGCTGCCCTGCAGATGGCCCGAGGCCACCACGATCGGTTTACGCTTGCTCGGTGCACTGGTGAAGTCACAGCCAAGCAGGGT
The DNA here is from genome assembly GCA_050293865.1 of Hydrogenophaga sp. GTDB lineage: Bacteria > Pseudomonadota > Gammaproteobacteria > Burkholderiales > Burkholderiaceae_C > Hydrogenophaga. The sequence goes on along the minus strand of JBNKNN010000267.1, from coordinate 13,975 downwards.
CCAGGTTTCAACGCTCATAGGCTGATCCTCCGCGCCGGTATCAGTCAGCCCAGCCCCAGGGCGACCACCCCCAGCGCAATGGCACATGCACCCAGGATGCGAATCCCGCGATCGCTTTCGCCGAGCAAATGTCCGCCGATCACCGCAGCGAAAAGCATGGAAACTTCGCGCGCCGGCGCCACGTGCGACAAAGGTGCCATTTGCATGGCGTACATGACCAGTACATAGGCAATAGGTCCACACACGCCGACAACGACAGCCGAGCGCCATTGCCCGCGCCACAGGTCCATCGTCTCGCCTCTTCTGCGCAACACCACTGGCAAGAGCACTACCAAACGCACGAAGTTGCCCATGTAGTCCACCAGTATCGGAGAGAGCAGCAGAATTTTGACCGCGTACCCGTCTACGAAGGTATAGCTCGCGATGAAAATGCCCGTCAACAAACCATAGAAGATGCCTGTTTTCAGGCGATTACGCGATACAGCATCGCGGCCTTGGCGCCATAGGGAAGGGCCGCCAGCGATGAAAAACACGCCCAGAACAATGCCTGCGACCCCTATGGCGGCCAGCCAGGACAAGCGCTCCCCCAACAGCAGGATCGCAAGCAGGGAAGACAGAAGTGGACCGGAGCCTCGGGCCAAAGGGTAGACAACCGTCAGGTCGCCCTTGCGGTAGCCGCGAAGCAAGGTCACGAAATACAGTACATGAACCACACCACTGAGACCGACCGCACTCCATGCGCGCCAGTCCCATTGATGAACGACATCCTGCCCCACCCACAGGGCCAGAGGGGCCCAGACCACGCCCATGACAGCAGATGTGAAGAAAGCAAACCGGGCGTCACCTGAGGTTCGCTTGGCGACGATGTTCCATCCGGCATGGATGAGCCCTGCCAAGACAACCAACGCAAAAGCCTGCCAGGGCATGCCTCGCTCCTAGCGGCGCGCAGACAAGGAGGGAGCTGAGCGCGCGCCTGCCTGAAGCGACAGCATTCAGGCGCGACCGATGATGCTGGCCGTCGCCATCAGCTCTTCAAGCAACGCCAAAGAAACCTTGCCCGAGACACTGTAGGGATCAAATTCAGGTCGCTCCGAGTACTTCAGCACAATTGACGTATTGAGCTTGGACAAGTTGACCTGGCCCATGGTCCAGCCTCCAAACCGTCGTTCGCTGATCTCCTCATAGTGGAGCAACACAACGTCCTGATGACGCTCATCTGCGGCGATATGGTTGTAGAGATTGTTGACCGCCGTACGGCCACCCTCAATCGCCTGAAGAAAAATGCCCCCGCCGTAACACAGCACTCCAGTGATGCCATTGTGTAGGTTGTGTGCGCGCGAAACCTCGAGAATTCCGTCGATGGCATTGCTGCTGTTCGCGTCGACGGCGCGGCTGACGTAAAGCAATCGGACCAGCATGATGGGATGTAAAGCTAAATCAGTTGAAACTCAAGACTGGCGGGGAATCAGGGAAAGGAATTCCCGGCGCAGATTGGAGTCCTTGAGAAAGACGCCGCGCATCACGGAGTTGATCATGCGACTGTCCATGTCCTTCACGCCACGCCATGCCATACAGTAGTGGCTGGCCTCCATGACGATCGCCAAACCGTCCGGTTGTGTCTTCTCCTGGATAAGGTCTGCCAACTGAACAACGGCCTCTTCCTGAATCTGGGGCCTTCCCATGATCCACTCAGCCATCCTGGCGTACTTGGACAAACCGATCACGTTGGTGTGTTCGTTTGGCATCACGCCGATCCATATCTTTCCAATCACCGGACACAGATGATGGCTGCACGCGCTTCGAACCGTGATAGGTCCGACAATCATCAGCTCGTTCAGATGCTCGGCGTTGGGGAACTCGGTGACCTGAGGCCCGGTGACGTAGCGACCACGAAACACTTCGTTGAGGTACATCTTGGCCACGCGACGAGCCGTATCTCCAGTGTTGTGGTCATTGTCCGTATCGATGACCATGGCGTCCAGAACGCCCTGCATCTTGTCCGTGACCTCTTCAAGCAGCTTTTCCAGCTCGCCTGGCTCGATGAACTCGGCAATGTTGTCGTTCGAGTGGAAACGCTTGCGCGCTTTGTTCAGGCGTTCGCGGATTTTGACGGAGACGGGCACCCCCTCGTCTGCGTCAGGGATGTCGGCTTTCGTCATGTCGGATTCGGATTTCATGAGCATGGAGCATGCTACCACTTCAGGCAAGTGCCCGTGCAAAACCCTCTACGAATCAAGCACTTGCACCGGGGGCAATGCCGCCCTCGCGTCGCATGGGAGACGACCGGTTCAATAGCGATGTCCGGTGAGAAAGAGCAGTGTTCGCATCAACCCAAACGCGATTCGATCGAAGACCCTTTGCCGCCAGGGCCGAGCAGCCAGGCGTTTCGCATCCAGCTTCCGGCTGGCGTGATCGATCTCGTGCGCCAAGCTGTTGTGCAGCATCTGCGCAAAACGATGATCGGTGCTCATGACGTTCGCCTCTCTGGCCAGCAAAAGAGACAAGGGATCGAGATTGGTCGAGCCCACCGTCGCCCATCGCCTATCAACCACGGCCACCTTGGCATGAAGGGCACTGGGCGAGTACTCATAGAGCTCGATGCCCGCGAGTGTCAATGAGCTGTATACCGGCCTGGCAGCGTGGTATTGAAAGAAGTTCTCGTATTTCCCTTGAAGCAGCAAGCGCACCGAGACGCCCCTGCGACTTGCCATGATCAATGCCCTCCTCAACCTTCGCCCGGGAACGAAGTAGGCATTGGCAATCAGAATGGACTGGCGCGCTTCCCCTATGGCCTTGAGGTACGCCCGCTCGATGTCGGTTCGATGTCCCACGTTATCGCGCAAGACCAGAGCAGCATTGGCATCATCCACTGCCCTCAATTCGGCCGCTGCAGTGCTCGTCCATGAGCCCATCTCGGAAGCAGCGCCGACGGCAGCTTTCTCTCGCCGCGAGAACAATCTTGTCAAGTCTGGAGACGACCCGCCGACTTGCACAGCCCCCCAGGCTGCGCGAAATTCGCGCTTTCGAATGCGCCGGACCAATTGCATGCGCCGCCAGAGTTGGTCCATGCTCGAGGCCATATCACGCACCAGCGGCCCCGTTACCCGCAATGAATAGTCCAAGCGAGGTTCTTTCAAGTGCCCGAGGGCCACATCGTCCCGATCGTCAATGATGTTGATGCCACCACAGAACCCTACCTCTCCATCGACCACGCACAGCTTCCGATGCAGGCGGCGCCACCGACTTGGAATCAGCAGCCCCAGTCTCCCCAGGGGCGCGTAGTGAGTCCACTGCACGCCCGCCGCATCAAACCGTTTGCTCCACGCCTCAGGGACACGAGGCGAGCCGACGCCATCAATGACCAGCCGAACCTCCACTCCGCGAGTGGCGGCCCGAATCATGGCTTCAGCGACCTCAACCGCGGCTCCCACCAGCTCAAAGATATAGGTTTCCAGATGGACCAGTTCACGGGCATGATCCATCGCCTCCACCAAAGCAGGAAAGAACTCGTCCCCACCCTGCAGCAGAGTCAAATGATGCCCCCGCTGCATCTGACCGAGCGCACTGGGCACCTCGGGGTGCATCGCCGCTTGCTCGGGGGACGATTTGCCCAGCATCTCAGACCTCAGTCCAGTTCCAGCTCCGCGATCAGCGGGAGATGATCTGACATGCGCGCCCAAGCCCGACCATGGGGAACATGTGCATTCTTCAGCTTCAGACCACGACAAAAAATTCTGTCCAGATGCAACAGTGGCAAGCGCGACGGGTAGGTAGGCAACCTCAGGTCTTCGAACGTCTTGAGCCCCAGCGTGTCCATGGGCCTGATCAGTTGAGCACCCCAGTCATTGAAGTCCCCTGCCACAATGAGCGGTGCGTCATCCTGCACCTCACGCGCGATGAACTCACCCAGCCGTCGCACCTGCCGCTCACGACTGGCGTGAATCAATCCCAAATGCACGACCACCACATGGACCAGCTTCTGTTCAACCAGCAACTGGACGTGCAGCAACCCTCTTTGCTCGAATCGGTGGTCAGACACGTCCGCATGTCCACTGCCCAAAACCGGCCAACGGGAAAGCAAGGCATTGCCATGTTCGCCATGCCGCGTATAGGCATTTGTCTTGTAGACAGCCTCATAGCCCTCGGGCGACAAGTAGTCGGCCTGACCCAGACTCGGCCACCGGGTGAACACGCGTTCGAATTTTCGATTGTTCAACCGAACTTCCTGCATGCAGACAATGTCCGCATCCAGTTGCTCAACGGCATGCACCAGGTTGTGAATTTCCAGGCGCCGAGCAGGACCCAAGCCCTGCACGCCCTTGTGAATGTTGTATGTTGCGACGCGAACGATGCCCATAAGCATCAATCATCTCACGGCTGGGCCATTGCCTGTCTGACAGGGGTCCTTTACAGGCGTGACGGACGGGAATCAGAAGCCACTTTCACGCACAAATACCGACACGACGCGCCTCGCAGCGCGGGTCAGCAAAGAGTGGGCATCGCCCTCGATCACCACCCGCGCCGTGACGGCCGAGCGAGAAACAGGCCTGTCCTCCAGCCGAATCCGCACCCGGAAGAGCGCATCTTTGGGGACCCTGCCAATATCCTGACCATTGACCTGGCCGCCCGGCGGATCGACCGTCACGATGGGGCCACCATGCTGGGCATCTAGGGCCTGCGAGGGAAGGCTGTTGATGCGGGAAACGTCAATGGCCTCGACAACGCCGTCAACCCACTGGTGGGGTGTCATCTCTATGCGGACTCGAGCCTTGTCACCGACTTCAATCAGCGCAAGATCTGACTCCTCGACAAACGCATCGACAACCCAGCTATCGGGATCGATGAGCATGGCCAGAGGCTGGCGGCTCTTGACCCAGCTACCGGCAGCCAACAATGGATCTATATCCACAAGCTCACCGGCAAAAGGTGCCCTCAGGTTCAGGCGTTCGCGTTCGTCAGAGCTGAGTTTGGCTTCCGCCTCGAACATCGCCTTTTGCGATTGCAAAGAACGCCGTTGCGCCTCGCCATCGGGCAAGCCGAGCAGGCCCGCAATCTGTTCCTCCCTCGCTTCGGCCAAACCTCGGGCCCTGTCCTGCGCGATGGAGAGCGCCTTCGAGTCAAGGGTAAACATGACTTCTCCTGCCGCCACCTTTACCGATTCTGGCAATTTCACCAGCTGTGCCGGGAACGGCGCGTGCACAAGGTGCTGATCCCTCGCATGAACCCAGCCGTCCCCTCGGATACTGCTTTGAAAGGGCAGCACCAGTACCAACAGCAGCGACAGGACCATCGCCGCAAACCAGACTTTTCGTGACGGCAAAATTTCAGACTTTCGCTCTTTCCATACCGACAATTCTCGAAGCACCGGTTTGGCAATGAACCAATACAGTTCAAACGCCATCATGATGATGCCGAGTACTTTGAAGAAGAAAAGATACACCAGGACCGCGATGCCCAGGAACACCGCCAGTCGGTAGATCCAGGTCGACAAGGCAAACGCAATCAATGCCTTTCGTTTGGCCACGGGCAAAGTCTCTGGCCAGCCATCCTCGAAGCCCAGGAGGCGCCGCCTCAGCCAGGTCTGCGCCAAAGCGGTAGACCGTTGGTGCAAATTGGGCATATCCAACAAGTCGCTTGCAATGAAGTACCCGTCAAAACGCATGAAAGGACTGGCGTTGACCATCACTGTCATGACCCAGCTGGTGGTCGCCAGGAAAAACAACCCGTTCCGCAACGGCCCATCGCTCGATATGCTCCAAAGGAACGTTGATAGCCCAGCCAAAGCCAGTTCCACCGCCATCCCAGCTGCAGCAATGCGCAAGCGTTGCCTGCTATCACGAAGGCGCCAGCTCTCGCCCGTATCCGTATAGAGCATCGGGAACATCACAAGAAATGCGACGCCCATATGCGCCACCCTCACGCCGTACCGGGTGGCAGCCAATGCGTGCCCGAGTTCGTGGCAAGTCTTGGCAAAAACCAGCGCCGCACCATAGCCGACGATACCTGAGAGACTCAAGTTGTCCACGAAGGTATTCGCAAACACATCCCATTGGCGCGACACCAGAAACAGTCCAACAACGGTGACGGCCGCGATCGCCCAGGCCACGAACGCCCAGGGCATCGCTTGCAACCATGGCCGCAAACGCTCTAGCCAGTGCTGCGGTCTGACCAGCGGGATGCGGAAGAACAGATAGTTGTGAAACAACCAGTCAAACGGAGACTTCTTCTGTCGATTGAGCCTGTTGACCAACCTGCCCACATCTGCCGCCTTTTCGGCCTTGAGCAGTTGATTCTCCGAGAGGAACTCCACCAATTGCTTCACGTCACCAAGGGTGACGTGAAGCGGCGTGGCTTGGTTGATCTGTCGAAGCGCCGCTCTGGCCTCTCCCAGATCCCAATGCAGCAACAACTCGAACTCTATCCACCCAATGCGAAAAAATCGGTTATTGACTGGGTCTTGAATCATCCAGGCTGGCGTACCGTCCGCGTTGGGCGCTGCCTCAAATAGTTTGAGTTCATCGCGAATCGGAGGCAGAGGTATGGCCCTGACTGCTGGCTTGGCCGGCAGCTTGACTCGGGCAGACAGGGCCTGATTGGCGTTTACAGTCCTGTCCACTCACGTACCGCCGCCATGGGGCGCCTAAACAGGTAGTAGCCCAAGAACACCCACTCGCCAGAAATGCGCGCCGTTCCGCGCAAGCCGATTCGCGGCAGGCTCTCGCCCTCTTCGAAACGAGCACGCAGCCGGTAGGACGCAACGCCCTCCTGGCTCAAGCTCGACTGATAGCTTGCTTCAAAGACGCGGGCATTCCTGGGTGTCAAGGGATCGGTGTGCAGGAACATTCGCACGGGAGCATCCGCCTCAAGCTCAATGGCATCTGCGGTTCCCAGCCATATCAGCAACCCGGCATCTTCCGGCTGCGCCAATTGGAGAACGCGCTCTCCGGTTTGAACCGGGCGGCCGATCCAATCATTGGCGTCACTATAGATGGCCACCCCGTCTCGGTCAGCACGGATCTCCACCCGTTGAGCCTGCGCCTCTACAGCCGCCAGCTCCGCTTCCTTTTCCCTGACTTTGCCAAGCGCGACGGCTACTTCCGCCTTGCTTTGTACGTCCTCAAAGGCACGCTGCTGAGCGATATGGGCATCCGCCTTGGCCACTTCGAGCGCTTTTTGCGCAACCTGCCTCCTGTTGACCAACACCGTGTCATCCAGAGAGAAGAGCAAGTCGCCGGCTTTGACTCTTGCATTGGGAGCAACCGCAAAGGCGCCAATCACACCATCCTGTGGCGCCGCTACGGCCAATGCATTGAGCGCCACGACTTCCGAAGGGGCCAACACAGACAGGCGAACCGGGATGAACATGGCCGCGGCGATCAGCGCGAGCCACCATTTGACGCGCCCCTTGGAGAACCATCGTCCTACGCGCTGCGAGGCAGAAGGACGGACATTGAGCTGTGCCAGGTAGCAATGGGCATAGCTCAGATGCAATCGCTGAAGCAATTGGATTTCATGTTCCGTCCACGGGGTTTCACGTGCATACAGCACGTAGGCCAGATCGTCTCCCGTCTGGGTCTTGACGGGAATCAGCAGCAGGTGGTCGGGTAGCCACTCCTCCCATCCATCCTTGTCGACAGGAGCAGCATTTTCAAAATCTAGGCAATGTACATTGCCATCACGCGGCAAGCGCTGGGCAAAGCTGGTGAGCCAAACCGCAAACGGCGAGTCGTTGGCCACGCTCACCAAGCCTGAAGCCGCTTGCAGCGTCAAACGGCCGAGCTTGGGTTCAAACAGCGCAGCCTGCCGGTAAGACGCAAGAGCGTGCGTCTCGTTGACGATGGTAAAGCGCAAAGATGGCAGCCCTTGGGCTGCCATCGCTCGCGCCTCGATCTGAAGCAGGATGCCCAGATCTGGCGAATCAGACATGTGCAGTGATTCAGTTCACGGGTGAGAAAGTGGCTTGACCACTCATGCCGGGCAACAAGTCATCGTGGAGTTCCAACATCGTACCTTCGATCTCGATGGTCTGGCTCACAGGATCAATTCGGCTGTTGATCAATCGTAGCCTGGCCTTGTAGGACTTTCCAGTTTCATCCACCTTGACCGAAAACTCATTCCCGGGAGCGAGCTGCTTGAGCCACTTGGATGGGACGTTGGCCTTGACTCGCATGTGGCCAGAGCGAACCAGGTCCAGCAAAGGTTGACCAGCAGTGACGCTCATGTAGTTTTTCACGTGCAGCTTGGCCGTATTCCCTGCCCATGGTGCCCGTATCGAGCACTGGGAGATCTGGAACTTCTGGAGATCGACTTGTGCCTTGTTTTTGGCCACTTCGCTTGCCGCCAGCGAGACCTCCACATCGCTCGCCTGCTCAAGGCCCTGCATTCTCAGCTTGGCCTCGTACTGGTCATTGGCTGCAGCAAGTTCAGCCTTTGCCATGGCCAGCTTCGCCTCGTGTTCTTCGCAGTCCAGTCGCACCAAGACCCGCCCTTTGCTAAAGGGTTGTCCCAGTGCCGCATAAACCATCACGATTCGCCCGGCGACCGGACTGGCCAACGTCGTTTCCCCAGCAGCCATGACGAGCGCCCGAACGGGCTCAGACATCCCAGCAACCGCCACAGGCGATGCAGTGGTCGCCGGAGCGGGGTTGGCCGCCCAGCTGTTCGCACAAAGGGTCAGAGCCGCTGCAATGCATGCAGCAGTCGCCAGTCGACGTCTGTTCTGAGTTGTCTGCATCGAGAGCTTCTTCATTCAGCGTAGAGCCAGGTCTTGATCTCTCCGAGCTTGGCGTTCATGGCCGCCATAAGGCTGGACTCGAACATCGATCGGCGAGCATCTGCGGGCAAGGTCGTTGCAAAGCGGGTTTCCTGCTTCACATGCCCGTCATTATCGACCAGCCCCAACGTCCAGGACGCACGCTCGATTCCGTTTGACGGGGTAGAAGCAAAGGACAGGCGCAAAGATTGGCCTTGACCGCCCTTGGTTTCGATGTCGTGGCGATTCAGAAGTTCCGCGACCATCGCCTTCATGCGAACCTGCTGGATGGGGTCTTCGACGCCGGCCAAGTCCAGCTGAACCGAAGGGGCGCGGCCAAACAGATTGGACGACATGGAAAAGGCATCCTTCTGAACTGCAGAAAGGTGCTGGCCGACACGCGTTGTCAACTCTTGCAGGTTGTTTGCTTCAAAATCGTCAGCAATCGGATCAAAACCGACCGAATTGTACAAACGGCCAAAGGCGATGTGTGCGTTGGCATAAGCATTGGCGCGCTGATAGGCACCCAGCACTGCCTTGGCTTCCGTACGGATGGCCTCAAGTTCGCTGTCCAATTTGGAACTGACCGACGCGCGGGTGTAACCAGCAAGGCGCTCGTCCACTTGTGCTGCCTGATCGGCCAGCTTGTAGTCCTGCAGCGCCATGCGATAGCGTTCTGCCGCCACTCGGGTTTGAGTGAGGATAGCCATGGACAAAGCCATGCGGCGAGCCTTGTCAGTCTCTTCCTGGTACTGCTGAGCACGGTTCATGGCAGGAATGGAGACCAGACGCATCAGGTTCCACGCTACGTTGACTCCTCCCTCAGACCAACCATTGTTGTAGAGGAAGCGGTTCGAGTCATGGTACTTGCCAAAGCTGATTGACAACCCAGGCAACAAGCCCAGTATCTGCTTGCGTGCCTCATCCGCCGTGATGCGTTTGCGGAAGTCCTCTTCACGCAATTCCGGACGTTGCAGCAGCGCCGTCTCTTCCAACTTGCCCATATCACGCGGTGCAGCCGGCAGCTCGACTTCCTGTGCTTCGGCAACGGTGAATGTCACGCCCGAGGGCACGTTCATCAGGGCAGCCAGTTCACGCTTTGCGAACTCCAGGTCCTGGCGGCGCTGGTTGAGCAAGGTAGTGGCATCCAGAAGGGCTCGTTGATATTTGAGAGCCAGGCCAGGCGGGATGATCTTTTGCTTTTCAGCCTCCTGAGACCGATTCATCGCCACATTGGCTTTCTTCATGATCTCATCGGCCTTGGACTCCAGGCGCTGAGCGCCCAAAGCGCGCCAATAGGCTGCGCGCACATCCTGCATGAGGTTTTGAACCACCTTGCGGCGGCGCTCTTCAGCGATCAGGAACTGGTCGCTCTGCTGGCGGGCTCGGTAATAGGAAACCCCGAAGTCCAGCACATTCCAGGAAAACTCGATGCTGCTGAGACTGTGGCGACGCTCATCCGAACTGGTCGGGCGATCCGACACGTCTCCGTCGAGAATACCAATGCTCGTGCCTCCGCTGTAGTTGTTCCGGTCCCTGTAGCCTGCATTTGCCACCAGCTGGGGCAGCATATCCATGCTGGCATAGTCGGTCAGACCAAGTGCCAACGCAGATTCCATGCGCTTGAGACGGTAGTCAAGGTTGTATTTCAGAGCCCGCGCGATGGCCTCTTCCATGGTCACGGGACCTTGGATGGTCTCCTGATTCTCGTACATGTGCGCCGTGTCTTCCTTGACGCGATTGCGCACTTCGTCGGCCGTCAAAGCCTTGGGAGCGACGCTACAGCCTGCCATGACGGCCGCGCACGCCACCACCACCGCGCTGCGCGCGAGCATCGAGTTGCGCTTTGCGGTGATTGTTTGGTTCTTTTTCATTGTCATTTCCTCTTCAGAATGATGTGATCAGCTTTTGACGACAGTTCGTGTGACAGGGCGAGCGCTCACGCCCCAGTCGGATGCCATACGAGAGAGTTGGGCGCGGAAACCCGCGGCGGCTTTCGGCTTATCGCCTGATATATCGGAAAACTGATCTTCCACTTGAGCCTTCTCTTCCATAACATTTGCTTCCTCTGCCACGCCCTGCAGTTCGCTGCCTGCCGCTGCATGTGCAGTCTGTTCGGTATCTGCCGCGGTGCTTTCTGACTCGGCAACGGCTGAATCGCTTCCAGCAGGTACCGCAGCACCCAGGGCAAATGGGTCCAACACACCGTCGTAAATCGGATTAGCCGAATTCAACGAGTTGATCGCTGCGTCTCGCACCTCCGACTCCAACTGCGATGCCCTTACCGCCAACTGAACGTGCAGCGTGTGGGACATATCCAACGGCTGGTGCCGCACGGCATGCTGGACATACAACGCTGGTTGCGTCTCCAGCCCATCCGGTGCTCGGAAGAGCAAGCCATCGGGACCCATCGCCATCGCCTCGCCCAACAACGGCGCTCCAGCCTGGATACCCCCTGTCAGAGAACCGCGGATCGCAGATTCCGTCTGAGAGCTACCAACAGCGTACAGCACGTGCAATGTACTGGTGCTTCGATAAGGCGTTGTTTGAGCCGGCAGATTGGGCGATACGGTTGGCTCGTTCCATTCTGGTTGACGGTCATCCACTGGCGCTGGTGAAGGCGCTGGCGCTTCGGGCACAGGTACCGGAGCCGGAGCGGGCGCCGGAGACGGAGCGGGTGCAGGTGGCAACGAAGCAGGTGGCTGAGCCACATCTTCAAAGCTCAAGGTTGCGGTGCTCGTCAAATCACCATCAGTCAGCGTATATGTCACCGAGGGAACCGCCCCCAGATAGCCGTCATCCGGGTCGAAGGTATAGCTGCCATCCGGATTGATCACCATCGAGCCCACCCCCGGAATGACCGTGAGTGTTCCCGCCGGAATTGGCCCAGGCAAACCGGCGATGGTGAAGTCAACGACTGACAAAGGATCGCCCTCGGGGTCCGAATCATTGTCGATCACATTCCCGCTGACTGGTTCGTCGGGAACGGTCGGTTGCGGGCCATCATCCACCGCCACGGGTGGGTCATTCACCGGGTTGATCGAGATGTTGATATTCGCAGTGGCAGGGTTGCCTTGCGGATCTACCACGGTGTACTCCACCGCCACCGGGGTGGTGTTGAAATAGTCTGGCTCGGGATCGAACGTCAGACGCCCATCTGGCTCCAGGCTCATTTCGCCAATCGGCGTCACACCATCGACGGGATCATAGATGATGACCGGGCTACCCACGCTGATGGGTTGGCCATTGATCTCGGTGATGGACAGCGGCTCACCTTCCGGATCGATGTCATTGGTTCGAGGATCGAAGGTAACCGGCTCGTCTTCCTGGCCAATCACCGTGTCGTCCAACGCGATTGGAGGATCGTCGACGGCATCAACCAGGATGCTGAGATTTGCCGTTGCCGTTTCCGCTCCATCCGAGACGGTATAGGTGATCGGAGGTACAGCCCCTTCAAAGCTGGGCAACGGGGTGAACTCATAGTCACCGTTGGGGCTGAAGAGGAAGTCGCCAACGCCTGGCACCGAGGCCTGAAGGCCGATCAAAATCGGCGAGCCATTAATGGTCACGCCCGTTACTGTCAGCGGGTCACCATCGGGGTCGGAGTCGTTGCCCAGCAAGTTCCCGCTCACAGGCGTATTGGGTGGCGTGATGGCGGAGTCATCGATAGCCACAGGCGCATCGTTGGCCCCGTTGACCACGATCGTCAGGGTGGTCGTTGCTGTTTCGCCGGATGGGTCGGTCACCGTGTAGGTAAACGTCTCGGACACAGACTCTCCTGCTCCCAAAGCTTGGGTACCAGGATTCGGCTGGTAGATGTAAGAGCCATCGGGGTTGAGCGTCAGCGTACCGTTGCTTCCCGTGATAGGTGCTCCCACCAGGGCAGCATCGCCATTGACCTCGGACACGGACAAGGTGTCTCCATTCGGATCAATGTCCTGCCCGGCTACGTTCTGAATCACGCCATCGACGGCATCGACTGACAAGGTGTCGTCCTCGCCCACCGAGTTGGTGTCCGGATTAGCCACCGGCGCCAGGTTGACCTCGCCCACGTTGACAGTCACTGTCGCTGTGCTGGTCTCTCCGTCCGGATCAACCACGGTGTAATCAAAACTGGCCGGGCCAGTGAAACCCGGATTCGGCAGAAACACAAGACGATCGTCTGTCGGGTCACCCGGCGTGCCGCCATCGTCGAGCGCCACGATGCCTTCAGGGGTGACCACTGGCGTACCAGTCGTGATAGGCGTGCCATTGATCTCGGTGATCGTCAGAGGATCACCATCCGGATCCGAGTCGTTGCCCAGCACATCAATGGTCACAGGTGCGTCCATCGGCGTGTTGGTCACGTCATCGGTGGCCAGCGGCGGATCATTGAGCGGCAAGACTTCCACGTGTACTGGAGCTTCCAGTGCCGTACCAGCTTGGTCTTCGGCTGTGTAGGTAAAGTCCACGGGCCCGTTGTAACCAGGCGCTGGAGCAAACCACAGTGTGTCATCGGTCGGATCGCCCGGAGTACCACCGTCAAGGATCTCGACAGTTCCAATGGGGACACCAGTAATAGGATCAATCAAGTCCACTGGCGTGCCTGGAGAGACAGGCTGACCATTGATTTCGGTGATGGTCAAAGGACCATCACTGCCTGGCGCATCGTTGGCCAGCACATCAATTTCGACAGGAGTGTCTTCCTCAGTGGTCCCGTTGTCACCCACGATCGACGGCGTATCGGTTCCACCGATCACCGTGATGGTCAGGTCGGCCGAATCGGTGTCAGTACCGTCTGTCAAAGTGTATGTGATCACTGGCACATCACCAGAGAACCCAATCTCCGGGGTGAACGTGTAGCTGCCGTCGTCGTTGACGACGATATCGCCCACACCAGCAATATTGAATGGCGAGCCAAGCACAGGTGTTCCGGCGACTCCGGCCACTGCGTAGCTCTCCACGGTCAAGACATCGCCATCCGGATCACTGTCTACCCCATCGCCGGAGTTGTCAGTGATCACATTGCCACTCACCGGCACATCCTCTGGAGTCACCTTGGTATTGTCAGTTGCCAGTGGCGTATCGTTCACACCCGTGACGGTGATGGTGATCGTGGCCGTATCGGTTCCACCAGCACCATCATCGATGGTGTAGTCCAGTGTCGTCGTTGCCGTCTCGCCCGGAGCAAGGCTCTCGAACTCACCATTCGGATCGAAGGTCACCACACCAGCGGCGTCGATG
>JBNKNN010000266.1:0-3038 GCA_050293865.1 Hydrogenophaga sp. | reverse complement strand
TCGGATTGTTGGGGTAGGCCAGGAACGTGACTGCTGGCTGGTGCTCGGCTATCGCGGCCAGCGTCGCGGGGACATCCAGCTCGAATGATTTGGTCAGGGGAACACCGTAGAAGTCCAGCCCCATAAGACGCGCACTGAGTTCGTACATCACGAAGCCAGGAATTGGCGCTAGAACACTGGCGCCCGGCTTGGCACATGCCATTACCAAGAGAGAAATCAGCTCATCAGATCCATTGCCTAACACCAGCCCCTGTTCAGGGCTCAGCGAGAGCGACTCCGTCAGGGCCGCCTTCAGATCGGAGACCCTCTGTCCTGGATAGCGATTGATCTCAACTGCGGCCAGCCGCTTGGCCAATTCTTCCCGCATTGTTTCCGGCAGCACGAAGGGATTCTCCATGGCATCCAGCTTGACCAAACCGTGGGCTGGCTGGACGATATACGCCTGCATAGATCGAATATCGTCACGAATGCACCGCAATGACGCGTTCATTTTTCGGCTCGCATGGGCGGGACGGGGGTCAATCTCAGCTCTGCGGCCCTGGCATGGGCATACAAACCTTCTCCATAGGCCATTTCAGCAGCTATGTGTCCAAGAGGCTGAGCTCCTTGGGCACTGACCTGAATGAGGCTGCTGCGCTTCTGAAAGTCGTAAACACCCAAAGGAGAAGAAAACCGGGCAGTCCCACTGGTCGGCAAGACGTGATTGGGTCCAGCGCAATAATCTCCCAGGCTCTCACTTGTGAAGGCTCCCAGGAAGATGGCACCGGCATGCTTGAGAAGCGGTTCCCACTTCACTGGCTCTTCACTCGATACTTCCAAGTGCTCGGGCGCAATCCGGTTGCTGATTTCACACGCCTCCTCCATGGAAGTCGTCAAGATCAGCGCACCGCGGTCGCTAAGACTCTTTGCGATGATCGCCGCGCGCGGCATGGTCGGCAACAAGCGGTCAATCTCTGCCTGGACCTGATCCAGATAATCAGCATCCGGACAAAGCAAGATACTCTGCGCCAATTCGTCGTGCTCGGCCTGGGAAAACAGATCCATGGCAACCCACTCAGGGGGCGTAGTGCCATCAGCCAAAACCAGGATTTCGCTCGGCCCGGCAATCATGTCGATGCCAACAGTGCCAAATACACGGCGTTTGGCCGATGCAACATACGCATTGCCAGGGCCAGTGATCTTGTCGACCTTCGGAATGGTCCGTGTCCCGTAGGCCAACGCACCGACGGCCTGTGCCCCCCCGATGGTGAAGGCTCGCGTGACGCCTGCAACATAGGCTGCCGCCAGCACCAGCTCATTGCGCTCGCCTCGGCTGGAGGTTTCTCCACCGGCACCTCCAGTGGCCACGCTTCCGCGGACAGGAGTGGGCACAACCATGATGATTTCCTGCACACCTGCGACGTGGGCAGGCACAGCATTCATGATCAGACTGGAGGGGTAGGCAGCCTTGCCGCCAGGCACGTAAATGCCCACACGGTCGAGGGGCGTCACTTTCTGGCCCAGCATTGTGCCGTCCTCATCCAGATAAGTCCAAGTTTCTCCGCCCGCCTTCTTCTGTGCTTCGTGATAGCGCCGGACCCTCGCAGCAGAACGCTCCAAGGCATCGCGTTGCGCTGCGGGCAGCCCGTCAAACGCCTTTTTGAAGTCAGCCTGGGTCAACTCCAAAGCTGACATGTTGTCCACCTGCAAGCCGTCGAACTTTGCCGTGTACTCCATGACCGCTTCGTCGCCACGAGCACGCACGTCTGCCAGGATCACTGCAACCCTCTGCTCGATTGCACCATCGGCCTCTTCCGACCAATGGAGTCGCCGTGCCAGTTCAGCATCAAAGCCAACAGCGGATGTATCGAGACGAAGTGGGCGCGCGGTGTGAATCATGGTCGGGAGCTCAGGTCTTTGCCGGGGTATCGACAGCCCGGGCGAATGCATCGAGGATTGGGCGAATGGCTGATTGCTTGAACTTCAGAGCAGCCTGGTTGACCACCAAGCGGGAGCTGATGTCCATGATCTCTTCCACTTCGACCAGATGATTGGCTTTCAGCGTCTTGCCGGTCGATACCAGGTCGACGATGGCATCTGCCATACCTGTCAGAGGCGCCAACTCCATGCTGCCGTATAGCTTGATGAGATCGACGTGGACGCCTTTGCTGGCGAAGAATTCGCGAGCAATGGTCGTGTACTTGGTCGCCACCGTCAGACGTGATCCCTGACGTACTGCATTGGCGTAGTCAAAGTGGTCGGGCACTGCCACGGACATGCGGCACTTGGCTATTTGCAAATCCAATGGCTGGTAGAGGCCTTGTCCACCATGTTCGATCAAGGTGTCTTTGCCGGTCACACCTAGGTCGGCGCCGCCGTGGGCGACATACGTAGGGACATCGGTCGCCCGGACCAAGACCACCCGGACTTCGGGTTGATTGGTAGGCAGAATCAACTTTCGCGACTTCTCCGGGTCCTCCAGGACTTCGATTCCGGCGGCAGCCAGAAGCGGAAGTGTTTCATCGAAGATACGTCCTTTGGACAAGGCCAAGGTAATCATGTGGGGCTCTCTTAACTGTTCAGGCAACGCTGCCGATGGTCACCGGATTCTCTCAATGTCAGCACCGATGCCGCGCAGCTTTGATTCCATCTGGTCGTAACCTCGATCCAGGTGGTAAATACGATCCACAATGGTTTCCCCTTGCGCAACGAGTCCGCCAATCACCAGACTGGCAGAGGCACGCAGGTCAGTGGCCATCACAGTAGCGCCAGAGAGTTGTTCCACCCCCTCAACGACCGCGACCTTGCCATCAATCTGAATCTTCGCGCCGAGGCGCATGAGTTCGCTCACATGCATGAAGCGGTTTTCGAAGATGGTTTCGGTGACTGCCGCAGTGCCTTGCGACACACAATTGAGCACCATGAACTGGGCTTGCATGTCAGTGGGAAATCCGGGGTACTCGGTGGTACGAAAACCCTGCGCCTTGAGGCGCCCCGAACTGCGAATCTTGATGAAGCAGTCACCGCCGAAGATTTCTGCGCCAGCGTCCCGCAACTTC
>JBNKNN010000265.1:0-15636 GCA_050293865.1 Hydrogenophaga sp. | reverse complement strand
GCTGGTACATGGCGACGCTGCTTTTGCAGGGCAAGGCGTCAACATGGAGACGCTGGCACTGTCCCAGACGCGTGGCTACAGCACTGGTGGCACCGTCCATATCATTATCAACAACCAGATCGGCTTCACGACTTCTGATCCCCGCGACCTTCGTTCAACGTTGTATTGCACGGACATTGTCAAGGGCGTCGAGTGTCCGGTTTTGCATGTCAACGGTGACGATCCAGAGGCTGTGGTCTTCGCAACCCAACTGGCGCTCGAGTACCGCATGACCTTCGGCAAGGATGTGGTGGTGGATCTGGTGTGCTTCCGCAAGCTCGGGCACAACGAGCAGGACACTCCCGGCCTGACCCAGCCGTTGATGTATCGCAAGATCAACCAACACCCCGGTACCCGCAAAATCTACGCGGACAAGCTCGCAGCCCAAGGTCTGGGGGACACCCTGGGCGACGATATGGTCAAGGCATATCGTGCTGCCATGGATGCCGGCAAGCATACGGTTGATCCTGTGCTGACCAATTTCAAAAGCAAGTACGCGGTGGATTGGTCTCCTTTCCTGGGCAAGAAGTGGACAGACTACGCCGAAACCGCCATTCCGATGGCAGAGTGGCAGCGGCTGGCTGAGCGTATCACCACGCTGCCTGAAGAAGCGCATCCGCACAACCTGGTCAAAAAGGTCTACGATGACCGCGCCGCCATGGGACGTGGTGACATCAATGTCGACTGGGGCATGGGCGAGCACATGGCGTTTGCCTCCTTGGTCGCCAGTGGATATCCCGTTCGCCTGTCTGGCGAGGATTCCGGTCGTGGCACCTTCTCACACCGTCATGCCGTGATCCACGATCAGAACCGTGACACATGGCACCGAGGCAGCTACACCCCGTTGCAGCACGTGTCTGACAAGCAGGCACCGTTTACGGTGATCGATTCCATCCTCTCTGAAGAGGCGGTGTTGGGCTTCGAGTACGGTTATGCGTCCAATGATCCAAACACCCTGGTGATCTGGGAAGCTCAATTCGGTGACTTCGCCAATGGCGCCCAGGTCGTCATCGACCAGTTCATTGCCTCTGGCGAAGTGAAGTGGGGCCGCGTCAACGGTATTACCCTGATGTTGCCGCACGGCTATGAGGGGCAGGGACCTGAGCACAGCTCAGCACGCGTCGAGCGCTTCATGCAGTTGGCTGCAGATGCGAACATGCAGGTGGTCCAACCCACCACGGCCAGCCAGATCTTCCACGTGCTGCGTCGTCAGATGCTTCGCGAGCTGCGCAAGCCTTTGATCATCTTCACGCCGAAGTCTTTGCTGCGCAACAAGGACGCAACTTCCCCGATCTCGGAGTTCACCTCGGGCGGCTTCCAGACAGTCATTCCAGAGCACGATGAAACCGTGATCAAGAATGCTGCGAAAGTCAAGCGTGTGATTTGCTGTTCGGGCAAGGTCTACTACGACCTCGTCAAGAAGCGCGAAGCCTCAGAAGTGGATGATGTGGCCATCATTCGGGTCGAGCAGTTGTACCCATTCCCGCACAAGGCTTTCGCTGCGGAAATGAAGCGTTTCTCGAATGCTAAGGACGTTGTCTGGTGTCAGGATGAGCCGCAAAACCAGGGTGCCTGGTTCTTTGTGCAACACCAGATCCACGAGAACATGTTCGACGGCCAGCGCCTCGGATACGCCGGTCGCGCCGCCTCTGCATCGCCTGCGGTGGGGTATGCCCATTTGCACCAAGAGCAGCAGAAAGCCCTCATTGAGGCGGCTTTCGGCAAGCTCAAAGGCTTTGTTCTCAGCAAGTAATTCTGGCGGCTACTGAGCGAATCGGGTCTGGCTAGGTCAAGAGCAAGCCGGTCATCGCTCAGCCGCAACGCACAACGTAATTCAGGATACCCACAAAAATGGCAATCGTAGAAGTCAAAGTTCCCCAGCTTTCCGAATCTGTGGCCGAGGCCACGCTGCTGGAGTGGAAGAAAAAGGTCGGTGAAGCCGTCGCAGTAGACGAGATCCTCATCGAGATTGAAACCGACAAGGTCGTGCTGGAGTGTCCGGCGCCATCGGCAGGTGTGATCGTCGAGATCGTCGAAGGCGACGGTGCGACGGTCGCTGCGGATCAGGTTATTGCCAAGATTGACACCGATGCCGCCGCTGGCGCTTCTGCTCCAGCTCCGGCTGCCGAAGCTGCTGCATCTGCTCCTGCAACGTCGTCTGTTCCAGCAGCGCCAGCTCCAGCGACAAGCGGCGGTAGCAAGTCAGATGTGGCCATGCCGGCAGCTGCCAAGCTCATGGCCGACAAAGGAATGGCGCCAGGCTCTGTGCAAGGTACTGGCAAAGATGGGCGCATTACCAAGGGTGATGTGCTGGCCGCAGGCAACAAGCCAGCCGCCCCGGCTGCAGCCATCCCGACAGGCGCACCCACGAAAGTGCTGCCGCAAGTGCAAACAGTGACGCCTGACCTCGGAGATCGTCCAGAAGAGCGCGTTCCGATGTCTCGCTTGCGCGCACGTGTGGCTGAGCGGCTGTTGCAGTCGCAAGCCACCAACGCGATCCTGACCACCTTCAACGAGGTGAACATGGCGCCAGTGATGCAGATGCGCAAGCGCTTCCAGGAGAAGTTCGAGAAAGAGCATGGTGTCAAGCTGGGCTTCATGAGCTTCTTCGTCAAGGCCGCTGTGCACGCGTTGAAGAAGTACCCGGTACTCAATGCTTCTGTCGATGGCAACGACATTGTCTACCATGGCTTCTTCGACATCGGTATCGCTGTCGGCTCGCCTCGTGGCTTGGTGGTGCCCATCTTGCGCAACGCCGATCAGATGAGCTTCGCCGATATCGAGAAGAAAATCGCAGAGTTTGGCCAAAAGGCCAAAGACGGCAAGATCGGCCTGGATGATCTCACCGGCGGCACTTTCTCCATTTCCAACGGAGGGGTGTTTGGCTCGATGCTGTCTACGCCCATCATCAACCCACCGCAGTCTGCCATTCTGGGCGTTCACGCCACCAAGGATCGTGCAGTCGTGGAGAACGGTGAGATCGTCATTCGTCCGATGAATTACCTGGCGATGTCGTATGACCACCGAATCATCGATGGCCGTGAGGCTGTCCTCGGCCTGGTGGCCATGAAAGAGGCGCTGGAAGATCCGTCCCGCCTGTTGTTCGACATTTGATTCAAGCCCGCGTCGCATAGAGCGACGCCCTCGATCGGGCAGCACCCCGTCGCTCGGCATCGCCGCGATGGCGGTGCTCCCCGCGAGGGAATGGCATTCGTCAGACGCCATCTCCTGGCCAAGACGTCAACCAGAAAGAAAGCACATCATGTCTCAAGCATTTGACGTTGTCGTGATTGGAGCCGGCCCTGGTGGCTACATAGCCGCCATCCGTGCAGCCCAACTCGGCTTTAAGGTTGCCTGTATCGACGAGTGGAAGAACGCCAATGGTGGCCCAGCCCCCGGAGGAACTTGTACCAACGTAGGCTGTATCCCTTCCAAGGCACTGCTGCAATCGTCCGAACATTTCGAGCACGCCAACAAGCACTTTGCCGACCACGGCATCTCGGTCAAGGAGGTGAAGATGGACGTCGCCAAGATGGTGGCGCGCAAAGACGAAGTGGTCAAACAGAACAACGACGGCATTCTGTATTTGTTCAAGAAGAACAAGGTGTCCTTTTTCCATGGTCGAGGCTCTTTCGTCAAGGCTGCGGAAGGCGGCTATGAAATCAAGGTCTCGGGTGACAAGGAAGAAACCCTGACCGGCAAGCAAATTGTGGTGGCTACGGGATCCAGCGCCCGTGAACTGCCTGGCGTCGAGTTTGATGAGGTGAATGTGCTGTCGAACGACGGTGCCCTGCGCCTGGGGACGGCCCCCAAGAAGATGGCCATGATCGGCTCCGGTGTCATCGGCCTGGAAATGGGTTCCGTCTGGCGTCGGCTGGGTACCGAAGTGATCATCCTGGAAGCCATGCCAACTTTCCTGGCTGCCGTGGACGATCAGATTGCCAAGGAAGCCAAAAAGGCGTTCGACAAACAAGGCTTGAAGGTTGAGCTTGGCGTGAAGGTTGGTGAGGTGAAGTCCACCAAGACCAAGGTCAACATTACTTATACCGACGCCAAAGGCGACGAACAGAAGCTCAGCGTTGACAAGCTCATTGTCTCGATCGGTCGAGTTCCCAACACGAATGGTTTGAATGCAGAGGCCGTAGGCTTGCAGCTCGATGAGCGCGGCGCCATTGTCGTGGACGATGAGTGCAAGACGAATCTGCCAGGCGTCTGGGCTGTCGGCGATGTGGTGCGCGGTCCGATGTTGGCCCACAAGGCCGAAGAGGAGGGTGTTGCGGTCGCCGAGCGCATCGCGGGGCAGCATGGACATGTCAACTTCGGCACCATTCCATGGGTGATCTACACCAGCCCCGAAATTGCTTGGGTGGGTCGTACAGAGCAACAGCTCAAAGCCGACGGCGTCAAGTACAAGGCCGGGACTTTTCCGTTTATGGCAAATGGTCGTGCCCGTGCTCTGGGTGATACCACCGGTATGGTGAAGTTTCTGGCCGACGCCGAGACCGACGAAATCCTGGGCGTTCACATTGTGGGACCAATGGCTTCCGAGTTGATCTCCGAAGCAGTCGTTGCCATGGAGTTTCGCGCCAGCAGCGAGGATATCGCTCGCATTTGCCACGCGCACCCTTCGCTGTCCGAAGCGACCAAAGAGGCGGCGCTGGCCGTCGACAAGCGTACGCTGAACTTCTGATGAAGGCGACGAGGGTTGCGCAAGGGACAGATGTCCCTTGCGAGCGCCCTTAAAGTTCCACGCATGTCTGTTCGTTCGTTTTATGAGGCCGCGCTCAAGGAGCGCGGCTTTTCTTCTGATCCTGCGCAACTCCGCGCCATTGATGCGCTGGAGCGCTGTGCCGGTGAGTGGGCGGCCTACAAGCAGCGTCGCTCCAACGCTTTGAAGAAGGTCTTCAATAACCCTGACGTGCCGCGAGGCGTTTATATGTTCGGGGGGGTAGGGCGCGGCAAGAGTTTTCTGATGGACTGCTTCTTTCAAGCAGTTCCGATTCAGCGCAAAACCCGTTTGCACTTCCATGAGTTCATGCGCGAAGTACACCGGGAGCTTCGCGAGTTGCAGGGCACGATGAACCCTCTGGACGAGCTGGGCAAGCGAATGGCCAAACGGTACAAGCTGATTTGCTTTGATGAGTTCCACGTGGCAGATGTGACAGATGCCATGATTCTTCACCGTTTGCTCGACGCCTTGTTCCGTTCAGGAGTGGGCTTTGTAACGACCTCCAACTTTCATCCGGATGGGCTCTATCCGGACGGCTTGCACCGCGATCGCATCCTGCCCGCCATCGAGTTGCTCAAGGGGAAGCTTGAAGTCGTCAACGTCGACAACGGCACCGATTACCGGCAGCGCACGCTCAGCCATGTCGAGCTCTACCATTGTCCGCTGGGCGAGGCGGCGGAGTCGCAGATGGCAGACGCGTTTGGGCAGTTGGCAGAGACCTCTGAAGAGCTGGCGGAAGTGAAGATCGAAAGCCGGTCCATCCCCGCGTTGCGCAAAGCTGGCGGGGTGATCTGGTTTGACTTCAAGTCTCTGTGCGGGGGGCCACGCTCCCAAAATGACTACCTGGAGATCGCGACGCAGTTCCACACGGTGCTGCTGTCGAATGTTCCCCAAATGGCAGTGCGCCATGCGTCTGAGGCGCGCCGATTCACGTGGCTCATTGACGTCTTGTATGACCGTCACGTCAAGCTGATCATGTCAGCTGAAGTGCAACCGGACGCCTTGTATCTGGATGGTCCGATGTCGCATGAGTTTCCAAGAACGGTCTCACGCTTAAACGAAATGCGATCTGCAGAGTATCTGGCACTAGAGCACCGAGTGGTCGATACCGGGTTGACCTGATCTGGTGACGATACCGGAGCGGGAAGCCGAAAGGGCGTTCCGGTCACGAGTGTCGAGATCCCTGTCGCTTAGGTCAAAGGTTCAACTTTGACGATCACCAACGAGAGGTTGTCTCCCATTCCTTTGGCGCGGGTGCGGGCTTTCTGAATCAGGAACTCGCAGGCTTCGCGAGGCGTCAGCATTTCCACTGTGCTGCCGAGTTCTTCCGGTGTGAAATAGTGCCATACGCCGTCACTGCAGGCCAGAAGAGCATCTCCTACCTCCAGTTTGGGAATCACATGCAGATCGATAGGGGGCTCGTTCTCTGTTCCCAGGCATCCCATGAGAATGTTCCCATGAGGGTGATCCAGGGCTTCTTCCTCGGTAATCTCGCCCTGGTCCACCAGCGTCTGGACGTAAGAGTGATCCTTTGTGCGGCAGATCATCTTTCCCTGCTTGAACTGATAGATACGCGAGTCACCCGCGTGGGCCCAGTGACAGTCGCCGCTCGGGTTGATCAGAAAGGCAGCGATGGTGCTGTGTGGCTCTTGCTCGGCAGAAACGGCGGTCAGCTTGATGACCAGGTGAGATTCTTCAACGATTTGCTTCAGAATGGCCGCCGGGTCATCTGAATGCGGGTCGTAGCGCTCGAACAACTGGCGCGCGGTCAGCATGACCTGGTCGGACGCCTTGCGACCACCACTTCGTCCCCCCATGCCGTCAGCGACCACGGCCAGAATACAGCCCTGTGCACGAGGGTGGTGCAGGAGGCAGACCTGGTCCTGTTGGTAGTCGCGGTCGCCCCGGTGTATACCGGTCGAAGCGTTGATGCGGAAGCCTTTGGCTTTGGACATGATGGGCGTTGAACTGCGAGTCAGACAGAAGACGAAGTCATGGTAACAATTTTTGGCTATTTTTTACTCTGGCTTGGCCTGTTATCTCCAGTGACCAGGTTCAAAAGGCCCGGGAGGCGATCAATCGTTGCTTTCACCCAACCAATGGTTCAGTCTGGCAGTTTCACCAGAGCTTCCACCAAGGGTCTTGTCCAGTAAGGTCTCCTGTCCGAAGGATCCGACTGTCAGGGTAGGTCGACTTCAAGACACGAAGGGCATCCTCGCGCAGGTCGTTCATGCCGAGCGCCTCATAGGATTTCACCATAAGGTACAAGGCGGCCTCATTGGCTGGCGCGTCAGGGTATCCCGCGATCGCAGACTGCGCGCGGTTGACGGCTGCCAGGTAAGCCCCTCTTTCATAGTAGTAGCGCGCCACGTGCACTTCAGACTGGGCAAGCGAGTTGACGATGTACTTCATGCGCAGCCTTGAGTCGGCTGCATAACGAGAATCAGGGAAGCGAGAGACCAATTCCCGAAACGACTCAAAGGATTCTTTGGCCGCGTTTTGGTCGCGCTCGGACAGGTCTTGGCGGGAAAGACTACCGAAAAGCCCCAGGTTGTCATTGAAATTGATCAGGCCGCGCAGGTAGAGCGCGTAGTCCAGGGCGGGGCTGGCTGGATGGAGCTTGAGGAAGCGGTCAATCGCGGCAAGGGCTTGTGCCTGCTCTCCGGCCTTGTAATGAGTGAAGGCTTTTTCCAGTTGCGCCTGTTCCGCCAAAGGCGTTCCGGCGGCGCGGCCTTCAAGCTTCTCCAGCAGTTTGACTGCCTTATCAGTGTTGCCCGAGTCTCGTTCGTCCTGGGCCTCAGTGTAAATTTTGTTGGGGCTCCAGCCTGCGGTTTCGTCTTCTGGCGTACTGCTGCACCCTGTCAGGTTGGCACCCAGGGACGCCATCGCCAGTGCCAAAGCCGATAATCTGAGCATTTGCTTCACGCGCAAGCCTTTTAAGTTAGTCGGGAAACCCAAGTTTGAATCGGGAAATTATATCGAGCCAGGTGTCTGATGCACCTGATCCTGCGGGCACCAGCGAGTGCTCTGTCCCTGATCGCGAGGACGATCTGAGCCAGCAGGCGGAACTGCGCACATTCACTTTGGCTGCCGAACACCATGGTGTCCGATTGGACAAGGTTATGGCGCTGTTGGTTCCTGAGGTCTCACGCAACTACCTGAAGCAATTGATCGAAGATGGCGCTGTTACGCTGGAAGGCAAGTCCGTCAGCAAGCCTGCAATGAAGGTGAAAGCGATGCAGGTGCTGGCCGTGGAAATGCGCCCGACTGAGCAAGCCAAGGCTTTTGTGCCAGAGGACATGACCCTGGATGTGGCCTATGAGGATGAGCATCTGATGGTGGTTCGCAAGCCCGCTGGACTGGTGGTTCATCCAGGCGCCGGGAACTGGACCGGGACGCTGCTCAATGGTCTGCTCGGGCGCGATACTGTGGCTTCGGCGCTTCCCAGGGCGGGTATCGTGCACCGACTGGACAAAGATACGTCTGGCCTGATGCTGGTTGGGCGCTCGCGGCAGGCGATGGACGCTCTCGTCTCGGCAATCGCCGATCGGCGCGTCAAACGTCAGTATCTGGCCTTGGCCCTCGGCGCATGGCGTGGCCAGTCGGTACAGGAAGTGGACGAGCCTATCGGCCGGGACCCCCGCAACCGCTTGCGCATGGCGGTGATTCCTCCTGAGTCGTCGTCTGGCAAGCCGGCCAGGACCACCTTCACGCGTCTCGACAGCAACGAGCAGGCGAGCCTCGTCGCTTGCCAGTTGCACACTGGCCGGACACACCAGATCAGGGTTCACATGGCTCACCTTGGTCTGCCGTTGGTGGGGGACGCCCTGTATGGGGGCGCGATTCGCTGGGGCATGCAACGGCAGGCGCTGCACGCCGTTCGCCTGGCACTCTTGCACCCAGTGACGCAACAGAGCATGTGCTTCGAGTGGGAGCCCCCAGGGGATTTCGTGCATGCTGTTCAAGAAGCCGGCCTCCATTACAATGGGGCCAACATGCTTGATTCATGACGTCGTGAGACGCCGCGCGAGTTGCCGGATCGCTCCGACAACTCCAATTCATGCCATGCCCAGTTGCTGAGTCGGCGGTACTTGCGCATCCAGCCCATCTCCATTTCACACATCCTTCAGCCATGAACACGACGGAAGCTCGTCGGGTCCTCGAGACGGCCTTGATTTGTGCGCAACAGCCGCTCACAGTCAAGGACATGGGGACCTTGTTCGATCAAGAAATTTCTGCAGACACTATCAAGTCGCTTTTGAGCGGACTTCAGGATGAGTGGTGCTTGCGTGGCGTTGAGCTGGTGCAGGTAGCTTCCGGCTGGCGATTTCAGAGTCGTCCTGAAATGCGGCCATACCTGGATCGCCTCAATCCGGAAAAGCCGCCCAAGTACTCCCGCGCCACCATGGAAACCCTTGCCATCATTGCGTATCGGCAACCTGTGACGCGCGGCGATATGGAAGATATACGTGGTGTGACGGTGAACTCCCTTATCATCAAACAGTTGGAAGATCGCGGCTGGATTGAGGTGATTGGCCACCGGGAAACGGTGGGTCGCCCTGCGTTGTTCGCCACCACGCGCCAGTTCCTGGATGACCTCGGTTTGACTTCGCTTGACCAGTTGCCGCCGCTTGAAGGGGGTGACCTGCAAGAGTCCGCCCTCGAGCGCCTGGACCTCGAGTCGCCTGGGCAAGAAAGCTCCAACGAATCGGGGTCGGAGCAGCTCGACAGCCCCGAAACCGCGGTCACTGGGGTAGATGGCCCATCAGTTGGCGGTGAAAGCCAGAGTTCCATCGAATTGGACGAGCCTCAGGCGGACCATGTCTCGTCAGAGGTGGAGGAGGGGGGGGCGCGCGCATCTCCGGGTCAGTCAGCCACTGAGCTTGGCGCTGAGGACATCCAAGCAAGCCATGGCGATCTTCCAATCTCCGATGTAGACGAAGCCGTTGTGGGAGCGTCGAAAGCGATGCCTCCGGAATCAATGGACACAGAAACTCACGCGGCCCCGAAGTCTTTCGGAGCTGTACAAGCCCAGGGGCCGGGTGCTGATGAGCCCCAAAACGAAGAGCAGGATAGCCATGAGCGCCCAGAATGAACCCACCACGCCGGCAGAAGACGAAGAGGGTGGCGAGCCATCCGATATGAGCGTTTCGTCAACAACGTCTGCCGCCAAGCCACGCGACACGATTGGTACAGGTGATTACCTTGGGTTCGACGACGTCGTGTCCGGTGCTTTCGACGAGGTGCAAGAAGGCCAGGAGGCCAGAGGTCTTCCTGAGAAGCGTGTTCTGTTGCCTCAACCCGATGCGCCCAAACTCCACAAGGTGCTGGCGCAGGCAGGCATGGGCTCGCGTCTGGAGATGGAGCAGTTGATCTTGGAGGGGCGGATATCCGTCAACAACCAGCCGGCTCACATCGGCCAACGCATACAGCACGGCGATAGCATCAAGATCAATGGGAAGCCAGTCAGGCTGCGGCTGGCGCCGCCGCCTACCAGGGTTTTGGCATATCACAAGCCCGCTGGTGAGGTCGTTACGCATGACGATCCGCAAAACCGTCCCACTGTTTTCCGTCGCTTGCCGCGACTTCATCAAGGCAAGTGGCAGTCAGTGGGTCGCCTGGACATCAACACGGAGGGCCTGCTGCTCCTGACCAGTTCGGGAGAGTTGGCCAACAGGCTCATGCACCCCCGCTTCGGGCTTCAGCGGGAGTACGCGGTTCGCGTGCTAGGAGCACTGTCAGACGAGGAAAAGGGCCGCTTGCTTGAGGGTGTCTTGCTTGATGATGGCGTGGCGCGTTTCGGATCCATCGACGATGGGGGAGGCGAAGGCGCCAACTGCTGGTATCGCGTCACCATTGGTGAAGGACGCAATCGGGAGGTTCGGCGCATGTTTGAAGCCGTGGGGCATGCGGTCAGCCGCCTTATTCGCATCCGATACGGGGCGGTGGTGCTTCCCAGGGGCTTGCGCCGTGGCACATGGGTCGAACTGGACAAGCGCGATGTCGAGAAGCTGTCTGCTGCGGCAGGATTGTCCGAGGGATCGCGCGGAGGGAAGCCTGCGCGTGGCGGCGGCCGCCATCCTGCGGCGCGAACAAGGGCGACCGGCAAGGCAGACCTGCCACCAGGTGGTTCAATGCCGTCGAGCGACAAGGAGCGCCGGAAGCCGGGAGGTAAAGGCTCAGGCAAGGGCGTCTCCGGCAACCGTGATGTGCAGCCTGACCCGATGAAGACCAGCTTTGGCTACATTGGCCAGGATGCGCTCCAGCGGCAGCGCCAACAACCCAATCGCAAAGGAAAACGAGGCAAACCAGGTGGTGGCCGTCGTTGAACTTCGTGACAAGGCATGAATCTGACGTGCTGGCCAATGGCGATGTAAAATTAAAAGCTTTGCTAAATCTTCCCTCATAAACCCCAAAAACCAACCAAATCCAAGGAAAAACATGGCTATCGAACGCACCCTCTCCATCATCAAACCTGACGCAGTTGCCAAGAACGTGATCGGCCAAATCTACGCTCGCTTCGAAGCTGCAGGCCTAAAGGTGGTGGCCGCTCGCATGAAGCACCTCTCCCGTCAGGATGCCGAGGCCTTCTACGCGGTGCACAAAGAGCGTCCTTTCTTCAAAGATCTCGTGGACTTCATGATCTCCGGTCCTGTCATGATTCAGGTCCTCGAAGGCGAAGGTGCCATCCTGAAGAACCGTGACCTGATGGGCGCTACTGATCCCAAGAAGGCTGATGCCGGCACCATCCGCGCAGACTTTGCTGACAGTATCGATGCGAACGCTGTTCACGGCTCCGATGCCCCTGAAACCGCTGCTGTCGAAGTGGGCTTCTTCTTCCCTGGCATGGAAGTCTACAGCCGATAATTTCGGCGCCCGATCAAGCTAGGGCTTTAACCGGGCAAGAAACTGAATATGACGGTCAATCTTCTCGACTTTGATCTGGAAGGCCTGACCGCGTTTTGCGAGCGGCTGGGCGAGAAGCGTTTTCGCGCTGTCCAGCTGTTTCGCTGGATTCACCAGAAGGGTGCATCCCGCTTTGACCAGATGACTGATCTGGCCAAAAGTCTGCGCGAGCGCCTGCCCGGGCAATGTGAAATTCGCGGGCTAGAGGTGATTTCGCAGCAAGAATCGGCCGATGGCACCATCAAGTGGCTGTTCGATGTCGGAGATGGCAACGCGGTCGAATCGGTGTTCATCCCAGAAGATGACCGGGGCACACTTTGCGTATCGTCTCAGGCGGGATGTGCGGTGGGTTGCCGTTTTTGCTCCACTGGGCACCAAGGTTTCTCGCGTAACCTGACCACGGGCGAGATCATTGCCCAGCTGTGGTTTGCCGAGCACTTTCTCCGTGAGCGCTTGGGCACTCAGGATCGTGTCATTTCGAATGTGGTGATGATGGGCATGGGCGAGCCTTTGCAGAATTATTCTGCCCTCGTTCCTGCGTTGAAGACCATGCTGGATGATCATGGTTACGGATTGTCGCGGCGCCGCCTGACGGTCTCCACTTCCGGGGTGGTACCAATGATGGACCGGTTGGCGCAAGATTGTCCTGTAGCGTTGGCGGTGTCCTTGCACGCTCCGACCGATGTCCTGCGCGACGAGCTGGTTCCACTCAACCGCAAGTATCCGTTGAAGGAATTGCTGGATGCCTGCGTTCGCTATTTGCCCCACGCTCCGCGTGACTTTGTGACCTTTGAATATTGCATGCTCGATGGCGTCAATGACCGTCCTGACGATGCCCGAAAGCTAGTCGATTTGTTGCGTCATCATGGAAGCGGTGGCGTTCCGTGCAAACTGAACCTCATTCCTTTCAATCCTTTTCCCGACTCGGGGCTTTCCTGCTCCGAAAAGGGGGCCGTGCAGCGTTTTGCCAAGGCTCTGAACGATGCTGGTATCGTGACGACCATTCGCAAAACACGAGGCGATGATATTGATGCAGCCTGTGGCCAACTGGCCGGCGATGTGTTGGACCGTACCAACGCTTCGGAGCGGATGTCGAAGCTGAGGGCACAGGCGCGTGAAGTCCCCGTGACGATTCATCGCTCGTGAGTGACACTCACTCAAACGCGAGCGCCCCGAACACGGTCCAGTTGCCGGTGTCGGGGCAGGTGCTGAAAAGCATCCACAAGAAAACCGCAGAAACCCGAGAAGAGAAAGAGACCCGACATGAATGATCAGCCGTCAAATGCCTTCGAACCTCGATACAGTTTTCGCTTGACCGGGCTGGCAGCGGCATGCGCGCTGAGTGCCAGTGTGTTGTTTCTCGGAGGATGTGCCACGCCTGGCGGTGGCGTTGCCGCCTCCGAATCCGCTCGGGCTGAGCCTGTCACCGAGTCAGACGAGCCAGAGGCGCGTCGTCGGGCGCGGTTGCGCCTTGAGCTGGCGTCGGGATACTTTGAACAGGGCAAGACAAACATTGCGTTGGATGAGATCAAGCAGGCCCTGGCGGCAGACCCCACATATGGCTCCGCGTTTGTCTTGCGTGGCCTTGTGTACATGCGCTTGCGCGATCCTGCCCGGGCAGAGGACAGTTTTCAACGTGCGCTACGTCTGAACCCCAAGGACGCCGACGCCATGCACAATTTTGGCTGGTTCGAGTGCCAGCGTGGAAACTATAAGCGGGCCATCGAACTCTTCGAGGAGGCGCTGAAGAGTCCTGTCTATGGTGGGCGGGCCAAGACCTTGATGACCAAGGGCATCTGCGAAGTGTCACTGGGACACTATGATGAGGCAGAAGGCAGCTTCTCCCGTTCATACGAGTTGGATGCTTCCAACCCCATTTCGGGTTACAACCTTGCCTCGCTTCTCCTGCGCAAAGGCGATGCCAAGCGCGCGCAGTTCTACATTCGCCGCATCAATAATTCCGAACTGGCTAACGCAGAGAGCCTGTGGTTGGGGATCCGGGTCGAGAGGGCTTTGGGCAATGAGGTAGCCATGCAGCAACTGGGGGATCAGTTGCAGCGTCGCTATCCGACTTCGAAGGAGCTTGAGTCATACAAGAATGGAGCTTTCGATGAATGAGGGGGCCGGGATGGAGCACTCGCAGTCCTCTGAGGCTACGCCTGCCAAGCCTGTGCGTCTTCGTCAGGCACGTGAGTCCCTGGGTATGCCGATCGACTCTTTGGCCGCGGCCCTCAAAGTACCGGTGCGCAAGCTCGAAGCTCTGGAGGAAGGGCGCTACGACGAACTGCCTGACCTGACGTTTGCGAGAGCGTTGGCCTCCAGTGCGTGCCGGACACTGAAGATTGATCCGGCGCCCATTCTGGCGGAAATACCGGCGGGGAATCTGCCTGACCTCGGCGATTCGCCGCAAACCATCAATGCTCCGTTCAAGGCGCCAGAAGACGGACCGAACCTGTCCCTTGGAGGCTTGCTGAGCAAGCCGGTGGTGCTGGGCGTGCTGGTTCTGCTCGTGGCGACCGTGGGATTGCTGTTCGTGCCCAGTGTGTCAGAACTGAAGTGGGCCGAGTGGAGCCAGTCGCTGGGTAGCATAGGCTCGTCTGCCAATGGCGAAGGCTCTGTTTCAGAAGCCGTGATGCCTGCGGATACGGTGACAGAAGAGAGCCTGACGACGACCCCCATTGCTCCCTCGCTGCAGTCCTCGACCGAAATGTCTGCGCCTGCGGCGGGTTCACAGCCACAGACTGCTCTTGGAAATGCAGGCGACTCGATTGACTCGAACGAAACTGTCAGTACAGAAACGGTTGCACCTGCAGAAGAGAGCGCTTCCTCTGACGCTGCGGCCGGCGATTCGAACGTTGACGCCCAGACAGCGGTCGGTGCGGCTTTGCTGCAAATCAGCGCCGTGGGAGAGACATGGATCGAGGTTGTCAATGGCGCTGGTGCAGTCGTCGTTCAGAGGGTTTTCAAGAAGGGCGATGTCATGACCTTCTCCTCTTCTCCTCCTTACTCAGTCGTGATTGGCAACGCCAACGCTGCCGAGGTGCAAGTGCGTGGCAACCCATTTGATACCTCCAGATTTGCCCGCAATCGCGTGGCCCGTTTCAAAGTCCCATGAACGCTGCAACTGATCTTCCAACCTCCTCCAGGGAGGGGCAACCTGTTCCTGTGGGGAAGGCTTTGGCGCGTCGTAGCCTGAAAGGTTCGGTACGCTGGGACGACAATGTCGTGACAGTCGGGGGCGACGCGCCTGTTCGTGTTCAATCGATGACGAACACTGATACGGCAGATGCCATTGAAACGGCCATCCAGGTCAAGGAACTGGCGCAAGCCGGCTCAGAGTTGGTCCGCATCACCGTCAACAACGACGCCGCTGCAGCGGCGGTTCCGTATATACGTGAACAGCTTGATCGCATGGGGGTGAAAGTCCCATTGATTGGCGACTTTCATTACAACGGTCATCAATTGCTCACGGACCATCCTGATTGCGCCCAAGCGCTCTCCAAATATCGCATCAACCCAGGCAATGTGGGGCGCGGCGACAAGGGTGACCGTCAGTTCGCCCAAATGGTTGAGATCGCTGCGCGCTACGAGAAGCCCGTTCGCATAGGAGTGAACTGGGGCAGTCTTGACCAGGATTTGTTGGCCCGCCTGATGGATGAAAACGCACAGCGTCAGACGCCGTGGGAAGCCAAACAGGTGATGTACGAGGCGTTGATCACGTCGGCGCTTGAGTCGGCTGAGCGCGCAGAGACGCTGGGTTTGCCACGTGCGGACATTGTTTTGTCCTGCAAAGTCAGTGGCGTTCAGGATTTGATCTCGGTTTACCAGGAGTTGGCTCGACGGACCGATCATCCTCTGCACCTTGGACTGACGGAAGCTGGCATGGGGGTCAAAGGCACGGTTGCGTCTTCGGCCGCCCTCGCAGTTCTGTTGCAGCAGGGTATCGGCGACACCATTCGCGT
>JBNKNN010000264.1:0-24005 GCA_050293865.1 Hydrogenophaga sp. | reverse complement strand
ACAGCCACGCCAATCACGTAGGCCCCGATCCAGTTGGCCGCCAACGTTCCCCAAGGCAGCAGAGCGTGGCTCTCGTTGAGCCATACGCTGAGCCTCCAGCGAGACAGGGCCCCTATCGAGGCACCCAGGCAGATGGCGATCACATTGTTCATGGTGCAGCTGCAATTCGAAGATACGGACAGACTCGTCCGGACGTCAGATCAGCCCTCAGAATGGTGCTTCGGTAGCGTCGTCGGTGGATGTTACTTGCGAATGTACCTTACCACTTTCGGGTGTTTGGGCGTTTGCCTTGGCCGAAGCGGTGGCTGCCGCCAGTGCATCTTCAGCTGATATTTCCCCTTCGAGCGCTTCTATCAAGGCAGGAATCAGTTGACGCAACTCACCTGTCGACAAGGCTACGTCGGTATCGAACCCACTCTCGTCCCCGCCTACCTGGGCTCGGTCTTCGAATACGCCTTCAAGGAATGCCAATTTTCGGAGCTGCATGGATTCGGTAAGCACGAAGCCGATGCGGCCCTCCCAGCTCATGGCCAGTCGGGTGGGCAGCTTGCCCTCGCGAATGTGCTGCCGCACCTCCTCCGTGGCCAGGTTGTGTCGTGTGAACTTCACTGCAGAACGTTCTTCGTCGTTGCTCTTGAGTTCACATTCGCGTTCCACGCAGAAGGCTCCCGGCAAATCGTCGAGTGATTCCGCCAGCAGCCAGTTGGACATGGCTGTTTGCGGCGTCATGGCGGTGTGAACCGGCGCAATGGGTAAGCCATCAAACACGTCGACCAGCGCCGAGATGACTTCGTCGACCTTACCCTGGCTACTGGCGTCGATGACCAGCCACCCGTTCCTGAGATCAATCCAGACCCAGGTGAAACTTTCTCTGGCAAAAGCCTGTGGCAGCAAGGCGAGCAAAGCGTCTTCCTTGAGCGCGCGGGTTTCTTTCTTGCCGGGTTTGCGGCCGGTGGTGGCTTCGATGTGGTCTGCTTCTTCCTGTGCCTTCTTCCTCACCACGGATCCGGGCACACTTTTGGACTCCATGGCAAGGCGCAGGATGCGTTGCCCATCGACGCTTTCCACCAGCGGCCCATGGGCTTCACCTCTCGGCTCAATCCAGCCTACAGACTTCTCCTGCGTCGCGCCGCATGGTGCAAAGCGGTTGGCCTGCAAGGCCTGCTCCATCTCTTCAACGGAAGGCTGCCAGTCGGCGGGCAGACGATAAAGGCACACATTTTTGAACACAGGCAAGCAGGCTTTCTTATCGAAAAATGCGCAGGCCCGCCAAATTGAGCTTGCGGGCCTGCAGGAGACAACTTTCGTCCAATAATAACGGCCAATGGAACCGATTCACTGACACAGGACATGAGCGCTGCGAATCCCCCCGAACCTCGCCGCCGGTGGCAATTCTGGATCGACCGTGGCGGCACGTTCACCGACATCGTGGGCAAGCGCCCAGATGGGTCCCTGGTGACCCACAAACTGTTGTCCGAGAACCCTGAGCAATACCGGGATGCAGCCATCGCAGGCATCCGTCATTTGCTGGGACTCAAACCGGGCGAAGCCATCACCCCTGATGAAGTCGAGTGCGTGAAAATGGGGACAACGGTGGCCACCAATGCGTTGCTCGAGCGCAAGGGAGAGCCGACCTTGTTGGTCACCACCAAGGGGCTGCGCGACGTTCTGCGCATTGCGTACCAGAACCGTCCTCGTCTATTTGACCGTCATATCGTCTTGCCTGAATTGCTCTATCAGCAGGTGATTGAAGCTGACGAACGTATAGGGGCCGACGGTTCATTGGTGCAAGCGCTGGATGAACACGCATTGCGCCGGCAACTCCAAGCCGCCTACGAGAGTGGTCTTCGCAGCGTGGCCATTGTGTTTCTGCATGCCTGGGCCTACCCCGAACATGAACAGAGTGCCGCTCGACTGGCGCAAGCCGTGGGGTTCACCCAGATCAGCACGTCGCATGGCACCAGTCCCTTGATGAAGATGGTGAGCCGAGGCGACACCACCGTGGTGGATGCATACCTCTCGCCCATCTTGCGTCGCTATGTGAATCAGGTCGCGGCCGAGATGCCAGGTGTGCGCCTTCTGTTCATGCAGTCATCAGGTGGACTCACCGATGCCCATGTGTTCCAGGGCAAGGACGCCATCCTCTCTGGTCCGGCAGGTGGCATCGTCGGCATGGCACGGACCGCAGAAATGGCGGATCAGCCCAAGGTCATCGGCTTCGACATGGGCGGCACTTCCACAGATGTGTCCCACTATGCTGGTGTTTTCGAGCGTGAATTCGAAACCCAGGTGGCCGGTGTGCGGATGCGGGCTCCCATGATGAGCATCCACACCGTGGCGGCGGGTGGCGGCTCCATTCTGGCCTTCGATGGTGCACGCTTTCGCGTTGGCCCAGAGAGTGCCGGTGCCAACCCCGGGCCGGCGTGTTACCGGCGGGGCGGGCCACTGGCGGTAACTGATGCCAACGTCATGCTCGGCAAGATCCAGCCCGCGTATTTCCCCTGCGTGTTCGGCCCCAACGGCGATGAGCATCTGGACGCCGGCGTGGTGAAGGCGCGTTTTGATGTCATGGCGAAAGACATTGGTCGAGCGCCTGAGTCGGTGGCCGAGGGTTTCGTCGACATTGCAGTTCAGCAAATGGCCAATGCCATCAAGAAGATATCGGTGGCGAGGGGCTACGATGTGACCCGCTACACCCTGCAGTGCTTTGGGGGTGCTGGAGGACAGCATGCCTGTCTGGTGGCCGATGCCCTGGGCATGGAACGGGTGCTCGTGCACCCTTTGGCAGGCGTACTCAGCGCCTATGGCATGGGGCTGGCAGACCAAAGTGTCATGCGCGAACAGGCGCTAGAGTGCGTTTTAGACGCCGATGCGCTCGAACGCGTCCACTCAACACTCGAGCTGCTGGTGACGCAGGCCCGTGAGGAATTGAGTCGGCAGCAGGACAGCCAGAGTGAGCCCACTGTCTACCGACGCGCGCACATGCGCTACGAGGGCAGTGACCTGGCTCTCGTGGTGGCGGCAGGCGCACTTGAGGACATGCGCAGTGGCTTTGAGGCCGCTTACCGGCAACGGTTTGCGTTCCTGATGCCGGGCAAACGCCTGATCGTTGAGGCTGTGTCGGTCGAGGCCATTGTGCCGGGTGATGCGCCTGCCGAGCCTCGCCACACCGAGACCATGGGGCGTTCCGTGCCGAGGCGAGACACCGTGCAGATGTACAGCGGCAGCCAGTGGCACGACGCCGCCCTCGTGGTGCGTGAAGACATGGTGCCTGGCGACGTTCTGCAAGGCCCGGCCATCATTGTCGAGAAGAATGCCACCACGGTGATCGAGCCTGGTTGGCGCGCCCGTCTCACGGCGCTCGACCATCTTGAACTGGAGCGCTATCAGTCCCGGCCGGTTCGCCACGCGGTAGGCACGCAGGCAGACCCGGTGCTGCTGGAGGTGTTCAACAATCTGTTCATGAACATCGCCGAGCAAATGGGGCTGCAACTGCAGAACACAGCTCACTCGGTGAACATCAAGGAGCGCCTTGATTTCTCATGCGCCCTGTTCGATGCAGAAGGCAACCTGATCGCCAATGCGCCTCACATGCCCGTGCATCTCGGATCCATGGGGGAGAGCATTCAGACGGTGATCCGGGAGAACACAGGTGCCATGCGCCCCGGCGATGTGTTTGTACTCAATGATCCTTACCATGGTGGCACGCACCTGCCCGATGTTACGGTGATCACCCCCGTGTTTTTTGATGGCAGTGATGCCCCCATCTTTTACCTGGGCAGCCGCGGTCACCACGCTGACATTGGCGGCACTACCCCGGGTTCAATGCCGCCGTTTTCGTTGACCATCGAAGAAGAAGGTGTTCGCATCCTGAATTTCCGGCTGGTAGATCAAGGCGTGCTGCAAGAAGAAGCCATGCTCGATCTGCTGCAGTCCGGTCAGTGGCCAGCGCGCAATCCGTCGCAGAACATGGCTGATCTGAAGGCTCAGATCGCTGCGAATGAAAAGGGCGTGCAGGAATTGCGGCTCATGGCCGAGCAATATGGGTTGCCCGTCGTGCAGGCTTACATGGGCCACGTGCAGGACAACGCAGAAGCTTCGGTGCGTCGGGCAATTCGCGCTCTGGCAGGCCGCATGCGAGATGGACAGTTTGAACTTCCGCTCGACAATGGGGCGCGCATCTGTGTGTCAGTGGCCATTGACGCCGAACGCGAAAGCGCCGTCATCGATTTCACCGGCACGAGCCCGCAACAGACTGGCAACAATTTCAATGCGCCAAAGGCTGTGTGCATGGCCGCTGTGCTGTATGTGTTTCGTACCCTGGTTGATGACGATATCCCGCTCAATGCCGGTTGTCTCAAGCCGTTGGAGGTCATCATCCCTGCGGGCTGCATGCTCAATCCGTTGCCGCCTGCAGCAGTGGTTGCTGGCAACGTAGAGACCTCCACCTGCATTACCAATGCGCTCTATGGTGCGCTCGGTGTGTTGGCCGGGGCGCAGCCCACCATGAACAACCTCACTTTCGGCAACGAGATGCTCCAGTACTACGAGACCATTGCGGGCGGCAGTGGAGCAGGGGGGCTGTACGACGAAAAGGGCCAGCTGGTTGACGGGTTCGACGGTACCAGTGCCGTGCAGACGCACATGACCAATTCGCGCCTGACGGACCCGGAGGTGTTGGAGCATCGATTCCCGGTGCGCCTGCAATATCACCGTTTGAGAGAAGGTTCTGGCGGTCAGGGGCGCTGGAAAGGGGGAGACGGTGCCCGGCGGTGCATTGAGTTCTTGTCGCCGATGTCAGTCAGCGTGCTCTCCAACGGCCGGCGATTCCCAGCCTTTGGGGCCAGTGGAGGGCAGCCGGGGCAGCCAGGGGTGAACACTGTGTTGCGCGCAGACGGGACACAGGAGAATTTGGGTCACATCGGGCAAGTGGACGTGATGCCAGGAGATGCCATGGAGATCGCTACACCTGGAGGAGGCGGTTTTGGACGAGGCTGAGCCGTCGGATCAATTGGTCGACATGATCCGAGCTTGTCGACCATGCCGGGCATATCGACACACAGGCAAGAACGAACAGGCAGCAGCGAGCAGAGGCAATAGAAGCAGTAGGAAAGAAAGCGGCGACGGCAGAGATGCTCAGTTCAAGGGCATTTCGTCCTGACACAAGATCGCTCAGATTTCCTCGACCCTCCGAGCCGGATAGGTGTCCCAGCCCTGGCAGCCTGGACACTGCCAGAAATGCTGACGGGCCTCAAACCCACACGCGGCGCAGCGGTATCGCAGCAATGGTCCGCTGGCGTGTTGAAGGGCTGCCAGGACCTTTTCCTGTGCCTGCTGATCTGGGAGGCTCTCACCTTGCAGCCAACGAGTTGCCATGACCAGAGAAGGCTCCTTGCCCAGATGGGCCAGGTAATGTGCTCGCGCTTCTTCTCTGGATTGGCTGAGGTCGGCCAGCGCTTCTGTCAAGTCGAGCGACAGGCTTCGCTGATTGTCTTCCGCCAGGACTTCACGCAAGGATTGTTCCTTTCCCAGCTGCTTGGCCAGTTCGGTCAGTGGGTGGGCGGTCAGCGGTAGCGCTTGGGGAGCATGAGTGCGCACACGCATCATGGCGTCATAGGCGCCCTCTGTGTCACCACGCTTGGATCGCATCTGCGAGAGCATGATCCAGCCACGCGCCATTTGGGGAGCCTGGCTGGTCACCTTCGACATCAGATCCATGGCTTTGTCCATGTCGCCCTGCTGTTCGGCCAGCTCCGCTTCTTCGCAGTAATAGTGCGCTAGACGAATGGTGAAGCTGCCCTGGTTGCTGACTTCGAGCTTCTCTGCCACGCGAATGGCCTGCGGCCAATCTCTCGAACGTTCGTAGATGGCCAACAGCGCCAATAGCGCGTCGTCTTCGAAACTGGTGCCTTCCAGGCGTACCAGCGCAGCCTCTGCACGATCGAGCAGTCCGGCCTTGAGGAAGTCCAGCGCCAGTGCGTGCTGAGCACGCTCGCGGTCCTTGGCATCCACGTCGGCTCGCGCCAAAAGATGTTCGTGCACCCGAACGGCACGATCGTAGTCGCCTCGGCGCCTAAAAAGATTGCCCAACGCAAAATGCAGTTCGGCTGTTTCCGGATCGCCCTGAATGGCCTCGATAAAGGCGTCGATGGCTTGATCTTGCTGTTCATTGAGCAGATGGTTCAGGCCCCGAAAGTAGGCTTTGGGTGCGTGCCGCCCCGCGATGCGCCACTGGCGAAGGTCCAGACGCGAGGCAATCCACCCCAATACGAAGGCGATCGGCAGGCTGTAGAGCAGCCAGGTCAGGTCAAGATCCATGGTGAGGCGGCAGTGGCATCAGGCTGGAGCCGGCGTCGACGGCGCGAACGGCGGACGCTTCTTCTTCTTTGCGCCGCTTTCGGGCACGCAGCCAAAGCGGCAGCATAAGGAAGACGCCCATGACGACACCCACCAGCAAGGCCGCAAACAGAATCAAGACCATGGGAGCTTCCCATACTGCGCCAAAAAAAAGGTGCAAGGTCACTGCCTGCTGGTTATTCAGTGCAAAAGCGAACAGAACAAAAAAAAGGGCTGCATTGAGCAGCCACATCAGGTATTTCACGTGCATCCCCTCTGTGGTGGAATGCATTTTACCGGCAGGGTCAGACGTCCGTGGGAGGAGTCGACGTTGACGGAGTGTCTTCGGACATTTGAGCTGTACGTGCATCCACTTTTTCGCGCAAGGCCTTACCTGGTTTGAAATGTGGAACACGTTTCTCGGGGATCATGACCTTCTCGCCTGAACGTGGATTTCGTCCCACGCGGGGAGATCGGCGATTGACCGAAAAGCTGCCGAAACCCCGGATTTCGATCCGGTGGCCCTTGACCAGGGCGTCACCCATAGCATCCAGGATGGCCTTGACGGCAAACTCTGCATCGCGGTGGGTCAACTGGCTGAACCGGCTGGCCAGCACTTCAACAAGATCGCTTCGGGTCATCTGTATTCGGATCAGGCAGAGGACAAACAAATGGCCGGCAATGGTCAGCTGGGCCGAGCCAGACCCGGGTGGCGCCTGGCTCGGGACCAGTCAGCTTGCCGGCCGACCGATCGTGTGGCGATCAGTTGTTGTTGTCCAGCTTGGCGCGGAGCAGGGCACCCAGGCTGGTGGTACCAGCGCTGGATGTGTTCTGGCTCAGGCTGGCCATGGCTTCTTGCTGGTCGGCTGCGTCCTTTGCCTTGATCGACAGTTGGATGTTGCGCGACTTGCGATCCACGTTGACCACGACGGCGTTGACTTCATCGCCTTCCTTGAGCACGTTGCGAGCATCTTCAACACGGTCAGTGCTGATCTCGCTGGCACGCAGGTAGCCGATGACATCTTCGCCCAGGTCGATTTCAGCGCCCTTGGCATCAACCGTCTTCACGGTACCGGTCACGATCGAACCTTTGTCGTTGATAGACACGAACGTGGTGAACGGATCGGAGTCGAGCTGCTTGATGCCCAGAGAGATACGCTCGCGCTCGACATCAATGGCCAGCACGACGGCCTCAACTTCCTGGCCCTTCTTGTAATTGCGCACGGCGGCTTCGCCGGGCTCGTTCCAAGACAGGTCAGAGAGGTGAACCAGGCCGTCGATTCCGGCTGCCAGACCCACGAACACGCCAAAGTCGGTGATGGACTTGATGGGGCCCTTGACCTTGTCTCCACGCTTGGTGTTTTCGGCGAACTCGTGCCAAGGGTTGGCGCGGCACTGCTTCATGCCAAGGGAGATGCGACGCTTCTCTTCGTCGATGTCGAGCACCATGACTTCGACTTCCTCGCCCAGGGAAACCGTCTTGGAAGGCGCAACGTTCTTGTTGGTCCAGTCCATTTCGGAGACGTGCACCAGGCCTTCGATGCCAGGCTCGAGCTCAACAAACGCGCCGTAATCGGCGATATTGGTGACCTTGCCGAACATGCGGGTGCTCTGGGGGTAGCGGCGAGCCACGCCCATCCATGGGTCGTCGCCCAGTTGCTTGAGGCCCAGGGAAACGCGCTGACGCTCTGGATCGAACTTGAGGATCTTGGCGGTGATTTCCTGACCGGCCTGCACCACTTCGCTCGGGTGACGAACACGGCGCCATGCCATATCGGTGATGTGCAGCAAACCGTCAATACCACCCAGGTCAACGAAAGCACCGTACTCGGTGATGTTCTTGACCACGCCAGTGACGACAGAACCTTCCTTGAGCGTCTCGAGCAGCTTGGCGCGCTCTTCACCCATGGAGGCCTCGATCACAGCACGACGGCTCAGCACCACGTTGTTGCGCTTGCGGTCCAGCTTGATGACCTTGAACTCCATGGTCTTGCCCTCGTAGGGCGTCAGATCCTTGGTAGGACGGTTGTCGACCAGCGACCCAGGCAGGAATGCGCTGATGCCATTGACCATGACCTTGAGGCCGCCTTTGACCTTGTGGGTTGTCGTTCCGTTGACGAATTCGCCAGACTCCAGGGCCTTTTCGAGGGCCATCCAGGAAGCGAGGCGCTTGGCCTTGTCGCGCGAGAGCAGGGTGTCGCCGAAACCATTTTCAACGGAGTCGATGGCGACGGAGACAAAGTCGCCTTCCTGTACTTCGAGTTCACCTTGGTCGTTCTTGAATTCGGCCAGCGGGATGTAGGCTTCGGACTTGAGGCCTGCATTGACCACGACATGGTTGTGCTCAATGCGCACCACTTCAGCGGTAATGACTTCACCCGAGCGCATTTCGGCGCGCTTGAGGGACTCTTCGAACAGGTCGGCAAAAGATTCAGACATGAGATTTCCTAAGCCGCATACGCAGGTCGTTCGCCTTGGATATGGCGAGGCCCGATGAATTAAGGGTATGCGGCGTTTCGATGCGGCGTGAACCGCGGGTTGGTTGAGACTTCCCTTGGACCTGCGGGTGCTTGATTGCCCGGCGGGATCCTTGGGTCCAGAAAAATCAGGTGCTCGTCCCGGTGTGGACAATTCACTTCGAAGCAAACACCTGCTGCTTGCCTTGCCACCAGCGCATCACCTGTTCCACCGAGTCTTCGATGGTCATGGACGAGTTGTCGAGCAGCTCAGCATCTTCCGCAGGTTTCAAAGGCGCATGCTGGCGAGATGAATCCCGTTCGTCACGCGCAACCAAATCTGCGTAAAGACTATCGATATTAGCAGAAATTCCCTTGGAAATCAACTGCTTATAGCGACGCTCGGCCCTTTGGCGGGCATCGGCGGTCAAGTAGACTTTCAGCGGGGCCGTCGGAAAGATGGCTGTCCCCATGTCGCGGCCGTCTGCTACGAGACCAGGCAATTGGCGGAACTGATGCTGCAAATCAAGTAGCGCCTGCCGAATGGGCTGCAAGCTGGACACCCTGGAAGCTGCCATGCCTGCCGCTTCGCTGCGCACCGCTTCGGTCACATCCTCTCCGTCCAGGTAGATGGCATCGGCTGAGAAGTGCACATCGAGGTTGGCGGCAAGCTCTGCCAATTGGGCAGCATGCGCCTCATGTTGAAGATCGGCCACTTCAGTCGACCACTGTCGTTTGTGGGCGGCGAGGCCAACGAGTCTGTACAAGGCTCCAGAGTCGAGCAGGTGGTAACCCAGGCGCTTGGCGACCTCGGCAGCCAGTGTGCCCTTGCCCGACGCAGAAGGACCATCGATGCAAATCACTGGAATGTCCTGCTCGTGAGCCTCGCAGATGTCGAAGAGCGCTTCGAAATAGTCGGGAAAAGTTTTCCCAACGCACTTCGGGTCTTCAATTCGAATGGGCAAGCGGGCCGGATTGAAGGCCGCAAGGGAGAAACACATGGCCACTCGGTGGTCATCGTAGGTGTGAATCGACGCTGTTTTCCACTTCTTGGGCGGCGTGATGCGGATGAAGTCTTCGCCTTCATCCACTTTTGCCCCCAGCTTGCGGCATTCCTTGGCCATGGCCGCGATGCGATCGGTTTCCTTCACGCGCCAACTGGCGATGTTGCGCAGCGTTGTGGGGCCGTCAGCGTACAAGGCCATCACGGCCAGGGTCATGGCTGCATCCGGAATGTGATTGCAATCCAGATCGATTGCCTTGAGCGGCCATTGACCACGTCGGATGTGCAGCCGATTGGCTTCGCTGGTCACCACAGCGCCCATGGCTTGCGCAGCCTCTACAAAGCGAATATCACCCTGAATGGAAGACAGGCCGACGCCCTCGATGGTGACACCATTCTCGCCTGCCGTCACGGGGGCGATGGCGCCTAGCGCCACGAAGTAGCTGGCAGAAGAGGCGTCACCTTCTACAGGGATCTCGCCAGGAGACAGATATCGACTGCCTGCGGGTATGACAAAGCGAGACCAGTCCTTGCGTTCGATGTTCACGCCAAACCGTGACAGTAGCTTGAGCGTGATTTCAATGTAGGGGCGCGAGATAAGCTCTCCCACCACATCGATCTTGATGGATTGTCCCTTCTCCCCCAGCGAGCTCACAAGTGGCAGCGCAAGGAGCAAAGCCGTGAGGAACTGGCTGGAGACATCTCCCCTGACTTTGATGGGCTTGTCGAGTTTGAGCTCCACAGGCGTTCCATTGCCCACTGCCAGAGGCGGATAGCCCTCGTTGCCCAGATAGTCGATCGGGCAGCCGAGTGCGCGCAGGGCTTCGACCAGGTCTCCGATGGGGCGCTCGTGCATGCGAGCGATGCCGCTGAGCTCAAAGCGGCCGCCGTGAACACTGGCGAGCAGGGCCAAGGCCGCTGTAAGCGGCCGCATGGCGGTGCCAGCGTTGCCCAGGAACAGCTTGGCTTGAGGAATCGGTAGTTTTCCGCCAATGCCGGTGACCGTCAGGTGGCCCTGGGCCCGGTGCTGAATGGCGCAACCCAGCTGCTTGAGTGCATCAAGCATGACGCGCGTGTCATCGGAGTCGAGCAAGTCTTTGACATCGGTGGCGCCCATGCTCAAGGCCGAGAGCAACAGCACGCGGTTGGAGATGCTCTTGGAGCCGGGCAGCGAGACGGAGCCTCCGGCGCTTTGAAGCGGCGGGATGTCAAGGAATTCGGTCGAGTACATGCGTGAGATACCTTTTGGGGTCCAGTGCGTCGGCCCCTTGCAAAAGTCGCGCCGAACCCCGACGCCCTACAAACGCCCGATGCTCAGCCCTGGGGCTTGATGGCTGTCATGCGCCAGTTGGCACGCCCTTCGCTGGCCTTTTCGATCAGCGCTTCCAGGGCATCCGGGTTGGTCGCAGAGATGGCTGTCTCCAGGGCATGGAGCGAACGTTGAAAGTACTGCAACTGGTCCAGTAGCTCTTCCTTGTTCGAGATGAGGATGTCGCGCCATACGGACGGGTCGCTGGCTGCGATGCGAGTGAAGTCTCGGAAACCAGGACCGGCAAGAGAGAGAAAATCCTGGGCGTACTCCTGCGCCAGGATGCCGTTCATCATGGCGAAGGCAATCATGTGAGGCAGGTGGCTGACAGCGGCATAGGCGGCGTCGTGAGCCTCTGGCGTCATGACCTTGACGTGGCTTCCCAGCGCCGTCCAGATCTGGGCTACCTTCTCGACCTTGCTGGCCAGGGTCCGCTCGATGGGCGTCAGGATAACCTGGCGGCCTGTGTAGAGTTCGGCATCAGCATGGTCCACACCCGAGAGCTCCTTGCCGGCAATCGGGTGTGCGGGCACAAAGCAACTGACCTGTTCACGCAATACGCGTCGAGCGGCATCGATGACTTCGCGTTTCGTAGATCCCACGTCCATGATCAGGGAGTTGGGGCTGACCAAGTGCCGAATGGCCTTGAATGTGGACTCCGTGGCAGCCACAGGCACGGCGAGCACGACCAGATCGGCACCCGAGACGGCGAGCAATGCCGACGGCGCTTCCACATCGATCACTCCCAGCCTTCTGGCGCGCTCCGTAGTGGACGGGGATTTGCTATAGCCCACCACGCGTTTGACCAGTCCGGCCTTCTTCAACGCAAGGGCGAACGACCCGCCCATGAGGCCGCAACCAATCAAACCAAGCTGCTCAATCATTTTTATTTGCTCACAGGGTAAGCGCCCAAGACCTTGTAGAAGGCGCACAGTTGCTGCAGGTCCTTCAGGGCCGCAGCAACACCGGGGTCAGAGGGATGCCCGGCTATGTCAATATAGAAATAATATTCCCATTGGCCAGA
This sequence comes from Hydrogenophaga sp., assembly GCA_050293865.1. GTDB lineage: Bacteria > Pseudomonadota > Gammaproteobacteria > Burkholderiales > Burkholderiaceae_C > Hydrogenophaga. The sequence goes on along the minus strand of JBNKNN010000264.1, from coordinate 11,877 downwards.
CTTCGCTGGACGGGACTCAAATCGGGTCATGGATACGCCGTGCGTCTTCAGAGGAACCAGAAGGTCGTGCACGGCGCCGGGACGGTTGGGCACGGATACCACGATGCTGGTGCTGTCATGGCCGGTGGCTGGCGGAGTGGCCATGGTCTGCGGCAGGGCAATGATCGCGAAACGGGTTCGGTTGTACGCCTCATCCTGAATCGCATGCGAGACGATATGCAACCCGAATTGCGCTGCGGCTCGCTCACTGGCGATTCCAGCCCACCCTGGGTGGGTTGCCGCCAGTCGAGCCCCCTCGGCGTTGCTGGCAACGGCTCGCCGCTCGGCTTTCGGCAAGTGCTCGGACAACCACTTCTGGCATTGTGCCAACGCCTGCGGATGGGCTAGTACGGCTTCGACATTTTCCAGGTCATTGACCTGGCGCAACAGGTTGTGCCGCACCAGCAGACTGACTTCGCCAACGATGTGGACGGGCGACCGTAGGAACAGATCCAGCGAGCGAGCCACCGCGCCCTCAGTCGAGTTTTCGATGCCAACAACGCCGTATTGGGCGGTGCCTGCAGCAGTGGCATGGAATACTTCATCAAAATCGGAGCAATAAATGAAATTTGCTGCGCTGCCAAAAAAATTGGTCGCCGCCTCTTCGCAAAAGGTTCCCTGTGGCCCCAGCACCGCCACGCGCTGTGGCGCCTCCAGCGCCAGGCACGCCGACATGATTTCTCGCCAGATGGCAGCGACGTGCGGATTGAGCAAGGGCCCTGGATTGCCGTTTTGGATCTTCTGGATCACTTGCGCCACGCGGTCGGGCCGAAAGAAGGGCGAGCCTTCCTTGCGCTTGAGCTCACCCACAGCTTCCGCCACGCGAGCGCGCTCGTTGAGCAACTGGAGCAGTTGCTGATCGAGTGAGTCAATCTGCACCCGCAGCTTGGCCAGCTCTTCTGTTTGGATCGGTTTGCTCATGCTTGCTTTCGGGACTTTCTCTCGCAGTCAGGCCTGTGTTCGCTCGAATTCCGCCATGTAGGCGATCAGAGCCTCGATACCGGCCATCGGCATGGCGTTGTAGATGCTGGCGCGCATGCCGCCGACAGATTTGTGCCCCTTGAGTTGGAGCAGGCCGTTGTCGTTGGCTCCGGCGAGAAATGCCGCATTTCTGGATTCGTCTGCCAAATAGAACGGAATATTCATCCTGGATCGACAATCGGGCGCTACGCGATTCTCATAAAAGGAAGAGCCATCCAGAAATCTGTAGAGGCGTTGGGCTTTGGCAATGTTCAGTTGCTCCATCGCCTCTACGCCTCGCAAGTCGCCCAATGTTTGCTCCGCTAACCAGTCAAAGACCAGACCGAGCATGTAGATCGCAAATGTGGGAGGCGTATTGAACATGGACTCGTTGTCTGCCACGTTGCGCAAGTTGAATGCACTTGGACAGATGTCCATCGCCCGATCGAGCAGGTCATCGCGAACAATCACCAGTGTCACGCCCGCCGGCCCGAGGTTTTTCTGCGCGCCGCCAAAGGCCAGCCCCACCTTGCTCCAGTCGACCGGGCGTGACGCAACGTGGGACGAAAAATCGATCACCAGTGCAGCGTCACTGCCCAAGGCCTTGAGGTCAGGCAGTTTGTGAAATTCGACGCCGTGAATGGTCTCGTTGCTGCAAATGTGAACATAGCGTGCTCCTTGCGAGAGAGACCATGTTGAAGGCTCAGGCAGGTTGGTATGGCCATCAGACTCATTGCTAGCCGCTACATTGACAGAACCGTAGCGCGCGGCCTCCTTCGCAGATTTTTTGCTCCAGCTGCCCGTGATGATTACGTCAATGGCACCTTCGCCACCCAGGTTCATCGGCACGATGGCATTTTCCGCCAGTCCGCCACCTTGCATGAACAGGACGTGATGGCTTTGGGGTACTCGCAGCAGCTCACGCACTCGCGAGACGGCCGCGTCCGCAATGGAGATGAACTCTTTGCCTCGATGGCTCATCTCCATGACGCTCATGCCGCAGCCGTGCCAGTCCATCAGTTCGGCCGCGGCCTTTTGCAAGACGACTTCTGGCATGGCAGCAGGCCCTGCCGAGAAGTTGAAAGGGCGCGTCATTCGGCCTCACCACCTTCCGGTCCGGCTTCGTTCGCGCTGTTTGCGTCATCGCCATCAGCTTCCAATGCTTCACCGGTTGCCGCGTCATTTTCGACAATGCGTTGCAAGCCGGAGAGCTCTGATCCTTCGTCCAGTGCAATCAAGGTCACTCCCTGGGTCGCACGCCCCATCTCGCGAATCTCGGCGACTCGCGTGCGCACCAAAACGCCTTTGTCAGTGATCAGCATGATTTCGTCTTCGGTGTGGACCAACGTGGCGCCAACGACCTTGCCATTGCGCTCACTTTGCTGGATGGCGATCATGCCCTTGGTCCCGCGACCATGGCGCGTGTACTCGCCGATCGGGGTGCGTTTGCCGTAGCCGTTGATGGTGGCCGTCAGCACGCTCTGGGTTTCGTCTTCCGCAACGAGCAGGGCAATGACGCTCTGTCCGTCGTCGAGCATCATGCCGCGCACTCCGCGTGCATTCCGGCCCATGGGGCGAACGTCGTTCTCGTCGAATCGAACGGCTTTCCCTCCATCGGAGAACAGCATGACATCGTGCTTCCCATCAGTCAGCGCCGCGCCGATCAGATAGTCGCCTTCGTCCAGGCCCACTGCAATGATGCCGGCTTTGCGAGGGTTGCTGAATTCGTTTAGGGCCGTCTTCTTGACTGTGCCGCCTGCTGTGGCCATGAACACGAAATGATCTTCGGGGAAGCTGCGGAACTCGCCAGTCAATGGCAACACCACGTTGATCTTTTCGCCTTCTTGCAGCGGGAACATGTTCACGATGGGACGTCCGCGCGAATTGCGCGATCCGGCAGGCACTTCCCAAACCTTGAGCCAGTAAAGGCGCCCGCGATTCGAGAAGCACAAGATGTAGTCGTGGGTATTGGCTATGAAGAGCTGGTCGATCCAGTCGTCTTCTTTGGTGGCCGTTGCCTGTTTGCCGCGCCCACCGCGCTTTTGCGAGCGGTACTCGGACAGCGGCTGGCTCTTGATGTATCCGCTGTGGCTAAGCGTGACGACCATGTCAGTCGGCGTGATGAGGTCTTCTGTCGCCAAGTCCTGCGCATTGTGTTCGATTTCGCTGCGCCGTGCACCCAGTTTGGTTTGACCAAACTCTTGCTTGACCGCCACCAGTTCGTCAGAAATGATGGCCGAGACACGCTCAGGCTTGGCCAGAATATCGAGGAGGTCCTCGATCTGTGACATCACGTCCTTGTACTCGGCAACGATCTTGTCCTGCTCCAGGCCGGTCAGACGCTGCAGTCGCATTTGCAGGATCTCCTGCGCTTGCGTCTCGGAAAGCCGGTACAGACCGTCGGCTTGCATGCCGAGGTCGCGCTCAAGGGACTCGGGGCGATAGTCGTCGGCATTGACCGTGGCGCCATCTTCCCGGGTGCGGGTGAGCATTTCGCGCACCAGTTTGCTGTCCCACCGCCGTGACATGAGTTCGGCCTTGGCCACTGGCGGGGTGGGTGACTCGCGAATGATCCGGATGAACTCGTCAATGTTGGCCAATGCGACAGCAAGACCCTCGAGCACATGGCCTCTTTCGCGCGCCTTGCGCAGCTCGTAAACCGTGCGTCGGGTGACCACTTCGCGGCGGTGGTCGAGAAAGACCTGAACCAGTTCCTGGAGATTGCACAGGCGGGGCTGGCCGTCGACCAGCGCCACCATGTTGACGCCAAACGTGTCCTGCAACTGGGTCTGCTTGTACAGGTTGTTCAGCACCACCTCAGGCACTTCGCCCCGCTTGAGTTCGATGACCACCCGCATGCCGGATTTGTCCGACTCATCCTGGATGTGGCTGATGCCCTCAATCTTCTTTTCGTGGACGAGTTCGGCGATGCGTTCCTGCAAGGTCTTCTTGTTGACCTGGTAGGGCAGTTCGTCAACGATGATGGCTTCCCGCTGTCCCTTGTCGATGGGCTCGAAATGGCACTTTGCCCGCATGACGACGCGGCCGCGGCCGGTGCGGTAAGCATCCTTGACACCGGATATGCCGTAAATGATGCCCCCGGTCGGGAAGTCGGGCGCAGGAATGATCTCCATCAACTCATCGACCGAGGCTGCCGGATTCCTGAGCATGTGCAGGCATGCATCCACGACTTCATTGAGGTTGTGAGGAGGGATGTTGGTGGCCATGCCCACCGCGATACCACCTGAGCCATTGACCAGTAGCGTGGGAAGGCGGGACGGGAGGACCGCCGGTTCTTTCAGACTGCCCTCGTAGTTGGGGGTGAAATCGACGGTGTCCTTGTCGATGTCCGCCAACACTTCATGGGCTATCTTGTCCAGCCGGATCTCGGTGTAGCGCATGGCTGCGGCATTGTCGCCATCAACGGAGCCGAAATTGCCCTGTCCGTCAATCAGCACGTGACGCATGCTGAACGGCTGCGCCATCCGCACGATCGTGTCGTAGATTGCAGAGTCGCCGTGAGGATGGTACTTACCCATCGTCTCACCCACCGCCTGGGCACTCTTGCGGTATTTGCTGTTGTAGTTGTTGCCCATCTCGTGCATCGCATACAACACGCGCCGGTGAACGGGCTGGAGGCCGTCACGGGCGTCAGGCAGGGCGCGCCCGACGATCACGCTCATGGCGTAGTCAAGGTAGCTGCGGCGCATCTCCTCTTCGAGGCTGATGGGCAGTGTCTCTTTAGCGAACTCGGTCATGGATTAGGGGTGCCTGGTACGCCGCGGAGGCGGCTTGGGCTTTTGTCGGCATGAAAACATGGCATTTTAGTCCGTTACGTGGCGCGTCCCTGACTTCACGGGCGTGGTGTCGCGTGGGCGAAAGGATCGCGGGTTTACCCGGACTTTTGGTAAGGCCGGTGACATTTTGCGACATTCAAAAGTTCAAATCCTTGTGGCACAATGTTTGTAACGTTTCTGAGGCCGTTCGCGCTTCAAACGTCTAAACGTCTGTTTGGTTGGTATTTCGGCCCTTTTAGGCTGTCCAAGAGGAAATCCATGAAGAAACTCAATAAAGTGGCAATGCTGGTAGCAGCCGCCGCCATGGCAACTGCAGCCAGCGCCCAGTCCATCGACAACTGGCGCAACGGTACGTCTGAGCTCGTTTGGAAGAACGGCACGAGCGAACTGTGCTGGCGCAACAACTACTGGACGCCTGCCACTGCCGCAGCCGATTGCGACGGTGCTTTGGCCCCTGCGCCAGCCGCTGCACCTGCAGCTCCGGCCGCCCCTGCTGCTGCTGCCCCTGCACCAGCGCCAGCCAAGGCAGCTCCAACCAAGGTGACCTATGCCGCCGACGCTTTCTTTGACTTCGACAAGTCTGTGGTCAAGCCTGAAGGCAAAGCTCGCCTGGACGATCTGGTCTCCAAGGTGGCTGATATTGATCTTGAAGTCGTGATCGCCGTTGGCCACACTGACTCCATCGGTAGCGCGAAGTACAACCAGGCGCTGTCAGTTCGCCGCGCCGAGGCCGTGAAGGCTTACCTGGTGAGCAAAGGCATCGACGCAGCTCGCGTGTATACCGAAGGCAAGGGCCTGACCCAGCCTGTGGCGGACAACAAGACGCGTGCAGGTCGTGCCAAGAACCGCCGCGTTGAAGTGGAAGTGGTGGGCACCCGCGCTGCTCAGTAATTCCAGCTTTGACTAAAAGAACCGCGCTTCGGCGCGGTTTTTTTGTGCCTGGTGAAAATGAATAGCACCCGGTTCTGCACTTGCTTTTCGCCTGTTTGTCTTTATTTGGCGACGAAAAACAAGAGACTTGGCATTGAATGGTGTTGTGCGGCTGACCGTCTCTGATGGTAATTGGATGCGTTTGACGCGTTCGGTATCGATTTGAAAGGGACATGGCGAAATCGATTGGCTACAAATCGGGTGTTTGTCCTACAGCTGCATACGGCTCAAGCCGATCCTGCTGTCCCGGGGCGATCAATAGACTGAGTTCATTCAAAGGGCAGATCCTTGTTGATTCTGAGGCCTTGGAATAAACCAGTAACCACTCCCTGGAGGGAGCTTTTCGAGAGGACCCAACTTCATGAAAAAAAGCAAATTCAGCAAAATCGCCCTGGTAGTGGCATCGATGGCCTTGGCCGGCGCTGCCAGCGCTCAATCCGTGGATAACTGGAAGAACGGCACGGGCGAATTGGTTTGGAAGAATGGTGCTGGCGACTTGTGCTGGAGGAACAATTTCTGGACACCCGCCACCGCTGCCCCCGACTGCGACGGCGCTCTCAAGGCTCCTGAGCCGGCACCCGCTCCTGTGGCAGTAGCCCCCGCGCCGGCGCCAGCACCGGCGCCTGCACCAGTGCCCGAGGCGAAAACCATGAATTTCTCGGCTGAGACTTTCTTCGATTTCGACAAGTCGGTTCTCAAGCCGGCAGGGAAAGCCGCTCTGGACAACTTGGTTGCCGACCTCAGCAAAGTGGACGTTGAGACGCTCATTGCGGTAGGCCACACGGACGCGATCGGGTCCAACGAGTACAACCAGGCGCTGTCGATCCGGCGGGTTGAGTCCGTCAAGGCCTACCTGGTAAGCAAGGGAGTTCCGGCTGACCAGATCGTCACGGAAGGGCGAGGCGAATCAGAGCCAGTGGCTTCGAACGATACCCGCGAAGGGCGTGCAAAGAATCGTCGCGTGGAGATTGAAGTTGTCGGTACTGCCAAGCCCATGTAAAAAGGCGAGATCGAAATCCTAGCTGATTCAGCCTGAAGGAGAACGCCATGGCGTGCAAGCGTCGTGGCGTTTTTTTTGCTGAACTTCAATGGCCCCCCAACCGCGCGATAATGGAAGCATGATGGAATCGAAAGTCAACGCTGATCCGGCGGAACTGGCAAAATTCTCCGACCTCGCTCACCGCTGGTGGGATGCCGAGAGCGAGTTCAAGCCGCTTCACCAAATCAACCCATTGCGCCTTGAATGGATAGACGTGCAAGCTTCGCTGGCAGGCAAGAAGGTGCTCGACATCGGATGCGGTGGCGGTATTCTTTCTGATTCCATGGCGCGCAAAGGAGCGGAAGTCACGGGTATTGACCTGGCGACCAAAGCCCTGCGAGTAGCGCAGCTCCATGCCATGGAGGCGCAGACGCCCAATATCAGCTTTCGAGAGATCAGTGCTGAGGCAATGGCAGAGGAAGCACCCGCCAGTTTTGATGTAGTGACGTGCATGGAGATGCTTGAGCATGTGCCGGATCCGGCGTCCATCGTCTCGGCCTGTGCCAAGTTGGTCAAACCTGGCGGTTGGGTGTTTTTCTCGACCATCAACCGCAATGCCAAGGCTTTCCTGTTGGCTATCGTGGGGGCTGAGTATGTCCTTCAGATGTTGCCCAAAGGGACGCACGAATATGCCAAGTTGATTCGGCCAGCAGAGCTCGCGGGATTTTGCCGACACGCTGAGTTGGAACTGCAGCACACCCGTGGCATGGAACACAACCCGCTGACTGGCCGCTACTGGCTCAGCGGAGATACCAGCGTGAATTACCTGATGTCCACTCGGAAGCCTGCGGAGTAAGGGAGTGTCTCTGTGACAGCGTTCTCAGCCGTTCTCTTCGATCTGGACGGCACATTGATCGATAGCGCCCCCGACCTCGCAGCTGCCGCTGAGCGAATGCGACGGCGCCGAGGACTGACGCCTCTGACGATGGAGATGTATCGTCCGTGGGCTGGCGCCGGTGCCCGGGGAATGCTTCACGTGGGTTTCGGGCTTTCGCCAGAAGACCAGCACTACATGGCTTTGCGCGAAGAGTTTTTCGAAGAGTACGAGCGGGGACTGCTCGACCAGACGAGCCCATTTGATGGCATTCCGGAGTTGATAGGGCGCCTGGTATCGGCGGGCATTCCGTGGGGAGTGGTGACGAACAAGGCCGAGCGCTTCACACATCCACTGCTGGCTGGCATTCCGTTGTTTGCGACGGCCGGTACGGTGGTTTGCGGTGACACGACGCCGCACGCCAAGCCGCACCCTGAACCACTGTTTGAGGCAGCCAGGCGCGTGGGAGTGGCGCCCGAACGTTGTGTTTACGTGGGTGACGACGAGCGGGATGTGGTGGCAGGCAATGCCGCTGGCATGACCACCCTGGTCGCCAACTACGGATATCTGGGGGCTCACAAGCGTCCGCACGAGTGGGGCGGCGATGCAATTGCAGAAACTCCGGAGCAGGTCTTGAATTGGCTGCAATTGCCCTAAAATAGCGAGTTGAGGGGCTGCATTGGTTTCGACGTGGGTTCGGGCACGCAGCAGGGCATGTCGAGGTTCTGTCACCTCGTTAAACCGCAGAAAAAAAAGTAACTGCAAACGACGAACGTTTCGCACTCGCCGCTTAATCCGGTGAGCCTTGCAACAGCACGCTGATAGGCTGGGCAAGGGCGGTCGCAAGACTGTCCAGGCTGCAAGGGAATTCATATCAGCTGGTCTCGCGTCGGGTACCTTGATGCGGGACGAGATCCAAGGGTACTGGCTGGTGGTGTAGCGTGTCGCTGCGCGGCATCATCGGTGAGACTCAAATCAGACGACTAAACATGTAGAACTGCGCGAAGAAGGCTTGCGGACGGGGGTTCAAATCCCCCCAGCTCCACCATCCAATCAAGGCCAAGGCCCGTTTCCGAAAGGGAGCGGGCCTTTGTCGCTTCAGGGCGAGGCAGGTTTTAAGCATGTCCGATCGCTTGCAGCCGCTGCGCGTGCTGCCCAAAAGCATTTGGGTTTTGGGCTTCGTCAGCATGTGCATGGATATCTCGTCCGAGATGATCCACAGCCTTCTTCCGTTGTTCATGGTGACCGTCCTGGGCACGAGCGCGACCGTTGTGGGTGTCGTCGAAGGGCTGGCCGAGGCGACGGCATTGATCGTCAAAGTGTTTTCTGGTGTGCTCAGCGACATGCTGGGTCGCCGAAAATGGCTGGCTGTTGCGGGATACGGGCTTGGCGCGCTGACCAAACCCTTGTTCGCGGTGGCAGGAACTACAGGGCTTGTTCTTTCGGCCCGTCTGATCGACAGGGTCGGCAAGGGCATTCGGGGCGCACCTCGTGATGCTTTGGTTGCTGATGTCACGCCGCCGGGGATGCGTGGCGCTGCGTATGGCTTGCGGCAATCGCTGGACACGGTAGGCGCGTTCGCGGGACCTTTGCTCGCAGTCTTGCTGATGCTTTGGACGGCAGGGGATTTCCGGTTCGTTTTCTGGGTGGCAGTGATCCCTGGGGTGCTGGCCGTGGCGCTTCTGGTTTGGGGAGTGCGGGAGCCAGTAGACCGGTCGACGAAGTCGCGCAAGTTTCCTTTGCACATGACGTCGTTGAGACGACTGGGCATGTCGTTCTGGATGGTGGTTGTCCTGGGCGTTGTGTTCTCCCTGGCACGCTTTAGCGAAGCGTTCCTGGTCCTCAGGGCGCAGCAACTTGGCCTCGACATGGCGTGGGTCCCCATGATCATGGTGGTGATGAACATCACCTATGCCGCCAGCGCCTATCCTTCCGGTGCGCTCTCTGATCGACTCGATCGACGAGGCTTGATGGCGGCAGGGTGTGTTGTGTTGCTGGGGGCCGATGTGGTGCTGGCGCTGGCATCACATTGGACTTGGGCGATGCTGGGTGTTGCGCTTTGGGGTGTCTGCATGGGCATGACGCAAGGGCTGCTGTCAGCATGGGTGGCCGATTCAGTGCCGGCAGAACTTCGCGGCACGGCGTTTGGCACCTTCAACCTGGCATGTGGATTGGCTCTGCTCATGAGCAGCATTGTGGCCGGCCTATGCTGGGATCGGCTGGGCCCTGCATCGACCTTTTGGCTGGGCGCCGGTCTGGCCGCGTTGAGCGTTGTCGTGATGCTTGGAGCCAAGCGCTGGCATCCAGCAAGGCGCTGAAGCGACCGTACGAGGGTTGGGCCTGGGACGGGCCACACTCCATTTCAGGGTCTTGTCCTACAGGCCGCTGTGGTGCTGACCGATGCGACAGCGCTCCTGCTCTCCTTACAGTTGACACATGGTCAGACGCATTGTCTGGCTGCAAACCAACTCAGAAAGGAGTCAGCCATGTTGAAGTGGGCATTGATCTTTGCAGTGATCTCGCTGGTGGCCGGTGTTCTGGGCTTTGGCGGCATTGCCGCCGGCGCTGCCGGCATTGCGAAATTCCTGTTCGTTTTGTTCCTGATCGCATTTCTGGTGGTCATCACCCTTGCCATCCTGGGCGTCGGGGCAATCAAGAAATGACGACGGCGGGCGTATGACCCGCCATTTCCCCGCTTGCCGTCCGTGTGTTTGCGCGGTCGGGTAATTCACCATGAAGGAGAGAATCAATGTTGACCATGCTCAAGTCCCGAAAGTCCCTCGTTGCCTTGGCTACCGCGATGGCAGCCATCACCGTATTGCCGGCTTGCTCCGTCACCCGCGGGCAGTCGACGGTCGGGGAATACATCGATGACACCACCATCACCACCAAGATCCGCGCGGCATTCGTTGAGAGCGATCTTGTGGATGCAACTTCGATCAAGGTGGAGACCCTCGACGGAGAGGTTATGTTGAGTGGCTATGCCAAGAGTCTGGCTGAGAAAGATGCTGCCGAGACCATCGCCCGCAGCACGAATGGCGTGCGCATGGTCAATAACGCTTTGGAAGTGCGTTCCTGATCAGTTTCGCAAGTATGACGCTAGATGCTCTCAAAATAAGCATGAATCGGAATTTCTGCACGCTCGCCCCGACTGCTGGATCACTTGGGGCAGGGTGTAGGAATCATCCGACATACAAGGGCGGTGTGAGGGTGTAACGTCATGAAAGGGAGCGAGGCGAAGAAAAGTACATGCGCTTAACTCGCCCCAGTGTCACTATGCAAACCAATTCCGGATCCGCACCTCATTCCGTATCAGCAGGAGTGCTGCGTTGCTTCATTGTCGAAGACAGCCCAGTGATATGTTCCAATCTCGTCGACACGCTGCACGAGATCGTCGACCTGGATTTGCTGGGCACCGCAGAAAGTGAGCATGAGGCCATTGCTTGGCTCTCGGGAGCTCCTCAGTCCTGCAATCTCATGATCATCGACGTTTTTCTCAAGTCCGGAACGGGGATTGAGGTTTTGCGGCAGGCACGCGAGAAACTGCCCAAGGCATCGTTGGTGGTGCTGACGAATTACGCAACTGCCGACATGCGCAAGCGATGTCTGAAGCTGGGTGCCGACCGCGTTTTTGACAAGTCGGCAGAACTCGAGGAACTGCTTGAGTACTGCGAGGAGGTTGCGAACGCCTGAGGCAGCGAATGGCCTCATATCCGGCTTTGCTGCGAGTTCCTTCTCATTGGATGAGCCCGTTTTTAAGGGCGTAGTAGGTGAGATCGCTGTTTGAAGCGAGCTTCATCTTTTCCATCACACGGGTGCGGTAAGTGCTGACCGTCTTAACGCTCAGACTCATACTGTCGGCGATGTTGCCCACGGTTTCGCCTTTGGCGAGTCGCAAGAATACCTGGAACTCCCTGTCGGAGAGTTCTTCGTGCGGGAGCTTGTTGGCGTCGCCGCCAAGTGTGTCGGCCAGCAATTCGGCCACGGCCGGTGTGATGTACTTGCGCCCGCGATGCACCGTCTGGATCGCGGTGATGATGTCGTCAGGGTCGCATTCTTTGTTCAGATATCCGCTGGCGCCCTGCTTGAGCAAGGTGGTGGCGTAATGGGTTTCGGGAAATCCGCTCAGAATGAGGACAGGAAGATCGGGCTCGCGGGCCTTGATGGCGGCCAGCGCGTCCACACCACTTTGGTCGGGCATGGACAGATCCATGATCAGAACATCGACTTCTCCCTGCCGCACGAGTTCCAGTGCTTCTTTTCCATTGCCTGCTTCCCCGGTCACGCGCAGGTCGACC
>JBNKNN010000263.1:0-15396 GCA_050293865.1 Hydrogenophaga sp. | reverse complement strand
GCAAAGCCGCGGCCCGCTTCGGGTTCGGGCCAAAACGGGCGTCTGCCGCACCTGTTGCCTTCCGTGTGCCGCCGGGCACACGGTGCGACAAGCAGGCACGCCGTCCATCCCGTTTTGACCTCGAACGCGCATGGCGGAGGTTATGCAGAGGGTCCCTAGGCCGTATCGCTTCGTGACGGCGCCTCAGGGCGAGACAGGCTACCAGGAGACACATTCACCATGTCCGGTTATTCCGACCCCGGCTTTTCCACATTGCAACTGCACGCCGGTGCAGCCCCCGACCCCACCACCGGCGCTCGCGCCGTGCCCATTCACCTGAGCACCTCCTTCGTCTTCGAATCGAGCGAGCAGGCTGCAGCCCTGTTCAATCAGGAACGCGCCGGACACGTCTACAGCCGCATCAGCAATCCCACCAATGCGGTGCTGGAGCAGCGCGTGGCAGCCCTGGATGGTGGCATCGGCGCCATCACAACGGCCAGTGGTCAGGCGGCATTGCACCTCGTGATCTCAACCCTCATGGGTGCGGGCGGCCACATCGTGGCGTCGACTGCACTGTACGGCGGCAGCCACAACCTGTTGCACTTCACGCTGCGCCGGTTCGGCATCGAGACCACCTTTGTCCCACCTGGCGACCTTGACGCCTGGCGAGCCGCCATCCGCCCCAATACCCGACTCCTGTTTGGCGAAACCGTGGGCAATCCCGGCCTGGACGTGCTGGATGTGCCAGCCATTGCCGAGATCGCGCACACCGCCAAAGTGCCTTTGCTGGTGGACTCTACTCTTACCACGCCTTACATCACGCAGCCCCTCGCTCAGGGCGCAGACCTTGTCTACCACTCAGCCACCAAGTTCCTCTCGGGTCACGGCACCGTCATTGGCGGCGTGGTCGTGGACGGTGGATCTTTCGACTGGGATGCCAGCGGACACTTCCCTGAGCTCAGCGAGCCCTACGACGGCTTCCACGGCATGGTCTTCACGGAAGAAAGCACCGTGGGCGCCTTCCTGCTCCGCGCTCGGCGCGAAGGCCTGCGAGACTTCGGTGCCTGCTTGTCGCCGCACAGCGCCTGGTTGATTCTGCAAGGCCTGGAGACCTTGTCCCTGCGCATGGAGCGGCACCTGTCCAACACCGAAAAAGTGGTGGAGTTCCTGTCCAGCCATCCCATGGTCTCCAGAGTAGGCCACCCCCTTCTGGAGACACACCCCAGTCACGCCTTGGCAGAACGACTTTTCCGCCATGGCGCCAAGGGAGCGGGGGCGGTGTTCAGCTTCGATATTCAAGGCTCGCGTGGACAGGGCAAGGCTTTCATCGAAGCCCTGCGCATATTCAGCCATCTGGCCAACGTGGGAGACGCCCGTTCCCTGGTCATCCACCCGGCTTCCACCACGCACTTTCGAATGACCGATGAAGCCCTGGCTGCAGGCGGCATCGGCCCTGGCACCATTCGCCTGTCCATCGGCCTGGAAGACCCCGCCGATCTGATCGACGACCTCAAGCGTGCTCTCAAGGCAGCGGAGAAAGCCGCATGATCATCACCATCCCCGTTCCTTTTTCTAGAAGCACAGCACCATGCAAGTGACCGTCAACGGAGCCAACACCTACTGCTACACAGGTGGCAAGACGATCGATCCGGCAAAGCCCACCGTTGTGTTTATCCACGGCGTTCTCAACGATCACAGCGTCTGGATTCTCCAGAGCCGATTTCTCGCCAACCATGGCTGGAACGTGCTGGCAGTTGACCTGCCCGGCCACTGCCGCAGCGAAGGTGAGGCGCCATCAACCGTTGAAGAAGCCGCCAATTTCATCGTGGCGCTGCTCGACGCTACCGGCATTGAAAGGGCTGCCCTGGTCGGTCACAGCTGGGGCTCGCTCATCGCACTGGAGGCCGCCGCGCGCCTGGGCGAGCGTGCCACGCATCTGGGCATGGTCGGCACGGCCTACCCGATGAAGGTGTCAGAAGCCTTGCTCGACGCATCGCTGCACGAGCCGGAGAAGGCGCTGAAAATGATCAATGTGTTTTCCTGGTCCACCTTGGCGCCACCGCCCTCGGCGCTCGGTCCCGGCACCTGGATATACGGTGCGAGCATGGCGCTGGGCCGCAAGGTGCTTCGCAGCAACCCCAAGGTCAATGTATTCCATCGCGGCTTCAAGGCCTGTGACAGCTATACCAACGGCCTGGACGCCATGGCCCAGGTGGCTTGCCCAGTACTCTTCCTGCTTGGCGACCGCGATCAGATGACACACCCCAAAGCAGCCCAGTCCCTCATCGGTGCGGCCAAAGAGAACGGGAAGGCATACAGCGTGAAGATGGTGCCAGTCGGTCACCACGAAATGACCGAGGCCCCCGACGCCACCTTGCAGCACCTGCGAGACTTCCTGCAAACCTGAACTGCCCACCGGCTCGGCAGGCCTGCCGTCAGTTGAACTCTTCCAGCGGAAGCGGCATCATGGCCGGATGCCGCGCCAGCACCTGCTGCAAGCTCAGGCCCGACAGTCCTGAAGCATTCCACAGTGCAGCAGTACTGGCGTTGTAATCCAGCAGCAGTTTTTCCAGCAAGGGTGCGGCCAGCGTGATGGATGGGTCGGCCAGCAGTACGTAACGCTCGTTGTCCTCATCCAGGCGCCCTACCCAATCCAGGTCCGAGAGTGCGCTCATCGGCTCCTCCAGTTGCAAAGGATCTACCCGCAAGCGCTGCGCCAACTCCTGCAGGCTGAACCCGCGCTGCGGCGAATCTTTGACCGAAACCAACTGACCGGCAACTTCCAGTGCCAACTGGACGTTCCAACCGGGCGAACCCCCTCGCCGGGCAATGCCTGCCAAAAGGCTGGGCAAATAGGCCGTGACCACCGCTCCCAAGAGGACGATCACCCACACCAGGTAGATCCACACCAGCAAAATCGGCAACGTGGCAAAGGTGCCGTAAACCACGGAGTAGGTGGGAACCGAACTCAAGTAGAGCGCCAGCAGCTTCTTCGCCAGCTCCAGACCGGTGGCCACGAACAGACCGCCCGTGAGTGCATGCGTCCATCGCACCTTCGTGTTCGGCACGTACTTGAACAAGGCGGCCATGCCCAACACGGCGAGGCTGAACTGCACCGTGTCCAGCACCACGCCGATCGCGCCCTTGGACGCAATCAGCCCCGCCGATGCGGAAATGGCGTACGACGTAATGGAAAGGCTCCCGGCGAGCAACAAGGGGCCAAGTGTGAGGACGGCCCAGTAGACGAGCACGCGCTGGGTGAATCCACGCGTTTTGCGCACGCGCCAGATGTCGTTGAGCTTTCGGTCAATGGTCAGAATCAGAGCCAAGGCGGTGACCAGCAACGCAGCGGCCCCCACCCAGCCCATCTGGCCAGCCTTGGAAGAAAACTGCCCTATGTAGCTGACCACCTGCTTGGCAATGTTGTCCGGCACAAGGCTCCTGACCAGCCAGGACTGGAGGTCGGCCTGCATCCGCGCAAACATCGGAAAAGCGCTGAACACAGCCAAAGCCAGAGTAAACAGCGGCACCAGCGAGATGGTGGTGGTGAACGTCAGGCTACTGGCAGTGACGCCCAGGCGGTCCTCTCGGAAACGCTCCTGCAGAGTGTCAGCCGTGTTTCGCCAGGGAAAATTGAGCAGCGCCTGCCACAGGGCAGACAAAAAGGTTTTGACCTGTGCCAGACGGTCGCTATCGTTCATGACAGTATCATGCCACTGCCCGGCCTCAGACCCAGTATTCACCACAGACAAATGACTGCATCCGACAACACCCCGGCTTCCGCCTCCCCTCCCAAGAGAGCCATCGCGGTGACTCGCTTCATGGCCGTCTCGGCCCTCATCAGCCTGATTGTGCTGGGGCTGGCTTGGGAGTTATGGTTGGCGCCCTTGCGTCCAGGCGGTTCATGGTGGGCGCTGAAAGTTCTGCCTCTCACGCTGCCACTGGGTGGCCTGCTCAAGAATCGCATGTACACCTATCGCTGGGTGAGTCTTCTGGTGTGGCTCTACTTTACCGAGGGTGCCGTGCGTGCCTACAGTGATACAGGTCTGTCTGCCGTACTGGCAATCGTGCAAGTCGTGCTGTGCGTTGAGCTGTTTGTGGCTTGCGCGCTGCATGTGCGCATCCGTTTGCGCAGCGCTGGAAAGGAAGCCATCGCGGCCGATGCCGCAGCCTACGCCGAGCAAATCGGCGCCGCCAAAGATCCCACCCCTCCAGGCAAGTCATGAGTTTGAACACCGAAGCACTTCTGTCCGCCCTGCGCGAGAACCTTGGGGCCGCCCATGTGCTCACACATGAGAGCCATGCTGACGAAATGGCGCCCTTCGAGCAAGACTGGCGCAAGCGCGCCAGGGGCCGGGCGTTGGCTGTGGTGCGCCCTGGCAACACCGAAGAAGTCGCCGCCGTCATCCAAGCCTGCCTTGTACACAAAGCCAGCGTGGTGCCTCAAGGCGGCAACACCGGGCTGGTGGTGGGCTCAGTGCCAGACAGCTCTGGACATCAAGTGGTGCTCAGCCTTTCACGCCTGAACAAGATTCACTCGATCGATGCCGCGAACCTCACGTGTACGGTTGACGCCGGCTGCATCCTTCAGAACGTGCAGGACGCAGCGGCGGACGCCGGCTTTCTGTTTCCGCTTTCACTCGCCGCCGAAGGCAGTTGCACCATAGGCGGCAACCTGTCCACCAACGCGGGTGGCACGCAAGTGCTCCGCTATGGCAATGCCCGCGAACTGTGTCTCGGGCTGGAAGTCGTGACGGCAGAAGGCCAAGTCTGGAACGGACTATCGGGTTTGCGCAAGGACAACACCGGCTACGACCTTCGCGACCTGTTCATTGGTAGCGAAGGCACGCTGGGAGTGATCACCGCTGCAACGCTCAAGCTCTACCCCAAACCGGCGGCACGTCTCACCGCCTGGGCCGCCGTTTCCGATCTGGAAAAGGCCTCGAATCTGCTCGGCATGGCTCACCAGCATCTGGGCGCCAGCCTCACCGGCTTTGAGGTCATGAACTGGTTTTCTCTCAGCCTGGTCGACAAGCACTTCCCACAACTTCAGGTGCCCTTCTGGCAAGAAGCGCCCTGGTGCGTGCTGCTGGAAGTCAGCGACGCTGAATCGGAAGTCCACGCCAGGGAGCGCTTCGAGCATTTGCTCGAAACCGCACTGGAGACGGAGGTTCTGTCCGACGCAGTGGTGGCCCAGAATATCGCCCATGCCCGGCAGTTCTGGCATATCAGGGAGAGCATTCCAATGGCTCAGGCAGAAGAAGGGCTCAACATCAAACACGACGTCAGCTTGCCCGTCTCTGCGATTGCCGAATTCTGCGCCGCCACCGATCGCGCGCTACAAACCTATATGGAGGGCATTCGCCTGGTCAATTTCGGCCACCTGGGGGACGGCAACCTGCACTACAACGTACAGGCGCCTGAGGGTGGTGACGCCGCCGATTTCCTCATGAGACACGAGCAACGCATCAATGAACTGGTGTTCAATGCGGTCGTTCAATACGGCGGCTCCATCAGCGCCGAGCATGGCATCGGTAGCCTCAAGGCCGGTACGCTCCCCCGCTATAAAGACAAGGTAGCGATGGACCTGATGCGCAGCATCAAGCAGGCACTCGACCCACAAGGCATTCTCAATCCGGGCCGCGTTCTTGCCTGAGTCTGGCAAGCTGACTCGAACTCAGGCAGTGGCGCGGCGCTCTGCGCAAATGGCCGAGTAGCGCTGGTAGGCAGGTCTGGCGCTCAGGCGCTGGGCATAGGCTTCGAACACGGGCCGCTTTTCAATAGTGCCAAACTGCAGGCCCCACAAAACGGCTGACCCCACATAGACGTCTGCCCCCGTGAACTGCTCTCCGCAGATGAAAGGCCCAGGCTCCAGGGCCGTCAGCAAAGCGTCGATCGTGCGCTGATAGGAGCCAAACCCCGCCATGCCTTCGCGCCCGGGAGGCACTTCCCAGCCCATGGCCTTGGCGGTGATCGCCTGCTCCAAGGGTCCTGCAGCAAAAAACAGCCAGCGCAAATAGGCAGCCCGCTCCGGTGCATCGAACGCCGGCGCCAGCCCCTTCTCCGGGAAACGGTCAGCCATGAAGGCGCAAATGGCGGCTGCCTCGGTCACCACCTGCCCGTCGCAGGCCAGCGCTGGGACCTTGCCCATGGGATTGATGGCCAGGTATTCGGGCGTCTTGGCAGTGGTCCCCAAATCCAGCCAAACGGTTTCGTAGGGCTCACCCACCTCTTCCATCATCCAGTGGGCAATCGTGCCGCGCGACATGGGGTTGGTGTACAGGGTCAAAGATGACACGTTTTTCTCCTCAGAAATCGCCGATCACGGGTTTGGAGGTCGTCCCCGTACCCAAACCAGGCGGTAAGGCAAAATGGGGGTTGGTCTTTTGCACTGTATCCCACTGTACCCTTACCAATCCATGCCAGGTAGCCAAGCCCCTCAGCGCCCGGTGCGCTCCCAATACGAAGATTTCATGCGCCACGTTTACGAAAACGGCGTGGAGAAGACCGATCGCACCGGCACCGGCACTCGCAGCGTGTTTGGGCATCAGATGCGTTTTGATCTGAATGAAGGCTTCCCGCTGGTCACCACCAAGAAGGTGTTTCTCAAGGCCATCATCATCGAGCTGCTGTGGTTCCTCCGTGGCGACAGCAATGTGAAATGGCTGCAGGAGCGCGGTTGCACCATCTGGGACGAATGGGCACGTGAAGACGGCGACCTGGGGCCTGTGTACGGCGTGCAATGGCGCAGTTGGCCCACTCCGGGCGGTGGCCACATCGACCAGATTTCGCAGGTTGTGGATCAGCTCAAGAACAACCCGGACAGCCGCCGCATCATCGTCAGCGCCTGGAACGTGGCCGACCTGCCCAACATGGCACTCATGCCCTGCCACGCGTTCTTCCAGTTCTACGTGGCGCCACCGCAAGCCCCTGGCGAACGCGGCAAGCTCAGTTGCCAGCTCTACCAACGCAGTGCCGATATTTTCCTGGGTGTGCCATTCAACATCGCCAGCTACGCCATGCTGACTCACATGCTGGCCCAACAATGCGATCTGGATGTCGGTGACTTCATCTGGACCGGTGGCGACTGTCACATCTACAGCAACCACCATGAGCAGGTGGAACTGCAGCTCTCGCGCAAGCCTTTCCCCTATCCGACGCTGAACATCAAACGCAAGCCGGACTCCATCTTCGACTATGCCTTCGAAGATTTTGAAGTGCTGGAATACCAGCACCATGAGCCCATCAAGGCGCCAGTCGCGGTATGAATCTGCCGCAGGCCTGGCACAGCCCTAGCCATCAGCTGTGGCTGAAGGGACAGCATGACCAAGCCATGCAGAGCCTGGTCTCGCACATCAACGGCCTGCTGCAAAAGAACACACCCGCCTCGGCCCGCCTGTATGAACAAATGGGCTATTACCTTTTCTTGCGCCAGCAATACCCGTCTGCACTTGCCTCACTGCAGCACGCACACAAACTGGACCCGGGCAATCTCCAGAACACCCTCAATCTCGCCGTCTTGCATGGCCGACTGAAACAAGATGATCAGGCGGCAGCATTGTCACAAGAGGTGCTAAACGCGCAGCCTGACAACTTCCTGGCCCATGATGCATTGTGCGCTGCCTTGTACCGGATGGGGCGCCTGGAGGAAGCCGCGAGAGCGGGCACCCAGGCCTTGCAGCGCAAGGACGCTCACGTCACCGGGCAGTTTCCTCAAGGCGTTTCCTCATGGACGCTGCCCCCGCCTCGCCCCCACGCGGGCAGCCCCTCAATCGAGGGCAAAACCAACGTGGTGTCCTTCAGCTTGTGGGGAGATGGCAAACGATATCTGCGTGGCGCCTTGCGAAATGCGCAAGCCATTCCCGGTGTGTACCCCGGTTGGCAGGCGCGCTTTCACGTCGACCGATCCGTCCCCACCGCTTTTCTAGACGAGCTGAAAAAGCTGGGTGCCACCGTGATCATTCATCAAGGCGAACACACCCTTCGGGAGCGCCTGTGCTGGCGCTTCGACGTCGCCAACGATCCACATGTCGGCTACTTTCTGGTGCGCGACACCGACTCGGTCGTCTCTGCCCGGGAAGCCATGGCCGTGGACGCATGGTTGGCCGGCGACCGGCACTTTCACATCATGCGAGACTGGTGGACCCACACAGACCTCATCCTGGCTGGCCTATGGGGTGGCATCGCTGGCGTTCTGCCGTCCATGCGTGAGCTTCTCGCCCGCTACAACAGCGGTACGATGGAGACACCGAACATCGATCAGATATTCCTGCGTGACTGCATCTGGCCCCTGATCCGATCATCCGTATGCGTGCACGACCGGTGCTTTCATCCAGATGGAGCGCAGCCGTGGCCCAACCCTCAGCGTTCAGACCATATCCGTGACCACATTGGTGCAGACGAATGCGCAGTCGCTCCAACCGAACAAGCCGCTATGCTAAAGCCCTGGCTGGACCGCCTGAGCTGGCTTTGAACTCTGCCACCTCTCCAAGACACCTACGCCGTATGAACGACACCCGCCGACCTCGACTGGGCCTGATCTACGCCCGTGCCCAAAACGGCATCATTGGCAAGAACAACCAACTGCCATGGCGCCTGCCGGAAGATCTCGCGCATTTCAAACGCACCACACTGGGCAGCCCCGTCATCATGGGCCGCAAAACCTGGGATTCAATCCCCCCGCGCTTTCGCCCGCTGCCCGGCCGCGCCAACATTGTGATCACGCGTGATTCTCAATGGAATGCAGAAGGCGCTGTCCGCGCCAACGACTTGGTATCCGCCATCGCTGCTGCGGGCGATTCCGACAACGCATGGGTGATCGGGGGCGCGCAGATCTACGCCCTGGCCCTGCCCCAAGCCGACATTGTGGTTGTCACCGAGATCGAGCGCGATTTTGACGGCGACGCATTCGCGCCTGAACTCGGCTCGGAATGGGTGGAAACCGCACGAGACCCGCACAAATCAGCGGACGGCATGGCTTTCGCGTTCGTGACCTACGAGCGCAGCCAATAGGCGTCAACCAGCACCTACCCAAAGCATCGAATCCCCAACACCCCCATGCAACTGGCTACCTGGAACATCAACTCACTTAACGTCCGCCTGCCACAGGTGATCGACTGGCTGTCGGCCAATCCGGTCGACGTGCTCGCGCTTCAGGAACTCAAACTCACTGACGACAAATTTCCTGTCGACGCGTTCACTGAAGCCGGCTACCAAGCCCAATGGTTTGGCCAGAAGACGTACAACGGTGTCGCCATCATCAGCAAGACGCCCGCTCAAGACGTCATCCGCAACATTCCTGGCTTTGAAGACGAGCAGTCACGCGTCCTGTGCGCCACCATCGATGGCGTTCGCGTCATCGGCGCCTATTTCCCCAATGGGCAGGCACCCGACTCCGACAAGTTCGTCTACAAAATGCGCTGGCTCGAAGCGCTGCGAGAGTGGGTACGAGCGGAAATGGCATCGCACCCGGAACTCGTGCTCATGGGCGACTACAACATCACCTTCGATGACCTCGACGTCTGGGACCCTGAAGGCTTGCATGAAACCATTCACTGCACAACCGAGGAACGTACGCACCTGCAGGCCCTGATCAGCCTTGGCCTCTACGACGCCGTGCGGCTTTTCCCTCAGCCCGAAAAAAACTACAGCTGGTGGGATTACCGCAATTTCGCCTTTCGTCGCAACAAAGGCATGCGCATCGACCACATTCTGATCACCGACGCCCTCAAGGCCCGCGCCGAAGCCTGCGCAGTGGACAAGCTGCCGCGCAAAAACGAACGCCCCAGCGATCACGCGCCGGTGGTGCTGACCCTCTCGGGCGCCTGAGCGCCTGGCAGAAAATCAGGCGTCCAGGCCAAGCTCCTGGATCTTGCGGGTGATCGTATTGCGACCAATGCCCAGCCGGTTGGCGGCTTCAATGCGACGGCCGCGGGTGTTGGCCAACGCCGTTTCAATGAGTCGGATTTCCACTCGGCGCGTCAGCACATCCCAGACATCATGGCGCCCTTCTTCAAGTAGCGCTTGCGCTTCCGCCTGAAGACCAGCTTCCCAGCTGGATTCGCCCCCCCCTCTGGGCTCCGACGCAACTTCCTGGAGGATGACCTCTCCCCCCACCAGCCCGGACGGTGCGCCTACAGCCGAGACATCAGGCGAAGCAGCCTCCGAGGAACCTCTGGCACCGTCTGACCCTTGCACTTCTGTGCCGGCATGAGGAGAAGGCGAAGCATGTGAAGGAGGCGAAGAAGCGAGAGCGCTTGAACCCTTCAGACCTTCCAGCACTTCGGGTGGCAAATCCTTGACTTCGATCACCTGCGCCGGTGCCATCACGGTGAGCCAGTGACAAACATTCTCCAGCTGGCGAACATTTCCCGGATAGTCAAAACGACCCAGCGCCGCCAGTGCGGCATCCGAGATACGCTTGGGCTCCACGCCCAACTGCTTGGCACTGGCCTGCAAGAAGTTTCGCGTGAGCATCGGCACATCTTCCAGCCGCTCGCGCAAGGCAGGCAAGCGCAAACGAATCACGTTCAGACGGTGGAACAGATCTTCGCGGAACTCACCCTGTTTCACCCGCTCTTCGAGGTTCTGGTGCGTGGCAGCAATCACACGCACATCCGAGCGAACAGCGCTGTGGCCACCCACACGGTAGAAATTGCCGTCCGACAATACACGCAGCAGACGGGTCTGCAAGTCGAAAGGCATGTCCCCGATCTCGTCGAGAAACAACGTACCACCTTCGGCTTGCTCGAACCGGCCCCGCCGCATGGCCTGCGCGCCCGTGAAGGCTCCACGCTCGTGACCAAAGAGCTCGGATTCCAGCAAATCCTTGGGTATAGCAGCCGTATTGATGGCCACAAACGGCCCCTTGGAACGCGGAGAATGCTTGTGCAATGCGCGCGCCACCAACTCCTTGCCTGACCCCGACTCTCCGGTGATCAGCACCGTGACGTTGCTCTGCGACAACCGCCCTATCGCACGAAACACATCTTGCATCGCGGGCGCCTGACCTAGCATCTCCGGAGTGACCGACATGCGTTCTTCCAACACCTCCTCGCGCTGGCTTTCTTCCACTGCGCGGCGAATCAGCTCAATGGCTTTGGGCAGGTCAAATGGCTTGGGAAGGTACTCGAACGCTCCCCCCTGGAAAGCCGAAACCGCGCTGTCCAGATCGGAAAACGCAGTCATGATGATCACGGGAAGATCAGGCAGAGCCTCCTTGACCTTCTCAAGCAAATCCAGACCGGAGCCTCCCGGCATCCGGATATCGCTCACCAGTACCTGCGGCCCTTCCTGACCGTTGGGGTTCTCGAGCGCCTCCAGCACTTCGCGGGGATTGGTGAAGCTCCGCACGGGCAGGTCCTCGCGAGCAAGGGCCTTCTCCAGAACGAAACGAATCGACTGGTCATCGTCCACGATCCAAATCGGCTTCATGTGCTTCTATTCCCTTTCAGCAGCGAGTGTGTGTATTGAGGCGTTTGTGTTTGTATGTCAGGGCAACGGAATGAGGATCTTGAAATCCGTCCTGCCTGGTTCACTGTCGCACTCAATCAAACCGTGGTGCTGCTGCACGAACGTCTGAGCCAAAGTCAGCCCAAGACCTGAGCCTCCTTCCCTTCCTGAAACAAGGGGATAGAAGATGCGGTCCTTGATCGAGTCCGGCACGCCGGGCCCGTTGTCGATGACATGCAATTCCAATGCCAACCTGTATCGCTGCTTGCTGAAAGTGAGCTGCCTGCCCACACGTGTGCGAAAGATGATCTCCCCTCTGCCTTCCGCGATCTGCGCTGACAACGCATGAGCGGCGTTGTGCGCGATGTTCAGAACCGCCTGGATCAACTGCTCGCGATCGCCTCTGAATTCGGGAATGGAGGTGTCGTAGTCCCGGATAACCCTCAGCCCCTTGGGAAACTCCGCCAGGATGAGCGATCGCACCCGCTCGCACACTTCATGGATATTCACATCACCAACCACATGTGGACGGCGGTGCGGTGCCAGCAATCGGTCCACCAACGATTGAAGCCGGTCTGCCTCATGGATGATGACTTGCGTGTATTCGATGAGCTCCTTGGTCTCCAACTCCATTTGCAGGAGCTGTGCCGCGCCTCGAATGCCACCCAAGGGATTCTTGATCTCGTGCGCCAAATTGCGGATCAATTCCTTGTTGACCTGAGCCTGGTCTGCAAGACGCTCTTCGCGCTCCTGGCGCGCCTGCTGCTCCAGAGGCAACAGCTCCACAATGAGTTCGTCACTGCCATCAACTGGCGCCAAGACCACATGAACAGGCAATGCATCGCCCAGGGGTCGCTTGAGCCAGGCGTCGTATCGCAGAGCTGCGTACTCCTGCTCTTGTGCGCCCGCCAGAGCCCGATCCAACTGGAGCGGTTCGGCAAAACAGTCATGGAGTCTTGCGCCGTTGAGCAAACGGCGCGAAACGCCCAGATGGTCTTCCAACGACGCGTTGGCGAAGCGAACAATCCCCTCGAAATCCACAACCGCCACCAGCGTGGCGAGCATGTCCAGAGCGCTGTAGCGTTGTGCAGCTTTCTTTATTGGCATGAAGCCCCCAATCAAACGGGCACGGTTTTGCCCAGGCGGGCGCGCTCCCGCTCGCCCACAGAGAAGCGATCAAAAAAACAGAACTTGTGTCAACGACAACGCAGGGTAGCTCGCCGAACGAACCTCAGCCGCCCGCAGGGCTCAGGCGGTCCGCCACCAGCGAGGTCAGTTGAGGCGCTCGAGCTCTCGCTGAATACTGCTCACGTCGCTCTCGGCGCGCTTGACGCCTTCCTTGAGCTGCTCGACCCTGTCGAGGTACATCTGGTGATTGCGATGCTCGGGCCCTACCTTCTCAGGTTCGCCGTTGGCGTATTCCTGCTTGGCCTTCTCCAGACGCTCTTTCGCACCAACCAGCTCCTTTTCAAGGATTGCACGCGCGTCACTGTCACGCTTTTGCTGCTCGCTCGAGCTGACCTTGGGGGCAGATGCCGGACTGCTCGAAGATCCACTGCTGCGAGAGGAAGAGTTCGAACGTGGACGAGTTCCCTCGATCACGGTCAGGTTGCCTCCCTCCATCACCTTGCAGCCTCTGCGCTTGGCTTCTTCTGCGTCATTGAGATACTCGTTCCCGCAGCGATACACGGTGCTGGCTGCATGAGCAGACCCAATGGCAGCCCAAAGTGCCAAGCCGACAAGAGAACCAGTTTTCAGGGGAGAGAGCTTCATTATCGAATCCAGAAGTGTTCGTTTTCGCGCACCTGGCGGCCATGCCGGTGCCTCTCCAAGTATGACCCAAAAACAGTGCATTGGTGCCCTAAGGCACAGTCCGAAACATGTCACTGCGGCGTCAACAAGACAAAAGGGGCGGTTTGCACCGCCCCTTTTGCACCCTTGGACACATTTGCCCGAAGCGCGAGCACTTCGGGCAAAGCCCATCACAGGCTGAAGTACATGTCGTACTCGACCGGATGAGGAGACTGACGGAACCGCGTCACTTCCTGCATCTTCAGCTCAATGTAGGCATCGAGCATGGTGTCGGTGAACACGCCACCCTTGGTCAGGAAAGCTCGGTCCTGATCCAGACACTCCAGCGCCTGGTCGAGGCTGTGGCAGACGGTCGGGATCAGCGCGTCTTCTTCTGGCGGCAGGTGATACAGGTCCTTGGTCGCAGCCTCGCCCGGATCGATCTTGTTCTCGACGCCGTCCAAACCGGCCATGAGCATGGCGGAGAAGGCCAGATAGGGGTTGGCCATTGGGTCGGGGAAACGGGCTTCGATACGACGCCCCTTGGGGTTGGCGACGTAAGGAATGCGGATCGAGGCAGAACGGTTGCGGCTGGAATAAGCCAGCTTCACAGGGGCTTCGAACCCGGGCACCAGACGCTTGTAGGAGTTGGTGGTCGGGTTGGTGATGGCATTCAGTGCGCGAGCATGCTTGATGATGCCGCCAATGTAATGCAGAGCGAAGTCGCTCAGACCGGCGTAGCCGTCACCGGCGAACAGGTTCTTGCCGTCTTTCCAGACAGACTGGTGAACGTGCATGCCGGAACCGTTGTCGCCTGCCAGAGGCTTGGGCATGAAAGTGGCGGTCTTGCCGTAGGCGTTGGCCACGTTCCAAACCACGTACTTCAGGACCTGAGTCCAGTCAGCGCGCTCGGTCAGGGTGGAGAATTTGGTGCCGATTTCGTTCTGGCCGGCGCCAGCCACTTCGTGGTGGAACACTTCGACCGGAATGCCCAGGGCTTCCAGAATCAGCACCATCTCGGCACGGATGTCCTGACTGCTGTCGATGGGAGGCACTGGGAAGTAGCCGCCTTTGACAGTCGGACGGTGGCCGCGGTTACCGCCTTCCAGCTTGGCATCGGAGCTCCAGGAAGCCTCGTACTCCTCGATCTCGAAGCTCATCTTGCCCATGGAGGTATTCCAGCGAACACCGTCGAACAGGAAAAACTCTGGCTCTGGACCGAAGTAGGCAGTATCGCCCAGGCCCGACGCCTTCAGGTAGGCTTCCGCGCGCTTGGCAATGGAGCGTGGATCACGGTCATAGGACTTGCCGTCACCCGGTTCGATCACGTCACACTGCAGGAACAGCGTGGTTTCTTCGAAGAAGGGATCGATATTGGCAGAAGAAGGATCGGGCATCAGCAACATGTCAGATGCTTCAATCCCTTTCCAGCCTGCGACAGAAGAGCCGTCAAATGCGTGGCCAGACTCGAACTTGTCCTCATCGAAATGAGACACCGGCACGGTCACGTGCTGCTCTTTGCCACGGGTATCGGTGAAGCGAAAGTCCACGAAACGGACTTCGTTTTCCTTCACCAGGTTCATTACATCAGCGACGGTCTTGGCCATCAAATGCTCCTGTTTTCTGGGTGGGTGAAAAACGTGATAACACCGAGGTAGAGCAGGTTTTGTGCCACCTTGAACAGGTCCTCGCGGACGTATTCAATCTGCCTTCGGCGCCAGCATTATCGCTGAGGCAGCTGACGCCTCCAGCAAAGAACGCTGACATGCGTCAATTCTCAGACATGAAAAGCCTGGTCCCATCAATGCTGGAACGCATCAAGATGGTGCAACATCAATCAATGCACCATTATGATGCAAACTTGCCCTGCACCATTTCTGGGCCAAGCGGTATGCCGTCTCGCTCCAATGCATCCCGCATGGCCGCAAAAGCGGTGTCTACCTGGTCTGGGTGCCCTTTGACTCCCAGCTCTATATGGCGTCCAAACGTGGGATGGTCCACGCTGGGCAAGCTGAAGACACGCACTGCATGCAGGGTCTCCAGGCTTTCCATCAGGGGGGTGAGCTGCGCTTCGATGGCACCGAGCACAATGATGGAGCGCTCGCCCCATTCGCCCGCGCGGTGCAAGTGTGCGTAGCGTTCATCCAGCAGGCTCTCGATCATCGGCCAAGCCAT
>JBNKNN010000262.1:0-7692 GCA_050293865.1 Hydrogenophaga sp. | reverse complement strand
AAAGCCAGTGCCACAACCATCAACCACCACGCACTCCAGGCAACAAAACCGGTCGACCCCAGCATGAAAGCTTGCATGGCCGGCAGGATGTCCGGCACACGCAACGTCAGCAAAGATGTCAGCGCGCCCAACACCATGCTCACCACCACACCGGCCAGTAGCAGACGCATTGTGTGCTGCACACCTTTGGCGAGCGCCAGGGTCAGCAGCACCGCTCCCACGGCCCCGGCGAAGGCCGCACCGGTCAAACCCAGTCGCACCATCCATGCGCCCGCGAAGGGCGAGACGCCCAGAAACGCAAGTACAAGTGCCACGCCAAGTGATGCCCCCGATGCACTGCCCAGCAGAAAGGGATCGGCCAGCGGGTTGCGGAACAAGCCTTGTGCCACAGCGCCCGCCAGGCCCAGCAAAGCACCTGCGGTCCAAGCCCCCAGCGTGCGCGGTGCGCGGATATCCATCACGATCTGCCAGGCCAGATTGTCGGACCAAAGGCTGAGCAATGACTCCATGCCAGTACTTCCTACGGCCAGCCCCAGGAGTCCGAGGACGGTAGAGGCCAGCAGGAGCACCAGCCCAAGCCCCCACACGCGGCGGCGCACCACCGGCGCACTCATCGAGGACGTGGTCATGGCCCAGGCGTTCATTTCTGTGATTTCGTGGCAGAAACTGGCGCCAGCGCAGGGGCGTAGCGACGAAGGCAATCCGCCAGGGCTTCTGCGCCCTCGGCCATGCGAGGACCTGGCCGAACCACGGTGTCCGACAACGCGTCGGGCAATACGCAAATACGCCCTTCCCTCACCGCACGCATTCGGTGCCAACCCGGCCGCGACGTCATACCGTCGAAGTTTCTGCGTCCGACCATGATGACATCCGGGTCGGCGCGAACAACGAACTCGGGATTGAGCTTGGGAAATGGCCCCAAAGACCTCGGCACCACGTTGCGAGCGCCCAGACGTGTCAAAGTCTCGCCAATGAAAGATGACTCACCGGCAGCATAGGGCGCTCTGTTCACCTCGAAATAGACCTCCGTACCCTCAGCACTTTTGGGCACGGAAGAAGCAGCCTGACTCACGCCACGGTCAATCTGCTGCCAAACCTTTGCGGCATCTGCTTGCGGGTCAGGCAAGCGAAGCAGATACGCCAGCTTGAACATCACGCTTTGAACATCGGCATGGTTCTTGGGCTCCAAGGCCACCACGGGAATCCCCAAAGACGACAACCGTTCAAGGCCTCGAGACTTGACAGAGGCCACCACCACATCAGGCCTGAGCGCAACAATGGCCTCGATGTTCGGATCAATGCCGCCCCCCACCTTGGGTAGTGCTTTCACGGCGTCCGGCCAGTTCGTGTACCGGTCGGTGCCGACCAACCGCCGGCACTCGCCCAATGCACATATCGTCTCCGCCAGCGAAGGCAGCAAGCTGACGATTCGTCTGGGTACTTTGCCATCGGGCAAGACCAACGGCTCGCCTCGTTCATCCACCGGCACCCCAGACCCGTCTTCGCTGGCCGCTGCGGCAGGTCCTGCAAGCCATACGGTAAGCGCCATCGCTAACCACGACCATAGGAAGAAGTGTTTCAAGAGCGTCACGCCTCATCCCTGGTCACGCTCAAGGGCATACCCGCCACCATGAGGGTCACCTGCCTGGCTCTTCGCGCCACTGCCTGGTTCAATTGGCCCAGTTCGTCAACAAACTGGCGTACCTCCTCCCCCATGGGAATCACACCAAGGCCTATTTCGTTGCTCACCAGAACAACCGGCCCCGTCGACTCTGCCAAAGCATGCAGAAAGGCTTGCTTTTCTGCTTGCCACGCTTTTGGGTCAGCCTTTGCCGGGGGCACTGGCATCAACCAATTGGTAAGCCACAGGGTCAGACAATCCACGACCATCAGCGTGGAGGGCGAATTGTAGGCACTGATGGCGCCCGACAAAGCCATGTGCTCCTCCACAGTGTGAACGCCGGGTATCCGCTCGGCCCGGTCTTGCCGGTGGCGTTCGATGCGATTCTGCATCTCTTCGTCATGCGCCATCGCCGTGGCGACGAACACCACGCGCGCATCCTGGCTGGACTCCAGCCATTGCTCGGCCAGCGACTCCGCCTGACGGGACTTGCCACTCTTCTGCCCACCAAGAAGAAGTTGTATACCCACCAAGTTCTTCATGTTTGTCTCCTTGCGCTACCTATCGACGCCGACTTCGATGTCGACTCCGCCCATTGAACGACAATCTGGTGTAGCTGTCGCGCTCCATCGGTCAACGCGGCCGGGCCCGGCTGCAGAATGTCGGCCGATTTGATCTCGTAGAGATGGCCACTACGCACCGCGGGCACATCGGCCCACCCCAGGCGCGCCGCTACTTTCTCTGGACGGAACTTCTTGCTGCACCAGGACCCCACCACGATGTCGGGCTGCCGGCGAACGATCTCCGCCGAATCCGCAATGATGCGGTCTTTGCCCAAAGGCTCGGCACCCAACTCTGCAAAGCAATCGCGCCCCCCCGCCAAGGCGATCAGCTCGGATACCCAGCGAATCGCGCTGATGGGCGGCTCATCCCATTCTTCAAAATAGATCACCGGCGCGGCCAGGCCCTTGGCCGCCAGCAAGCGATGCGCCGCTTTGCGCATCGCTGCCAACTGCTCGCGCATGTCGCGCAGCAAGACCTTGCCCTGCTGCTCGCACCCCACCATTGCGGCCACCTGAAGCAAAACCTGACAGATATCGTCCACGCTGCGCTGGTTGAAGATCACCACCTGCACGCCCGCTTTGATCAACTGCGAAGCAATGTCCGCCTGCAGGTCCGAGAAGCCGATCACGCAATCGGGCTTCAGCGCCAGAATTTTGTCAATCTTGGCGCTGAGAAACGCGCTCACCTTGGGCTTTTCGTCGCGCGCCCGCCGCGGCCGAACCGTATACCCGGAGATGCCCACAATCCGGTGCTCCTGCCCAAGCATGTACAGCCATTCGGTAGTTTCCTCGGTCAGGCAGACAATTCGCTGCGGGCCGTCGGGCCAGCCCGAAGGGGACCAGTCTTGCATGGCAGGCGTCACACTCATACGCCGGCCCCCGGCAAGAACAGTGCTGCGGCCGCCTGCGGATTTGACGCAAACCAGGGATGAAAGTAGCTCGCCTGCAAGCTGCCCAAGCGATAAATCGCCTCGCCCGCCGATTCGCGCCCACCACGGTGCTTGGTGGTTTGCCCGGAGGGAGCCAGAGCCGTCTCGATGGTGGAGTAATGAAAGGCGTGTCCCCGCAGCATGCCCAGATCGGTGGTCCACCCCTGAGACCCCAAAGCAGCCAGACGCTGGTGGACCACCGCCTCGCCGGGAAACAGCCCCCACATGGGCACTCTCTGTCCGTCCTGCAGCACGATGCTCTCGCACAACGCCATCCAACCACCGCATTCGGCCCATACCGGCACACGGCCGTCCAAGGCCTGCGCGATGCTATCTGCCGTCACACTCGCCGACTGCAAAGCCTCTACATGCAGCTCCGGGTAGCCACCGGGCAACCAGAGCGCATCGCACGGCGGCACGGGTTCATTGGCCAGCGGAGAAAAGCGCACGACCTGCGCCCCCTGCGCTTGCAGCGTTTGCACGTTCGATTCATACACAAAGCAAAACGCATCGTCTTCCGCCAACGCAATCGTCTTGCCTTGCAGCAAAGGCTGTGTTTCAGCAAACGCAGCCGGTGACAACATCACTTCGGTGCGGCTCCATGGCGCCGCCCCCCAATCGGCCAGCGTCGTACCAGCCAGCGCATCGGCCGCAGCATCCAACACGGCCATTGCGTCTTCGCGCTCTCGCGCAAGCTTCAGGCCCAAATGCCGCTCGCCCAAGGTGATCGCAGCCTCGCGAGGCATCCCTCCCCACCAGTCCACAGCATCGGGCAACGCCTCGGCCAGCATCTGGCCATGCCCGGCGCTGGCCACACGGTTGGCCAAAACGCCAGCCCAAGGCAGGCCAGGGCGATAGTGCTGAAGGCCATGGGCCAGCGCACCAAAAGTGCCCGCCATGGCCGACGCATCGATCACGGCCAATACCGGAATACCGAACCGCTCTGCCAGATCAGCAGCGCTCGGGGTGCCATCAAACAGCCCCATCACGCCCTCAATGAGGATCAGGTCTGCATCACCCGCTGCGTCGTACAGCCTGGCGCGGGCATCGTCTTCGCCACACAACCACAAATCCATGTTGTGTACCGGATGCCCGCTGGCCACCGACAGCCATTGAGGGTCGATGAAGTCGGGGCCACACTTGAACACGCGCACCGTGCGACCTGCTCGGCTGTGCAAGCGTGCAATGGCCGCAGTCACGGTCGTTTTGCCCTGCCCAGAAGCAGGGGCGGCCACCAGCAAAGCACGGCACCTGCGAGGTGCAGTCATGTCAGACCCTTTGTTCATCTTCGATCAGCAGCGATCAACGCATTTCCCAGACCACCCCCACATACAGCGTGCGGCCTTCGGTCACGTAGCCGCGCACGGATTCGTAAGACTTGTCAGTCAGGTTGTTGATGCGGGCACGCAGCTTCCATTGCTCGGTCAGTTGCTTGCTTGCGCTCAAGTGCAGCAACTGAAACGACGACAGTTTCACCGTGTTGGCTGCATCGTCATAGCGGGCACCCACGTATTCAAGCTCTCCGCCCAGCGTCCAACCGGCCACATCCGTAGAAGCGTTGAAGTTGGCCTGTGTCTTGGCGCGGCGAGCCAGGCGCAAACCCGTGTTCAGGTTCTCTGGATTCATGAAGTCCACCGTGCCACCCAGGGTCACGCTGCCCACACGGGTACCGCCGCCGAGCGACAGACCGGTGTATCGCGCCAGCCCAACGTTCGCATAGCAGCCCGCATAGTCGCCGCTGCCATTGACGCAATCACCAGGACCTGCCGAATAGTCAATCAGGTTCTTGACCTTGTTGCGATACGCAACAGCCTTGAAATGGTGGAAACCCTGGCGGTAGCGAACACCTGCCTCCACGTTGCGCGCTTCTTCGGCTTTCAGGTTGGAAGAACCATAGATACTGAACCGGTGGAACAACGTGGGTGCGCGGAAGGCCGTGCCCGCCGAAGCCGTTGCCTGCCAGCCAGCGCCGAGATCGTAGCCATAGGCCACAGCACCCGTGTTGTGGCCGCCAAACTCGCTGTCATTGTCGTGGCGCACATTGAGCTGAAGCGTATGCACGCCGCTGCGCAAGCCGTAGCCCAGTGCCAACGCATTCTGGGAGCGCTTCGTGTTCTCTGGCGTGGTGGAGGCGTTGTTCAGGCGATCTTCCCGACGCTCCAGGTCAGCGGTCAGGGTAGCGGCGCCCATGGACCACTCATTGCGCAGCAGGTAGCTGGTGATGTCCGTCTTGGTCTTGTAGGGCGATGGATCGGTTTCGTACTTGTCCACTCCTTGTGTCACCGAAACGCGTGTCTTGTACGTATCGGACCAATGCGCTTTCCAGTCGGCGCCCACGGTTTGAACATCGTGCGCCGCCACGTCATCCTGCCCTTGGGTGAACGCGTCATAGTCACTCTCCAGCTGGCTGACCAACGCACTGACGCCCACCGAGTGTGCCGGGCTCAACGTCCAGTCCAGGCGACCCGAGAGAGATTGGCGCTTGTAGCCATCCTCATCCGGGTTGCCGTCGAGCTTGATGTCATAGCCATCACTGCGCTCGGCATTGAGACCGACGGCATAGCGAACCGAATCGTCACCGCCACGGACCGAAGCCCCCATCTCGCGGGTATTGTGGGTGGCGAAGCCCACGTGCGCGCTGGCCTGCAACCCGGGCTCGCCGGAACGGGTGAAGATTTGCACAACCCCTGCCATCGCATCCGAGCCGTAGATGGCGGCGGCTGGCCCTCGCAGAACTTCAACGCGATCCACCTCACTCAGCGGCACCGCTTCCCAGGGCGCGCCGCCGGTGGACTGCGAATCGACCCGCACGCCATCGATGAACACCGCCGTGAATCGCGTCTCTGCACCGCGCATGTACACGCTGGTTGTGCCAGTTGGCCCTCCGTTGTGGTTCATCATGATGCCGCCCGTGCGGGTCAGCACCTCAGCCAGCGTCGTGGCACCACTGCGCTCGATTTCGGCGCGGTCGACCAGAGTGACATCCGCCACCACATCCGTGATAGGTACTGCCGAGCGGGTGGCCGTGACCACTACAGGCGCCAGCGCAGGGGTGACGGCCCTTTGGATGGAGGTCGTTGATTCGGTTTGCGCGAAGGCGAAGGTAGACGAGAATGCGGCGGCCACAGCCATGGACAACGCGGCGTGCGAGTGAGGTATCTTCATGAGAATTTTCAAATGGGTCTGCGCCCATACCGCCTTCCCCGACGGTCCATGGGCAGAACACGAACAGCAGTGCCCGCGCAACAACGCTGACCACATGGCTGTTCACCTTGTTTGCTGGCCGGTATCCGGGCTGGCAGAAACAACCTCCAAGACCTTCCCAGGTGCTGAGCATCCCAGTGGTCGAGGGTTGGAAGCGAAGCACTGAATCACCTTTCGTCACCCATGCAAAGCGTGTCGTTCGACACGCATGAGCGAGAGAAGAAGACGCAGCGCCTGTCTGCTTACCGTTGCGGGGGCAGCGCAGGTTAGGATTGTCTTGGGGACACCCCTCCTGCTTCCCGTTTAACTGCGGTGGGAGAACCACACCGCGAGCACCAACAGACACATTCTAGCGCCCGCCAGCTGTCAGCAAGCCTACAATGGGGGCAAACCGATCTCACCATGGCCGAATCCAAGCACCTCGAACAGTTGACCGAGCGCGTAGAGCGGCTGCTCTTGCGCCATGAAGAGCTGCAGCGCACCAACAGCCTCCTGATGGAGCAGGTGCAGTCCCTGCAGTCCGAGCGCGACTCTCTCAAGTCTCGCCTCAATGCCGCGCGTGCCAGAATCGACGCCCTGCTCGACCGCCTGCCCCAAAGCCAAGGTGAAGGTGCACTCGATAGCCCCAAGGAGCATGAATGAACAAGCCCTCCAAAAAACAGATGGAAGTTCAGATCATGGGCCAGAGCTACTTGCTCGCGTGCCCACCTGGCGGAGAAGCATCGCTGTTGGACGCTGTCGAGCGGGTCGACACAGCCATGTGCCGCATTCGAGACGCCGGAAAAGTCAAAGCTCGCGATCGAATCGCAGTGTTGGCGTCACTGAACCTGGCATTCGAGCTCTCCCAAAAGGAGTCTGAAGAGATACATGCACAATCCTTTGGCAACTCGTCATTTGGCAACTCGGAGTCGGCGCCGCTCGAAGACCCAGACCGCTCACCTTCCAGCGACTGGGACGACCCCCAGGCGCAATCTCGGGTAGACGATCTGATTCGCCGACTGGACAACACACTTGGCAACGACGGCCAACTGCTGTGATCAATCTTCTTCTCATGGCTCTACCGCTTGTCATTTCATACTCGCTAAGCCATCGACAAGAGTAGAATCAACGTGGTCTGCAGTGCATGCCGGACTTTATATTTCCTTGAACCAATGCTCAATGAGCTCGGGCCTGGAAAATTGCTTGGCGGGCGCGATCGTCTCGCGTCAGACGAACCCGAAGCCACGCTGACCTAGCCCACCTGAACCCCCGGTTCAGGATGACGGTCCGGTGGCACTCGCAGACACCTCATTTCGGACTCCCCCCTGCGGCGCTTCGCGCCTTCCCCCCTCTCTGGCGGCGAAGGGCGCCAAAGCGCCGTTCGCCTTGGAGGGGG
>JBNKNN010000261.1:0-11405 GCA_050293865.1 Hydrogenophaga sp. | reverse complement strand
AAGGTGGAGGCAGATGCCCAGGCCACCGACACCAGGTCGGCGACAGGGATGCCTGCGCCTGCAATGTCAGCTTTGAGGGCCGCGATGTCGGCGTCCGTGGGCTGGTGCACAGGGGCGGGCAGCGGGTCTTGCCAGATCAGGTCTTCAGCGGGCACTTCCGGGCCGAGGTAGCGCGCCTTCGGCCCCATGTCGCGGTGGGTGAGTTTGAACCAGGCGCGGGCGAATGCGTCGTTGAAGGCTTCGGCATCGTTGAGAAAGTTGCGCGAGATCTTTTCAAACTCGGGGTCAAAGCGCAAGGTGAGGTCGGTCACCAGCATGGTGGGCTTGCGCTTCTTGGCTGGGTCGAACGGGTCAGGGATGAGCTCGGGCGCATCCTTGGCTTCGAACTGGATGGCACCGGCGGGGCTGCGCGTTTGCACCCATTCGTACTTGAACAGGTTCTCAAAGAAGTAATTGCTCCACTTCGTGGGGGTTTGCGTCCACACCACCTCCAGGCCGGAGGTGATGGCATCTGCGCCCACGCCACTGCCGTGGCTGCTGCTCCAGCCAAAGCCTTGCTGCTCCATGCCTGAGGCTTCGGGGTCTGCGCCCACGTGTTCGGCAGAGGCTGCGCCATGGGTCTTGCCCAGGGTGTGGCCGCCCGCGATCAAGGCAACGATTTCTTCGTCGTCCATGGCCATGTTGCCGAAGGTGGCGCGAATGGCGGCGGCGGCAGAGGCCGGGTCACCGCTGGCGTTGGGGCCTTCGGGGTTCACATAGATCAGGCCCATTTCGGTGGCGGCCAGCGGGTTTTTGGCCAACACTTCGGGGTCGCGGTGCGACAGCCACTCTTTTTCGTTGCCCCAGTTCACATCCTGGTCGGGCTCCCACACGTCTTCGCGGCCAGCGCCAAAGCCAAAGGTCTTGAAGCCGCTGTCTTCCAGCGCCACGTTGCCTGCCAGCACCATCAGGTCGGCCCAGGATATTTTCTGTCCATATTTCTGCTTGATGGGCCAGAGCAGTCGGCGCGCTTTGTCCAGGCTGACGTTATCAGGCCAGCTGTTGAGCGGTGCAAAGCGTTGCTGTCCGCGCCCTGCGCCGCCGCGACCATCGATCATGCGATAGGTACCAGCGCTGTGCCAGGCCATGCGAATGAACAGGCCGGCATAGGTGCCCCAGTCTGCTGGCCACCAGTCTTGCGAATCGGTGAGCAAGGCTTTCAGGTCGGCCTTGAGGGCGTCGTAGTCGATCGAGTTGAAAGCGGCGGCGTAGTCAAACGTTTCGTCCAGCGGGTTGGAGCGGTTGCTGTGCTGATTCAGCAGGTCCACGCGGAGCTGCTTGGGCCACCAATCCTGGTTGGTCGTGCCGTTGCCGGCGGCGTGGAAGGGGCATTTGTCGGGGGCGTTCATGGTGGTCTCCTGTTCGGAAGTGTTCGGTAGGTCGGGCGAATCAGCGGGGAGTACTGAAGCCGCTCGGTGTGGCGTCAGAAACTGGCTGCCAACGCCGCCAGTACCCGGGTCCAGGTCATCGTGCCTTCGTCGGTGAACGGTATCGTCGGCATGGCAGGCTCCTTGGTTCGTTGAGAGAACTCAACTTTAGAGGCCATCTATCGAAAACGCCATTCGATTGCTTTCATCAATCAAATAGGCAATTCCAATGGTGCACGTTCAGCAGCCGTTCAGCCAAAGAGCGTTGGGGAGACCCGGGTGGCGAAATGGTCTGGACGGCCGCGGGGGCCGAGCCTGCAGGTTCAGGGTCGGCTCAGGTGAGCAGCGCCACCGCGCCTGAGAAGGTGAGGAAGGCGGCAGCCGTGGTCACCAGAATGATGCGGGCGATGCGACCGTTGTCGGCTCCCAGACGCTCTGCCAACAAGGAGACATTGCTGGCACTGGGCAAGGCGGCGGTCAGCACCATGGCTTGCAAGGTGAAGTCGTTCAGGCTGAGGCCTGCGCGGCGGGCGCCAAGGCCCATCATGAGCACCAGCAGAGGATGGACCAGCAGCTTGAGCAGTGAGACGGGCAGGTAGTCGCTCACCGGCATGGGGTGGTTGGCCTGAATCTGCGAACGCGCCAATACCGCTCCAATGGTGAACAAGGCCACGGGCGAGGCGGCATCGGCCAGCAGCCAAACGGTCTTTTCCACCGGCCCTGGCAGTTGGAAGTCCAGCGCGGAGGCCATTGCGCCCAGCAAGATGGCCCACGGCATGGGATTGGTGGCCACTCCGTGCAGCGCTTTTCGTGCAGCAGCCAACGCCTGTTCGCTCTGGCTGCCGGTTGGCTCGCCTGGAGCAGAATCCAGGCGGGAAAGAGCGATGCAGAGCGAGCTGACGACGACCATGTCCACCACAATCAGGACAATCACCGTGCCAGCTGCCGCTTCCCCCAACAAGGCTACCAAGAGAGGAACCCCCATGAAACCGGAGTTGGGAAATGCAGCCACCAATGCGCCAATGGAAGCGTCGTTCCAGCGAATGCGTTGATTGATGCTCAGGGCAATGGCCAGCGCCACCATGATCAGGCCGCATAGCAGGTAAACCCCCGCCACGGTAGCGTCGAGCAGACGGGCGATGGGGGTGGTGGAACCAAACCGGTACAACATGGCCGGCAGGGCAAAAAACAGCACGAACCCGTTCAGACCCGGAATGGCTTCCAGCGGCAACATGCGCCGTTGCGCTGCCAAGTAGCCGGCCAGCACGAGGGCAAAGAACGGAAAGGTGACCAGGAGAATCTGCAACACAGTGAGGCATTGTCGCAAGAAGCGGCTGACAAGGGGCTGATGATCAGGGTCTTTCCATGGGGCACACTACGGGTCTCTGGTCTGCGTTGCGCACATCACCATCACAACAAGAGTCGTTGACCTTTGCTTCGAATCCGAAGAAGGGCCATTCGCCAAGGGAAAAAACATCGACAGTTTGGCAGGCCATCCTGTTCGGTTCACCAATTTCACAAATGCTCATACCGTTCATCGTCTTCATCGAAGGCTTCTGCTCTCTGGGCGCAGAGATTGTCGCCCTGCGCCGCCTGACCCCCATGGTCGGGAGCTCCATCCTCGTAACTGCCCCCACCATCGGGTTCTTCCTGTTGGCGCTGGCACTGGGTTATGCCGCCGGAGGAAACGTCACGCAGCAACACCTGAGGAAGGTCGCCGTCAACTTCCTGCTGGTGGGAGTTATCGCGGGCATCGGACTGGCAAGGGCGACAGTCGAGTTTCTTTTTTCACATCTGCAACCGTCTTTGCTGGCCTACCTGGTCTTTATTGGATTGGTTCTCTGTCCGATTGCCTTCCTGCTGGGGCAGACGGTCCCCATTCTGACCAACCTCATCCGGCATACGCACACAGGCAAGGCAAGCGGGACCGCGCTGTATTGGTCAACCCTGGGTTCATTTCTGGGTTCTGTGATGCTTTCCGTGGTGGTCATGCAATGGTTTGGCGTGGGTCGCTCAGTGTTCGTTATCACCGCTTTGCTCATGCTGGGCGTACTGGCCTTGAAGCCCAAAGCATGGACCCATGCTGTGGCCGCCACCCTGGTGGTCGGGATCACCTGGTGGATGAACCCCGGGGCTTCCATTGCCGCTGAAACCGCCTATGCCGACTATCGGGTGGAATTGAGCGCAGACGCTGCCGACAATGGCCTGCGGACCCTGCACATCAATCAATCCCATTCGTCTCAGACGGATGATTCAACGCCGCCAAAAGTGTTCTCCTACGTGCAAGCCATGAGCGAGACGCTGATTCGACACCTGCAATTCAGAGATCGCGACATTCTCGTACTCGGCGCTGGCGGATTCACGCTCTCGGAAGGTGAAACACTCAACCACTACACCTACGTCGACATTGACCCTGCCATTAAAGAAGTGGCAGAGAGAGACTTTCTCAAGCACCCCATTCAAGGAAGTTTCATCGCCGACGATGCTCGCCACTTCATCTCCACCACCGAGCAGCGCTATCACGCGCTGGTGGTGGATGTGTTCAGCGATCGCGCCAGTATTCCCCCTCATTTGCTGACTGAGGAGTTCTGGTCTGCGACACGCCACGTTCTCCATCCACAAGGCGTTCTGTTGGCCAACCTGATTCTCGACAGCCGGCTGGAGTCTGCCTACGCGCGCAATGTGCTCGCCACCATCGAATCCGTCTACGGGCGATGCGCGACACAGGTCATGCAACCGGGCAGGTACCGAGCCAACGTGGTCGTGACCTGCTACGCTACCTCTCAACCCGAGCCTGCCATCATCTACACCGACGAGACCAACGCTGCGGAACTGGACAAGTGGGGGCTGAAACGACCACGATGACACCGGCCCGTCGTGCTTTTGCTTTACTGCTTGCAGCGCTCGCTGGAACCTGACGCAATACGGTCCCACTCGGCTTGGCTCAGGTACACGGGAACGTAGCGCCCGCCATTGGCCACCAAGTTGCTGTTGAATGCCCTCAGGTGGTTGCGCGATCCGCACATCAGTTGGTCGTATACCTGATCAATGGCTGGTTCGCCCTCCAGTTGCGCCCTTTCGGCAGCCAAATCCGCTATGTCACGCTCTTCGATCAAGCAGCCCACTTTGAGCGCCTCGATCAAACTCGCCTGGCCCCTGAGGACCAATTGGTTGTATAGCGCTTGCAGCTCGGGATGGCTGAAGCTGCCGGCGGCTCGGCCAGCGGCCGGGTCTTCAACGGAGTAAGCATCCAGCAGCGATTTGACGGCATCCATGTGGCTGACCTCGCTCTGCGCAATTTGCGAGAAGACGCGGCTGCCCCAACGGTCATAGAGCGACAGGTATACGTCGTGCGCCAGTTTTTCCTCTTCACGCATGAATTGCAGACCTTCGAGTTCATCCTTGGACAAACTGGTCTTGTCCACGTCGCTGACGCTGCCCTCGCTGCTTCCACCACCACAGCCCGATAGCAGGCCGCCCATCACACTTAGCCCCATCAAGAGTCCCAGCCGTCCAACAAATGCTTTGCGCCTCATCGTCAGCTCCTTTCGCCGCCGTTTATATACCCCATATAGTATCTAACAACCACCGACTCCCACATGACAAAACACAAGGCTCGGTATCATCATGGGTCCCATCCCTTGGAAGTGATGTCCGGGAAAAGCGGCACCTTCCACACATCCCCCCTCCTTTGGCCCCCTCAGACCTCTGCGCATGTCCGCTGGACTCAACTTCGCTCAGCTTGAAGCCGTCAACCACTTGAGTGGCCCAAGCCTGGTTCTGGCCGGAGCGGGCTCGGGGAAGACGCGCGTGATCACACACAAGATCGCGCGGTTGATCCAGGCAGGACTGCCAGCAGAGCGCATCGCGGCCATCACGTTCACCAACAAGGCTGCAGCTGAAATGAGGGAGCGTGCCGCGAGTCTGGTGGGTAAGAATGCTCGAAAAGTGGTCATCTGCACCTTCCACGCTTTGGGCGTTCGTCTGCTGAGGGAAGATGGCCAAGTCTTGGGGCTCAAACCCCAGTTCTCCATCCTGGACACCGACGACATCACCAGCCTGCTCAAGGACTGCGGAGGCACCACCGACGCCAACACTGCTCGCACCTGGCAATGGACGATCAGCGCTTGGAAGAGCGCCGGCTTGACCGCAGAGGATGCCGCCCGACAAGCCAGGGACGAGAACGAGCGAACCACTGCGGCCATCATGGCCCGGTATGAAGAACGCCTGACGGCCTACCAGTCTGTCGATTTCGACGATCTGATCAGTCTGCCGCTCAAGCTGCTGTCCCAGCACGCCGAGGTGCGGGAAAAGTGACAGCAAAAGCTCGGTCATGTGCTGGTAGACGAATATCAGGACACCAACGCGACCCAGTACGACCTGCTCAAGCTGCTGGTCGGCGAACGGGCGCGCTTCACTGCGGTGGGTGATGACGACCAGTCCATCTACGGTTGGCGTGGCGCGACGCTTGACAACCTGAAAAAGCTGCCGGAAGACTTTCCACAGCTCAAGGTCATCAAGCTGGAGCAGAACTACCGATCCACCAGTGCCATCCTGCGCGCAGCCAACAACGTCATTGGCCCCAACCCCAAGCTCTTTCCCAAAACCTTGTGGAGCGCCCTTGGTGAGGGAGAGCCGGTGCGAGTCTCGGACGCCGACAACGAAGACCACGAAGCAGAACGCGCCGTGCGCCGCATACAGAGCCTGCGCGCCAACGCACAACACAAGGAGTGGAAAGACTTCGCCATTCTCTACCGAGCCAATCACATGGCGCGGGCCTTCGAGACGGCGCTGCGCCGCGCGCAGATTCCCTACAAGGTGTCCGGCGGGCAGAGCTTTTTCGACAAGGCGGAAATTCGTGACTTGTGCGCCTGGATGCGACTGCTGGTCAACAACAACGACGATCCGGCATTCGTGCGAGCGGCTACCACACCCAAGCGCGGCATCGGCCACACCACATTGGGACAGCTCGGCGATTTCGCCACCAGTTTCAAACTCAGCATGTTCGAGTCCTTGTTCTCGCACTCGCTGGGCACCGTGGTCAACCAACGCTCCATCGGCAACTTGCATGAGTTCGGTCGCCTGGTCAACGACCTGGAGTACCGCGCCCGCCATACCGTCGGCCATGAAGCGGCTCGTGAGTTTCTCACCGAATGGCTGCGCGACATAGGCTACGAGCAGCACCTCTACGACAACGAGGAAAACGAAAAGATTGCAGCTGCCCGTTGGGGCAACGTGATTGACTTCACCGACTGGGTGGCTGACCGTTGCGGAGGCAAGAGCGAATACATCGATGGTGAAACCATCGAAACCGAGCGCAAGAGCCTGCTGGAAGTGGTGCAGACCATTGCCCTGATCTCCACCTTGTCAGAACGCGAGCAAGACCAGAACGTGGTCACCCTCTCAACCCTGCACGCCTCCAAGGGCCTGGAGTGGCCACACGTGCTGCTGGTGGGTGTGAACGAGGGCCTGCTGCCCTTCAAGCTCGATGATGCCAACAGTGACCTGCCCGCCTCTGCCATTGCCGAGCGGCTACAGGAAGAGCGCCGCCTGATGTACGTGGGCATTACACGGGCGCAGCGCACCCTTCAGGTCAGCTGGCTCAAACGTCGCAAGAAAGGCAGGGAGTACGTGCCTGGGCAGCCGAGCCGTTTCATCGCCGAAATGGGCCTGGACAAAGCCACCATCAAGGAAGATCCGCGCGAAAAGCTCAAGGCCCTGCGCGCCGAGTTTGCCAAGCGCGCACAACAAAGCAACGCCAGTTCGACATGAACCTCTTCCCTTCGCGACGCACAGCCATCGCACCCAGTGTCAAGTTGCCTGTCCTGGTCGCCAGTCTGTTGGCAGTTTGTGCCCCAGCCATTGCACAGGGCAACCACCACCTGCAGGACTGCCCGGAGCACATGGCCGTTCCTCCTGCGCATTTGCATGGCACCTGGACCTTGCGCTGGTGGGCTTGGGACAGTCAGCCAGAGACCGACGCCCCTTTGTCGGAAGGTACCGTCACCCTCTTCCAGCATCCCGAATACGCTCACAGCGTTCGCGGCCACCTGGAGCGCCAAGACACCGCTGGTCGATCCGCGTCAGCTGCACTGGCCGGCGACCTGATCGACGGCGTATTCAAACTCGATGAAGCTGCTGATGGCGTGCACATGAGCGGCGTATGGGAAGGCGCGCCGGTTCCCGGCAGCTGCGCTCGCAGCTTGATGGGCACCCGATGGCCCGCTGGCGAGAACGGCGAAGCCGACGATGGCGACCATGCAGTGCGGTACCAGTTCCGCCTCGACAAAGTCGACACTCGTCGGTGAGCCGTCAAGCGATCGAGCCAGCTGCTGGCGCCCAACGGGTCAGGAAGGTCTCGATCCGGGCTGGTAGCTGATCGTCTACAGGCCGAGCCCGCTCGGCGAGCCAATCGGCTGCTGCCTGTGCGCCGTCAACCACCGCATCGCCTTCGATATCGATCAGCAGGTTCTCGAACATGAATGCCACATCCTCGCGCATGCTGGTCAGTGCTTGATTCATCACATCTGTGTCGGCCAAGGCGTCCAGGAATGCGTCTGCTGACTCGAAGTCGCTGATGCACGGCGTGACCCCCGCACGGTACAAGGGTGAACGGCAAAGCAGCCCCACAGGTTTGTCCAGAAACACGGCGTCATACTGCAGCGTCGCCAAGGTGTATATCGTTTGGTCCGCGGCATGGAGCAAAGTGCTGACGTTTTCCTCTACCAACCTCACCCGATCCGACCGAGGCAGCGTCAAGGAGCGACCATGGGTCCGGTTGAAGGGATGTTCCTGTACCAGAAGCCAGCCACCCCGCCTCTCCACGCTCTCGGCCAGCGCCCGAACTCGCGCATCCAGCGCACCGTCGGGCAAATTGTGAAGCTCTCGCAAAGCGGGTTGGTCGGTCGACAAAATGGAGGGTTCGCCATGGCCAAAGAAGACCGTCACCTGTTCTTCAGGCGCGATACCCATGGCAGCTCGGAACGCTTCGCGCGACATCACTTCTTTGGATGCATAGCGCCCAAGGTCGGCCGCTGCCTTTGCGCGCAGCTTCAAACTTGCCAGTGTCTCCGGCCTGGGCGCTACTCGACGCCTCAATCGTCGCAAGGCCAGGCTGGCATGCATCTCCGACAACGCGTTATTGTTGGCGAGATCGAACATCAGTGTGTTGCGAACCCATCCCCGCTCGCCAGACCAATGCGGCACCCCCTGCAATTGCGCTTGCTGCGCGATAAGCCTGGACAAGGGGTTGCTGCTCTGCCAACCCAGCACAGCACAAGGCCGCAGGGTATCGAGCATGTCCTGAACAAAGCCTTGCGCCACGGTCACGCTCTCCCGAGCGAAATCATAGGCACAGCCATACCAGGTCATCACATCCAGGATTTCACGCTCTGAAGCCGAAGCAACCTGCGCTGCAACAGTTCCGTAGTGGGCAGGGAAAGCCGTTAGCTCAAACGGCATCTCAATCACTTGCAGACCCTCTGCAGCGATCGGCGTCGTGCTGAGCAAGACCAACTGGAAGCCGCGTGAGGCCAGTTGAGCAGAAAGGTGCATCCAGAACTGCGTGACCTGTGGAGCGATATCGGTGGGAACACAATGAACAGCCAGCACAATGCCGTTCGCCAGCGGTTCGCCGGATGAATCTATCCGCCACGGTCGCTTCGCTTTCGCGTACCATGGCGCGGACAAATCGATCTGCGCGTTCAGCTGGGGTTTGGTGCCACTGAGAAGCCACCATTCGCTGTCGGGCGCCACTTGCGCCTGCACCGGT
Source organism: Hydrogenophaga sp. (assembly GCA_050293865.1). Classification (GTDB taxonomy): domain Bacteria; phylum Pseudomonadota; class Gammaproteobacteria; order Burkholderiales; family Burkholderiaceae_C; genus Hydrogenophaga. Next base: position 2,228 of record JBNKNN010000261.1, on the reverse strand, counting down.
AGCTCGCGCATTGCCCGACGCATCGGCATCCACTGGTAGCCGTGCTGGGCAGACTTGCAACCGCTCGCGATTTGCTGATGCAGCGCAGTCGCGCTGAAGTAGCGCGAGAACTGCTGTCTGAGTTTGTCCAGGGTGTAAACGTGCAAATGATGGGGATTGGGGTCCTCGCCTGTCTCGTCCGACCAATCGTTGGGCACACTGACGATGATGCGCCCTCCGGGTTTGAGCAACCGGTTGAACTCAGCCAGCAACCCCTCAGGGTCTTCGATATGCTCCAGCGTCTCGAAGGACACGATGACATCGAAGCCCGCGCTGGGCAAATGGCTCAGCCCCTGGGGCAGCCAGGCCTTGTCGAAGCTGAGCCGAGGACAGACGCTGCCGAAGTTCAGCCCCGCATATTCCACCGCATAGTCGCTTCCGTCCACTCCATGCACGCTGGCGCAACGCGTCTGGCTGGCCAGCAAATAGCTGCCATAGCCCAGGCCACAAGCTGCATCCAGCACCCTGTCGCCGGCGCGGATCAGTTGCGCTGCCTGCTGATAGCGAATCACATGAGCATCGGAGCGCTCCCCTGGCTCCCGGGTCATGTCCATGTGCAAGTCGCGCTCCTCCTTGAGCGCTGACAACGGGTAGCTGGCCAGAGCCTCCCTGGGCATGGCTTCCAGCGGAATCAGCAAGGTGCCGTTGTCTTCGTGCAAGTCCTCGTAGTCCAGAACCGTGTAGTAGAAGGGATGCTTGCGAAAGCCCGCATCAAACGCTTGCCGCTCGATCCTGTGCCGCAGAGCAGCATTACCGGATGCGCCGCCGGAAACCGCTACCAACACGTGTCTGGCTCCCCATATTTCCATGCAATCGATCAAAGAGGAGATTGCCGTATCGTCAGGAAGCAGCGAATCAGCCAGAACAAGCATTTGCTCGTATCTGGGGCCGACGCCCTCGCCCGTTCGCCAGCCTCCGCTCCAGGGCGAGACAGTGAGCGAGTCCCATTGAACGGGCAGCGGTCCAAGTTCGAACTCATCGCGCACTGTCAGCGTGCCGCACACCATGGTGCGGACCCCTGGCGAGAAGATCACCTCGACGGCCCGATTCAACCGTTGACAGCCTGAGGCGTGCTGAATGCGGGTTTCGCCTGAACCGGACAGCATCGCAGCTGCAGGCGTCGTGACGGACAAGACTCCGCCGAAGCCCATGGTTGCCTCCCGGTTCATTGAACAGCCTCCCGTTCGCGGACCGGGCGATACACCACCCGCATCATGTAGTGTTCCTGATCCTGACGAGAGCAGGCAGGCACAAACATCATCCCATTCTCATTGAGCTTGACCAGGTCGCCCTCGGCCTGCTCGATGCCATCGAAGAAGACATTCTCGCCAACGACCAAGGGTTCAGATTCCCGGGTGTCGTTCACGTTCACTTTCTGTATGGCGTCGAGCTGCAGCCACTCATAACGCCTGCCCAGCAGAACCGATGCATCAAACGAGGCACTCATGGGCAAGTACAGCGTGTAGTAGCCATCATGGGTAGCGACCGCTTCAGTCATTTGCTGCGCGTGACTGGTGTCGTTGGCTACCAGCATCGGCACCGATTCCTTGCGATAGCTGGCATCCGAGGGACGAAGGCCATAGCCGAATCGCTGCAAGGACATCAGGGTGGTCGACAAGGACACGTCCATGTTCCGCAGCTCCATGGGGTAGCTCACCCTCATATTCGTAAAGTCACGGTTCATCAAACCAAAGCCTTCGCGCCGGTATTCGGCCAGGCCCTGCTGCAGGTTGGCCGTGTCCAGCACAAGGTCCGTGCCCAGGTTGAAGTCGAACTCGAACGTCGACAAGCAGGCAATCTCCTCCTTGCTGGGCAAATAGATGAGACGGCCCAGCTCGGCGACCACCTGCCAGCCGCGTTGGCGCCTGCTCATGCGAGCTTTGCAGGCCTGGGGAGTCGACGCCGCATCGCGAACATATTGAACACAAGCGGCCTGCATCTCGTCCACTGCGGCCGATTGCCGACCCTTTGTGGTCGCATTGCCAAACAAAGGCCGGCCGCATTCATCGTATCCAATGGTGGGCGGCTCTGCCTTGGTGCACATCATCTCGAACAGGCCAATATAGGCAGTCAAGGCATGAATCAAACGTTCGTCCGCCCAATCCGGGCCTACCAGGCCCACGCGGTCTTTTTGCCAAGCCTCAACACGCGAGGCAATCAGGTAGATACCGTGCAACTTGACGCCGAGT
>JBNKNN010000260.1:0-13968 GCA_050293865.1 Hydrogenophaga sp. | reverse complement strand
GGTGAAGTGGCTGCCTATGCGCCGCTGGTGCCAACAGGGACCAATTGGAAGGCAACCCTGTTGCTTGGGTTCAACAGCCCTGACGAGCGGCGCGCGGCGCTGTCGCGACTCATGGGCGTGGAGCAACGCATCTACGTGGATACGCCCGGCCAAAAAAAGGTGTTTGCGGTGGCCGATGAAGATCTCGACCGAACCACGGCCAGCAAGACGAGCGCAGTGCACTATCTGCGCTTTGAGCTGCCGGAGGCATTTCGAGCCGCTGTTCTGGACGGCGCAGCGGTGACTGTGGGATGTGACCACGACGGTTGCGCCGCGACCCTGGAGGTGCCCGCACTGACGCTTGAGAGCCTTCGCCAGGACCTAGGCGCCTGAGGAGGAGAGTCAGTCTTCCTGGCTGGTAAAGTCGTCTGGCTTGAAGGCGTGCCGCGACCATACGCGCCATTCCTGCCCGGGTTCGGCGCCGATATCGAGCATTTCCCCGGTGACCGGATGCGGAAGCGTCAGGGCTCTGGCATGTAGCCACAGGCGCGCATGGCCGAGAAACGCCGCCAGATGCCGGTTTAGCGGACCTTTGCCGTGCGTGCTGTCGCCGATGATCGGATGGGAGATGTGTTTCATGTGTCGCCGCAGCTGGTGTCGCCGACCTGTATCAGGCCATAGCGTGACCAGGGCGCAGCGCGTTTGCTCGAACTGCCCGTAGCGAAGAGGCAACTGGAGTCGCTGTTCTACACGAAACCGACTCCGCGCCGCTTGGACGGAGTCTCGGCCGTGCCGCGCGTCGTCGGCCATTCGGCCCAGAGGGTGGTCGACGAGACCCTCTTCAGGCTGAGGCCATCCGCGCACAATGGCCTGGTAGCTTTTTTGCAACTGCCCGCCAGCCTCGAGCCACTGACCCATGGTTCGCGCCACGTCGGCGTTCAAGGCGAAGACCAGTGCGCCGCTTGTGCCTTTGTCCAGGCGGTGCACGGGCCAGACTTGGCGGCCGAGCTGGTCACGGAGTATCTGCAACGCGAACCGAGTCTCTCCGGCGTCCAGGCCGGTACGGTGAACCAGCAGTCCGGAGGGCTTGTTCACGACTGCAAGATAATTGTCCTGATAAAGGATTTCGAGCATGTTGTTTCTATTGTCTCCCGCCAAGGCGCTCGACTACGAGACGCCGGCCCCCATTGATACGCATTCCAACCCGCTTTTTGTTCCGCAAGCCAAGGAGCTGATTGCAGTTCTGCGAGAAAAGTCGCCACAGCAAATCGCGGAGCTGATGAGCCTGTCGGACAAGCTCGCGGGGTTGAACGCCGCGCGTTATGAAAACTGGAGCCCGCGTTTTACCGCGCGCAATTCCAAGCAGGCTGTGCTGGCTTTCGACGGCGACGTGTATGGAGGGCTGGATGCTCCACATCTGACGCCCAAACAGTTGGACTGGCTGCAAACCCATTTGTGCATCCTCAGCGGCCTGTATGGTGTGCTTCGTCCGCTGGACCGGATGCAGCCCTACCGGCTGGAGATGGGCACGCGACTGGTCACGAGCAAGGGCAAGAATCTGTACCAGTTCTGGGGCTCCCAGATTGCCGATTACCTCAACCGGCGTGCAGCGGAGCAGGGCACGGACGTGGTGGTCAATCTCGCCAGCGAGGAATACTTCAAATCGGTGGACAAGAAGGCTCTTAAGCTCAGGGTAGTCACTTGCACTTTTGAAGAGCGCAAAGGAGATGGCTATCGCATTGTGAGCGTCATGGCCAAGCGCGCGCGCGGCCTGATGATGCGTTACGCCACACAAAAAAAGGTTACCAAGGTCGAGCAGCTCAAGAAGTTCGATCTGGAGGGCTATGTTTTCTGCCCGGCAGCGTCCGAAGAAGAGCGCCTGGTGTTCCGCCGCGAACAGACGGGTTGACCCTGTGCAAGCACGCTCGCTCGATCCGCTAAAGTTGACACCATGACGGCCTTCTCGAACACCTCAACGTCCGAGCAGCAGACGATCACGTCTGAGTTGCGAGACTGGATCGTGGATCAAGCTGCGGCAGGCTTCCCACCCGAAAAGATCATCGAGGCCATGATCAAGGCTGGTTGGCAGGAAGCGGTGGCCGAGCGCGCCCTGGAAGTGACGCTCAGCGAGTACTTGAAAGCCCTGAGTGAGGGACGCGAAGCAGCGCCTGCGCCCAAGGTGGGGGGACGCCGTATCTCCGGGTCGGTTGCCACGACCAAGTCGATGCCTGACATTGACCTGGACCAGTCGCCGCGCGTATTGAATCTTGGCGACCGCGAAGTCAGCATTCTGTTTGCGATGCGTTCGCCGCGAATCGTGGTGCTTGGCGGGTTTCTGAGTGAAGAGGAATGCGATGCATTGGTCGCGGCTGCTTCGCCACGGATGAAACGTTCCTTGACGGTCGCGACTCAGACCGGCGGAGAAGAGCTCAATCCTGATCGCACCAGTGACGGCATGTTCTTTACACGTGGAGAGAGTCCGCTCATCTCGGCCGTAGAAGCACGCATTGCACGTCTGGTGAGCTGGCCAGAGGTCAATGGAGAAGGTCTTCAGGTTCTCAATTACCGTCAAGGTGCCGAGTACAAAGCGCACTACGACTACTTCGATCCGAACGAGCCTGGCACGGCGTCCATCACGCGGCGCGGGGGGCAGCGTGTGGGCACAATCGTGATGTACCTGAATAACCCGGAATTGGGGGGGAGCACTGTCTTTCCCGACGTGTCTCTGGAAGTGGCGCCACAGAAAGGCAACGCGGTGTTCTTCAGTTATGACAAGCCGCATCCATCCACCCGTACCTTGCATGGAGGATCGCCTGTGACCAGGGGCGAGAAGTGGGTCGCCACGAAATGGCTGCGTGAGCGGCAGTTCTCATGAAGTTGCCGTCCAACGGGCTGGAATTCGAGGTGGACGTCCAGGGGCGAGAAGGCGCGCCGGTTGTCGTGCTCATCATGGGGCTTGGCATGCCTTTGACAGCCTGGCCGCATCTGCTGGTCCGGGGCTTGCTCAACAGCGGCTATCGCGTGATTCGTTTTGACAACCGCGATACGGGGCTGTCGAGTCACTTGAACCATCTTCGCCTGCCCAATTTCACTTGGCAGGTGATCAGGAAGCGACTGGGTTTGCGAGTGAACGCCCCCTATACGCTTATGGACATGGCGCGCGATGTCAGCGGATTGATGGATGCGCTGGATGTGGAGCGTGCCCACATCGTGGGCGCTTCCATGGGAGGGATGATTGCGCAGCATCTGGCCATCGAATGGCCGGGTCGCGTACTCAGCCTGACGAGCATGATGAGTTCGAGTGGTGCTCCAGGACTGCCTGGCCCTGACCCCCAGGTCGTTCAGGCCATGTTGCAACCAGCGCTCAGTGGCGACCCCGATGACGTGGTGGATCGACTGATGGGAACCATGCGGCTTTTGGCCAGCCCCGGCTATCCGCAGGACGAGGAAGAGCAGCGAGGCGAACTGCTGGCCATGATCAGGCGTGCCCATAACCCTCAAGGAGTTTCGCGACAGTTGCTGGCCGTCATGGCAGACAAGGGGCGACATCACAAGCTTCGCCTGATCGAGTGCCCCACGCTGGTTGTTCATGGCAATGCCGACAGGATGATGCCCTTGGCCTGTGGTCAGGACACGGCTGCTCGAATTCCGAACTCCCGCCTTGAGATCGTTGAAGGGATGGGCCATGACTGGCCTCCCAAGCTGGCGCAACGCATGGCCGAACTGATCGTCCCCCACATTGGACGAGTGGAGGATGGTGCATGACGGGAAAAGGCAGGGTCGTCGGTCGGGTCGATCTGCGTCGTCCGTCTGAAAAGGGCCGGGCAGTGCCTCGACCATTGACTGTGCGCTTGCGTGAAACCGGTGGCGTGCGGTACCTCGTTCACAATGGCCCTGATCTGATCAATCAGTACTTGAGTGCTGGACGCGTATGGGAGCCTTTGACGCTGCGCTTGTCTACCATGCTGCTGCAAAAGGTCGCCAGGCCTTTGGTCCTGGACATTGGCGCCAACATGGGTGCCTTTGCCGTTCCTGTCGGCAAATGGCTGAGTTCCAGAGGTGGGCGTCTGATCGCATTCGAGCCTCAGCGGATGGTCTTCTTTCAATTGTGCGGCAACCTGTTTGCCAACGGTTTGTCCGAATGCGATGCGCGCCGTTTGGCCGTTGGAAGGGATATCGGTAAAGTCGAGTTGCCTGTGCTTGATGTGGCTTCCCACGGCAACCTCGGCAGCTTGTCTCTCGATCCTGAAATTCAGGGCTTCGAGGGGCGCCAACCCTTGCAGTCCCGGTCGTCAGAGATGGTGGATATGACGTCCATAGACGCGCTTGAGTTGCCTAATGTGGACCTGATCAAGGTAGACGTCGAGGGGCTGGAGCTTGAGGTTCTGGAAGGCGCCAGAGCCACGATCGAGCGCAGTGGATTTCCTCACCTGATATTTGAGGTTTGGGGTGATAGCGTGCCCCAGTACAAACCCAAACGCGAAGCTCTGTTGGCCTATGTGAGCGATGTGCTCGGCTACGAGGTGACTCGTATAGGTGAACTGTGCCTGGCTCAGCATCCGACGCGAAAGCAAATTGCCGTGGCGCGTAACCCAGACAAGACCTTCTCTTTCATGCCGGTCACGCCGCCATCCGAACCCTGATCCCGGACGCATTCCGCATGCTGCGCGCTGCTTGTTGTTTCCTGATGCTTCTTCTTGTTTTCGCATTGCCAATGCCATGACGCCAGATCAATCCCCACTGGGCAAAGCCAGTTCCTATGCTGACCAATACGACCCTGGCTTGCTGTATCCCTTGCCCAGGCTGTCCAAGCGAGAGGAGGTGGGCGTCACCGGGCGCCTGCCATTCATGGGCGCTGACCTTTGGACGGCTTACGAGGTGTCATGGTTGAACCACAGGGGCAAGCCGCAAGTGGCTATTGCGCAAGTGGTGGTGCCTTGCGAAAGCACCCACATTGTGGAGAGCAAGTCCTTCAAGCTTTATCTGAACAGTTTCAACAACACGGCCTTTGAATCGGCCGAACAGGTGCAAGCCCACCTTCGCGAGGACCTGAGCGAGGCCGTTTGGCGAGGCGGGCCGATGCAAGCCAGTGTCGGCGTGAAGCTGTTGATGCCCGAGCAGTTCGACGCGCAGCCAGTCCGCGAACTCGATGGCCTGTTGCTTGACAGGCTCGATATCGACTGCACCCAGTATGAGCCCGCTCCCTCATTGTTGCGCGCTGCGGTGGACGAGCAGCCCGTCACGGAAACCCTGGTGAGTCATCTGCTCAAGAGCAATTGCCTGGTCACGGGTCAGCCCGATTGGGGCAGTGTTCAGATCAGCTACAGCGGTCCGCAAATCAATCAGGAGGGCTTGCTGCAATACATCGTGAGCTTTCGAAATCACAACGAATTCCATGAGCAGTGTGTCGAGCGCATCTACATGGACATCATGCGGCAATGTCGGCCGACAAAGCTGTCTGTCTACGCGCGGTACACGCGCCGTGGCGGGCTCGATATCAACCCTTGGCGCAGCAGCCATCCTCAGCGCCCACCGCAGAATGTGCGCACAGCTCGTCAGTGAGTCTGGCCTCAGGGAACCTCTGCGGCACCTCCGCCATGCGCTTCGTGTCGGTTGCAGGTAAGCCGTCCAGGCTTGCCCTGGCATTCGTGCCTCGCGCCTCTCCGGCGCAAAGTCCTCTGCGTGCGCGGCGCAGTTGGTGCAGAGGTTTCCTAGAGCATCTTGTGAATCAGGGCGCCCTTGAAGAGGACGGGGCCGGTCGGTCCTTTTTCGCCTGACACGCCACCCTTGGGCTCCAGACTGACGGCCAGTACTGGTGCTTTCGCAATGTCCGACTCGCCGGCGGTGAGTTTGAGCAACCGCTCTTCGCTCAACACGCCAAGTGAACGTGGTACGCCCTCCGGTAGAACCGCCCAGAGTTGCAGCGAGTGTTCGCGGCCCTCATCGTAGGCGTTGACGCGCTGTAGTGTCAGCTGCTTCTTGGCGGGATCGAAGGTGACCAGCATGGAGGCGGCCGACTGGTCGTCCTGCAGCACGGCCACGTATTCCACCTGAGGCATGGCCAGCAGGCGGGCTTCAAGCTCAGCCACCTGCGAGCCCAATTCCTGTCGTACCTGACCGACCGAGACCAGGGCCACCACCGCTGCCAGGGCGCCAGCACCCGCTACCGAGCGCCATAGGGCCAGGTTGCGCCACCATCCGCTGGATGACGGAGTTTCTTTTGCCTTTGTCCGCTGGGCGGTCAGCTGAGCCATCTCCGCTTCCGCACGGATGAGATTGTCGATTCGGGTCCAGACGTGATTGCCGGGCTCCCGGATGGGCTGCAACTCGGTCAGGTTGGCCACGCGGCTTTCCCAGACCAATGCCGCGGCTCGCACCGGGGCGTGGTCGCGTGCAAGAGTTTCGAAGCGGCGACGAGCGCCGCCGCGCAAGGTACCCAACGCCCAGGCAGCCGCCAGGCGGTCGAGCAATTCGGGGTTTTGTGCGATTCGCATGGCCTGTCCTCAGGCGTAATCGGCCAGGCACTGGCGCAGTTGGTCGAGTCCGCGTCGAATCCACGTCTTTACCGTGCCGAGTGGCTGCCGCAGTTGTGTGGCCAGCTCGCTATGACTCAGGTCGCGCAAATAGGCCAGGCTCACTGCCTGGCGCTGACCGTTGTCTAGCTTGCCAAGGCATTGATGCAATGCCCAGGCTTGTTGGCTGGCCTGGCTCAAATCCGCAGGCGAGGGTGAATCACTCTCGAGTGTTTCGCTGAGGGTGTCATCCAGCGCATCGGTGAGGTGCTCTCGCTCGGCTTTGCGACGCCGCAGCAAGTCCAGCGAACGCGACCTCACCAAGAGGCCCATCCATGCCATCGGCGGGCTCAGCGTGGCCCGATAGCCAGGGGCATCGCGCCATATCTGGATGAAGGTGTCCTGCAGGGCGTCTTCTGCCCAGTCGGCGTTCCCGAGCACTCTCATGGCCAGGCCGTACAGCTTGCCCGACGTTTGGTCATAAAGCGCCTTGAGCGCAGTCGTGTCCTGGTGTGCCACCCGGTCAATCAGAGCGATGAGTTGTTGTTCTGGGTCGGCCTGCATGGGGGCATTGTGAAGCAAGTGCTCGTTGGGCGAACCCGTGTTTGCTCTGATGTGGCGCATCAAATCCAGATAGTGAGGTGAACAGGTTGAGCTCATGACGAAACGGGTGAGTGAGACAAACGTCATTCGAAAGTGAACAGAAGACATCGCCAATGCGGCAGGACGAATGCAGAGATGGTGGTTCTGCTGTTTCCATTCGCTTTCCTTGCGTGGGCGACGCGCTGCTTGGACTACGCATGAAGTCGCGCTCCGGATGCCGTTGGGGGAATAACCCTCAAGTTTATGCGGGATAGACATCCAAGTTGCCCGGTGTGTGCGTACCCACCATGTCCGCACTTGAAAACGGGCACTTCCCCAAGTCGGGTCAAGACGGCTTGGGCAACCCAATACATCTAAGGAACCCGCCATGTCTCAATTTTCACTGTCTTCCAAGAACATCATCACCCATCCATCTGTGGCGGGATCGCGTCGCAGATTCCTGGGGCAGGGGGCGGTGCTATCCGCCGCCACAGTGGCCTTGTTGGGAGGGAAATCGGCCTTGGCCGGCACCATGAAAGGCAATGCAGCCCAGGATGTGGAGATCCTGAACGTGGCGCTGGGCCTGGAGCATGAGGCCATCAACGCTTACCAGCTCGGTGCGGGCAGCGGACTGCTTCAAAAGCCGGTGCTGGATGTCGCGGTGCAGTTCCAGGGCCATCACAAGGTTCACCGCGATGCGCTGGTCGCCACGATCCGACAGCTCGGTGGTCAACCCGTGGCTGAGCGCTCGCTGGATGACTACGCGAATGCATTGAATGCGGCTTCGCTCAAGTCTCAGGCCGATGTGCTGGACCTGGCAGCCCGGCTGGAGCTGGGTGCCACCAATGCATACCTGAGTGTCATCCCGTCACTTGGCGATCGCGATCTGGCCAAGGTTGCTGCGCGGTTGGCCGCCGACGAAACCATGCATTTCACCGTACTCAACAGTGCACTGGGTCGTCCTGTACCTGCTGGTGCCCTCTCGTTTGGTGCCTGAACCACCCTCGGTTGCCTTCCCACCTCCCTACCTGCTCACTTTCCACTCAGGAGAAACAACATGATGATCAAGATGACTTTCGCTGCCGTTGCCGCTTTGACCCTTGCCGCCTGCGCCGGGCACATGGACACGGCCTCGTCCATGGCCAGGTCCCAGGACAGTCTGCCCGCCAACATGCAGGTGCCGAGCGGCCATACCGTGGCGATGGAGACGGTCGGCGTTGGTCTTATCACCTATGAGTGCCGTGCCAAAAAGGACATGGCAGGTCAATATGCATGGACCTTTGCCGGACCTGATGCCAAGTTGATGAGCCGCAAGGGTCAGCAGGTAGGCAAGTACTATGGCCCGCCTGCCACCTGGGAAGCCATGGATGGCTCTCGTATCACCGGCAAGCAACTGGCGGTGTCGCCCGGTGGCCAGGGCAATATCCCACTGCAGTTTGTTCAGGCGAATCCGGCCATGGGGTCCGGGGCCATGGCTGGGGTCACCTATATCCAGCGCGTGAACACCAAAGGCGGCGTCGCGCCCAGCCTGCCCTGCGCCATGGACAACGCAGGAGCCAAGCAGGTTGTGAAGTACCAGGCGGACTACATCTTCTGGAAGGCAGCCTGATTCACCCGGTGCCATGGCAGACGGCGGCCAACGGCGCTGGCCTCTGAGCGGTTCCCTGAATTAGCCACCTTCACCTGGTCGGCGCCGCAGTGGCGTTGGGGGTGAGGGTGCAGGATGGGAGTGATCAGAGAGGCAGTGGGCGAATGCCTGATCGGACGCTCATCTCATTGCTGTCTGCCGCGCTGGGGCGCAAGCTGCCGCCGAAGGAGGCAAGACATTGCGCATGCTGATCAGCGCCAGTGTGGACGAGCAGGCACTCAAACTGATCGACGCCGTATCAGTATTTCGTGTGTAACGCGGACGTTGGCGATAGACGTGTTGCGGTCGGCGATCATTTCCCGTGTACGAAGGTTGACACCGGGCGGGAAGCCGTCATCGCGAAACATTGCCCACGTGCAGGCCTTCAAAAGAAGTGGGTGGATTTCCCCCAAAGAGAAACAGCCAGAGTCTCTGTGACTTATTCGTGGTTTGCCCGCTTGAGTGTTGGGCACAAGCCACCCGGCCTTTCTAGAATCTGCAGAATCTGTCCCCCATGCGGCGAATGTGCCGTATGGGACTCCGGGCAGCAAGGACGCTGGATTTGAACTCGACCGCACTATGGCAGCTTGTGATCTGGGCCGGGATGGCAGGAGTGCTGCTGATCCTGGTCTTGGTCGCGTCCGCTGACCTTGCGGTGCAGCGAAACCTGGCATCTCTCCGTGGCTTTCTGTTCATCGGGTTGACTGGCAGCGCGGCCGTGATCATGTCTGGCTTGCCGGCCGTGCTTTGGCCCGGGGTTGCAGAGGACGCGTGGCTGCTACTCAAGGTCAGCTTGGGCCCACTGAGTGGCGCGCTTGCTCTGTCATACCTGGGTATCTGGCTCGATGGTGCCCATGAAGACACCTCCACGCGCCGCACGGTGACTGCGGGCAGTTTTGGTCTCGTGGCTGCTGCTGTGGGCTTGGCTCTGGCCACCGTTGTCTCTGATTCCTTTAGCCAGAAATCGCTGATTGGCACGGCGGCCGTCGTCAACATGGGGTCGGCTTTTCTGGCACTTTCAGTGGCTGTTCGGGGGGCTCGACTTGGCGACCGGCTCGCCCGCTACATGGCTTATTCCTGTGTGAGTCTGTCGGTGATGGTGTTGGGCCTTTATGCCCACGGACTCGGCTTTGAACCCTTGGGTCTGGTGGGGCAGGCGATCACCGCGTTGACCACGGTGGGCTATTTCCTTGTGGTGATTGTTTTGACCATCCTGCGCACACGCGAGCAACGTCGGTTGCGGCATATGGCCCGAGGCATGGTGGCGCGCGAGGTGGACATCCCCATGGCGCAGGGGGCGGCGCTGATACCCAGGGTAGAAGACGCCATCTGGCGCAGCCAGCGCATGCAGCAACGATGCGTGGTGGCGGCGGTCAGTGTGCGGAACCTGTATGAGCATGGCGAATTGGTGTCCAACGGATCGGAAACACAGATTCTCTCGGTGCTCGCGGCACGCATTCGTCGCCTGGTTGGCTTTCGCAACGTGGTGGGACTCTATCATCCGCGCTGTTTCGTGCTGGCCGTTTCCTCCGGCCAGGATCCCAAACGCGGCGAACTCAAGATGAACGAGTTGCTGGAAAGTCTGCGTGAGCCTGTGCCGCTCAACGTCAATGGTGTGGCGTTGCGGTTCATGCCCACTGTGGGAATGGGTGTCGTACCTATCGACGATCCGTCCATTTCGGCGCTGGATGCCATCAACCAGGCAGAGAAGCAATCTTTCAACGCACCGGGGCTCGGTCCTTCTGTGGCTCCTTCCAACGATGAGCCCCAGGACGCGCAAGACACCATGCCCCCTTCGATGGCGTACTACTGAAGCCAGCACGTTCACGACCAACGCTTGGAAGGTCTGGCATCGTTTGCGGATGATCAGCCATCCTTGAAGGACTGGAGCGGCGCCAGCGGAGCGAATGCGCCACTGCGCTTTTGCTGCATGGCAGCGATCGACTCCCGGACATTCTGGTTGCTCCAGATGGCACCTTGCAACCACCCCATTTGTCGCAGACTGTCTTCAATGGAATGGTCGCGAGCGAAATGGATCGCCTGCTTGGTTCCCCAAATGGCCACGGGGGGTTTGCTCGCGATCTCCCTGGCGCACTCCAGTGCAGCCTCGACGGCAGCCTCAGCCGTATCGAACACTTCGTTGACCAGGCCATATGTCTTGGCGCTTGCCGCGGGCAGCCGTCTGCCTGTGTATGCCAGCTCCTTGACCACGGCCAGTGGCATGAGCTTGGGCAGGCGTTGCAATGTGCCTACATCGGCCACCATGCCGATGTTGATCTCCTGGATGCAGAAGAAGGCGTCTGCACTGGCGTAGCGGATGCACGCGGCACTGACCATGTCCACGGCGCCACCAATACAGCCCCCATGAATGGCACAGATCACGGGCATGCGCAGTGTCTCGATCTTGGTGAAAGTGTGCTGCATGTCGGTGAGCAAGTCGAATACAGCTGCTCGCCCTTCCGGCGACTGGTCGTCGAGCGTGATAGCGCCAGAAAAAGTTTCGAGCGCCATCCCGGCTGAAAAATGTTTGCCCGTGCTACTGATGACCACAGCCCGTGCACGCCCTTCCTGGTTGAGTATCGTCAGGTGTTCGTCGAGCTCGCGCCAGAACTGGGGGTGCATGGTGTTGAAGGCGTCTGGGCGATTCATGACCAGGTGCGCGACCTGTTCGTCAGTCCAGGTCAGGGAAAAGCAGTTCGGTGTACTCATCAACAGGTCTTTCATGTGCGGCGCGGTGAGGCGCGCGGGCGGAGGAAGGCCTTTCACTGTAGAGCGACCTGCCATCAGACGCTGCCGCGGACTTGACAAGCTTGCCCACTCGAACGCCGAGCAAGCGGATGCGGCGGCTGAGGTCGACCCGTTTGAGGCATTGACCGCCGTGGGCCCGAATGACGACAGGATCGTCGGTGAATCGCTCGATGGTCATGTCGCGGGTGACCGCCTGGAAATTGTCGTATCGCAGCTTGATGCCTATCGTCCGGCCTCGATAGCCTTTGCGCTGCAGGTCGGCCGCCACTTGCTCGCATAAACGGGTGAAGATGCGACCGAGTTCTTCGCGGTCTGCCCTGGCATGCAAGTCGCGTTCGAAAGTCGTCTCTCGGCTCATGCTGACGGGCTCGCTCTCGGTCACTACCGGGCGATTGTCTCGACCCCATGCCACTTCGTGCAGCCAGGCGCCATAGCTCTTGCCAAAGGTCTCGACGAGCCAGGCTTTTTCCCGAGACGCCAGATCGCCAATGGTATTGACGCCGTGGCGTTTGAGCTTCTCGTCTGCTTTGGGGCCGATGCCATTGACTTTTCGGCAAGGCAGGGGCCATATCAGCGACTTCAAATCTTCTGGCATGACAATGCTGATGCCATTGGGTTTCTTGAACTCGCTGGCCATCTTGGCCAGAAGCTTGTTCGGTGCCACACCGATGGAACAGGTCAGTCCGAGGGCCTCCTGGATCTGCTTCTGGATCAGCCGCGCCAGCACTCGCCCATTCTCGCGCTGCCCGCCTGGCACGTCGGTGAAATCGATGTACACCTCGTCGATGCCACGGTCCTCCATGACTGGCGCAATGTCGGTGATGGTCCGCTTGAAGGCCTGTGAGCAGCGTTTGACTTCGTCCCAATCGACTGGCAGCAAGATGCCCTGTGGGCATAGCTTTGCGGCTTTCATCAATCCCATGGCAGATCCGACGCCATACTTTCGGGCCGCGTAGGTGGCTGTGGTGGCCACGCCGCGGCCGGTGTAGTGAGCCAGGCGCGGAAACCACTCCAACGGAACGCGTCCCAACGCGTCAGGCGATTCCCAGTCGTGCTCCGGATGCGCGGCTTCCAGCTCAGCCTTGAAGGCCTCCAGATGGCGGCGTCCGCCCCCGATAACCACGGGCTGCTCGCGCAGTTGGGGAAACTGCAGCAGTTGCACAGACGCAAAGAAAGCGTCCATGTCCAAGTGCGCGATGCGTCTGATGCGAGAAGCTTGGTCCGTCATGGGGGAGAAATTTGCGCGCACTGATGCGGCGGTTTCGTTAGCATAGCGTTGTCGCGCACCGAGCGCACATGGCTTACTCATCAAGGAGACTTCTCGTGTACACCTTCATTGCCCGGATCGTGACCGCCGCATTGATCGCTGCAGGCATTGTGATCGCCGGCATGGCCATTGGGCAGGGCTTCGAGCGCTTTCGCATGTCTGACAGGAGTGTCAAGGTCAAAGGGTTGGCGGAAAAAGAAGTCGATTCGGACTTCGCCATCTGGACAGTGGGTTTCCGCAGAGCAGGGAAAACCTTCACGGAGGTTCAGGAAGCATTGGCTGGTGATCGTCAGCGCGTGGTCACTTTTTTGAAAGCCAAGGGCTTTGCTGATGCTGAAATTGAGCCGCGCCCACTCATCGTGGAGGACTTGCTAAGCCGCGACTACGCGCAAGCAAATGTGCCGTTTCGCTTCATTGGCAAAGGCAAGGTGCTGGTGAAAACCTCGCGCGTCTCGGCTGCCGAGGCGACTGCGCTGGCCTTGGATCCTTTGATTCAGCAGGGCGTTGAACTCACGGGTGACAACAACATGCCGATGTCGGGCCCCCGGTTCCAGCTGCGCAATCTCAATGCTCACAAAGCGGCACTGCTGGCGGAGGCTACCCGCAACGCGCGCGAGCAGGCGACAAGCTTTGCCGCTGAAGCGGGGGCGACTTTGGGGCCACTCAAGCAAGCGAATCAAGGGGTGATCAGCATTGCAGGCGACGACGGCAGCAACTACGACGACGGCAGCACGCGCATGAAACGGCTGCGCGTGGTCAGCAGCTTTGAGTACGAGTTGCGGTAGACGATCGGTGGCTGCAAGTCAGGCTCGCGGTCACCGAAGGCCTTCTTGGCAGCATTAAATGGCTTTCTGGACCAGCCAGCCCTTGAATAGCCAAGGCAGACTGGGCCCTTTCTCTGCTGCCACACCGCCCCGGCTTTCAACGCTGATGGCCAATTCGGCAGCACCTTCCAGGTCAGTGGCTTTGACGGGAAGTTGGAGCGTCTTGTACTTGCTCTCGATCACGCCCAGCGAACGCAGGGTTTTGCCGTCGGGGCCCACGGCCCAGACCTGCATGCTGTCCTCGCGGCCTTCCTTCACCGCATTGAGACGCTGGAGCTGCAGCTTCTCCTCGGCAGGGTCGTAGGTGGCCAGCATCGCTGGCATCCGCTCTTCGTCCAGCATGACGGCGACTTTGCGCACCTGAGGGACGTTGATCAAGCGTTCTTCCAGGCTGTGTATTTGCGCGCTCAGCTGGGTGAACATGCTTGA
>JBNKNN010000259.1:0-4054 GCA_050293865.1 Hydrogenophaga sp. | reverse complement strand
CTGACCATTCTTGAGGCGGATTGTGGCCTTGGCGCCTTTGGCTCCAAACTGACGCGCAATACGGGCTGCCGACATGGGGATCACCTCCACCGGCAACGGAAAGGCGCCCAGCGCGCTCACCAGCTTGGACTCGTCCGCGATACAAACGAAACGCTTCGACTGCGCCGCCACAATCTTTTCTCGGGTGAGCGCCGCGCCTCCGCCTTTGATCATGTAGCCCGAGTGATCGATTTCGTCGGCGCCGTCGATGTAAACGGAGAGTTCGTCGACCTCTTCCGCTTCAAACACGGCGATACCAGCGTCCTTCAGCCGCGCTGTCGAAGCTTCGGAGCTGGAAACTGCTCCTTTGATCTGATCTTTGATGCCCGCCAGGGCATCGATGAACTTATTGACGGTGGAGCCCGTGCCGACCCCGACAATTTCGCCAGGGGTCACGTATTGAAGAGCTGCCTGGCCAACCAGGGCTTTGAGTTCGTCTTGGGTCATTTGCGACAATAAGCAGGTTACGCAGAAACTATAAACAAAAACATCCGAAACAGGGCGCCTAAGCCTCCCAAGTTTATCCATGTCACTCATTCCGTACGCCCTTGCCCGCAAAGCACTCTTCTCCATCGACCCAGAACGCGCGCATGAGTTGACGCTGGACGGTATCGCTCGGTTTCAGCGCACGCCCCTGACCTGCCTTTATGGCGAGGATCGCGTGGACGACCCCACCATGGTAGCTGGGATCCGGTTCCCCAACCGGGTGGGTCTGGCGGCAGGTCTGGACAAGAACGCACGCTGCATCGATGGCCTTGCAGCGATGGGGTTTGGATTCGTGGAGGTTGGCACCGTCACGCCAAAGGCGCAACCGGGCAACCCCAAGCCGCGCATGTTCCGCTTGCCAAAAGCCAATGCGCTCATCAACCGCCTGGGATTCAACAATGAAGGGCTGGACAGCTTTGTACAGAACGTCAAGAAAGCGAGGTTCAGGGACGCGGGAGGCGACACGCCGATGGTGCTGGGCCTGAACATCGGCAAGAACGCAACGACCCCTATCGAA
The DNA here is from genome assembly GCA_050293865.1 of Hydrogenophaga sp. Lineage (GTDB taxonomy): Bacteria > Pseudomonadota > Gammaproteobacteria > Burkholderiales > Burkholderiaceae_C > Hydrogenophaga. The sequence goes on along the minus strand of JBNKNN010000259.1, from coordinate 3,012 downwards.
GACGCCACCAGCGACTACCTGACCTGTCTGGATGGTGTCTACCCTCACGCCGATTACGTGACTGTCAACATTTCAAGCCCCAACACCCAGAATTTGCGTGCGTTGCAAAGCGACGAGGCGCTGGACGCCTTGCTTGGAGCGGTGATGGAGCGACGCGAGATTCTGGTGAAGAGAACCAGCAAGCGCATTCCGGTGTTCGTGAAGATTGCGCCCGACCTGGACGATGTGCAAATCGACGTCATCGCCGAGACCCTGCGTCGCTACGGTGTTGGTGCTGATGGCAAAGCCAACAACGCTCTCGGTGTCATTGCCACCAACACCACGCTCAGCCGCGATGCAGTGACAGGCATGGCCCATGCCGAGGAGGCAGGCGGGCTCTCCGGCGCCCCCGTGCTGGAGGCGAGCAATCAGGTCATCCGGCAACTGCGCGATGGCCTTGGCGCGAGCTTCCCTATCGTCGGCGTTGGGGGCGTGCTCAGCGGTGCGGACGCCGTGAGCAAGATACGTGCGGGCGCAGACATCGTGCAAATCTACACCGGCCTGATCTACAAGGGCGCAGCCCTCGTTCGCGAGGCGGCCACAGCGATACAGCGCGAATGCAGCGCCCGCAGGTGACCATCTGAGCCGTTGTCAGTCGGACTCTGCCACCATGGAGGCCACCCTTTCCCCGATGGCCAGAGAACTGGTCAGACCAGGCGACTCAATTCCGAACAGGTTGACCAAGCCAGGGAGGCCGTGCTGCCTGGGGCCATCCAGCCGGAAATCGGGTGCCGCCTCGCCAGGGCCATGAATCTTGGGGCGCATGCCCGCATAGGCCGGAACGAGGCTGCCTTCCGGCAAGCCAGGCCAGTATTGCTTCACAGCTCGCTCGAAGGCCTGCCCTCGCATTGGGTCCACGGTCAGATCGTCTGGCGCGTCGGCCCATTGCATATCAGGGCCAAACCTTGCTTGTCCAGCCAAGTCGAGCGTGAGGTGCACGCCCAGCCACCCGGGCGGCGCCTCAGGGTCAGGCACCGGATAGATCAGATGTGAGAAAGGTGCCCGCCCTTGAAACGCAAAGTATTGCCCCTTGCCATAACGGGCCTGCGGAATCTGAGATGGAGCGAGCCCCTCTGTTTGGGCGGCCAGCGCACACGCTCCAAGCCCGGCAGCGTTGACCACCCAGCGCGCGCCCAGCTTGGCACCCTCTCCTGCGTGAACTACCCACCCCTGCTCGCTGTCACGCGTGAGCCGTTGAACCCTCGTATGGAAAACCACCTGCCCGCCATGGTGCTCGAGGTCACCGTGCATGGCCAGCATGAAGCTGTGGGCGTCGAGAATGCCGGTTTCTGGCGAGTACAAAGCGGCGTCGCAGGCCAACTCCGGCTCCAGCGTCCTGACCTGGGCCCGCGTGAGCATTACCAGGCCCTCGGCGCCATTGTCCTGCCCCCTGGCCTGGAGTTGAGACAGTGCCCCTTGCTGGGCACCAGAGGTGGCGACAATCAGTTTTCCGCAGCGGCGATGAGGAATGTGTTTTTCCCTGCAGTAGCCGTAAAGAAGCCGCCTGCCGCGGGTACACAGATTCGCCTTGTTTGATCCGATCGGATAGTAGATCCCGGCGTGGATCACTTCGCTGTTGCGGGAGCTGACACCCTGCCCAATGGAGCCCTGCGACTCCAGCACCAGAACCTCATGACCTTGTTGCGCCAATGCCCGACCAATGGCCAGACCCACCGCGCCTGCGCCCACAATGACGGCATCCACTCTTTCCAATACTTGCATAGACGAATTGTGCGCTGCAAAGAAGGCCCGCCAACCACTGGCAAGAACCAATGCGTGAAAGACTTTGCGGCAGGCAAAAGAAAAAGCCCCAAGCATGCGCTTGAGGCTTTGACTGGTGGGCGGTGCAGGGTTCGAACCTGCGACCCCTGCCGTGTGAAGGCAGTGCTCTACCACTGAGCTAACCGCCCGAAATTCGGGTAAGCTGGAATTATAGCCTGAAAAATGCTCCCTTGACCAGACAGCCCCTGAGTTTTTGCTCAGTGATTCATGTGGCGCCAGATGGTGGCCCCTTCACTCTCTTTATCCAGAGACTCCAACATCGCACCGTGTGCTTGTGCTTCTGCATCGTTGGCGCGCAGTACTGGCAACACCAAGGTGCTGAGGTCCAAACGTGCAAGAGGCTGGCCATCTGTGCCCTGCTCCTGCACATCCATCAGCAGCGCGTCCTGTCCGCGCGTCATATTGATGTACACGTCTGCAAGCAACTCCGCGTCCAGCAGAGCACCATGCAGCGTACGGCCCGAGTTGTCTACCTCCAGCCGATCGCACAACGCGTCCAAGCCGTTGCGCTTGCCTGGGAACATCTCCTTGGCCATTGCCAGACTATCGATCACGTTGCCGACAATCGAGGTGATCGGTGGCAATCCCAACAATTCCATTTCCTTGTTCAGGAAGCCAATATCGAAGGGTGCGTTGTGGATGATGAGTTCGGCACCACGAAGATATTCAATGATCTCCTCGGCGAGCGCGGCGAATTTTGGCTTGTCCGCAAGGAACTCATTGCTGATACCGTGCACCTTGAGCGCGTCCTCATGGCTCTTGCGCTCTGGATTGATGTAGTGGTGAAGGTTGTTGCCCGTGAGCTTGCGGTTGAGCAGCTCAACACAACCGATTTCAATGATGCGGTCTCCATCCTCAGCTGAAAGGCCTGTGGTTTCCGTGTCCAGAACGATTTGTCTCATGAAGCAAGTTTACCCCTGGGAATGTGGCCCCCTACGCTCCGCCGCTGCGCGGGTCGCTGCCCCCCGGGGGGACGCTTTTCACCTTGGGGCGGCCCGGCGGTGAAACTGTTGGCCCCCACGCTCCGCCGCTGCGCGGGTCGCTGCCCCCCGAGGGGGCGCTTTTCACCTTGGGGCGGCCCGGCGGTGAAACTGTTGGCCCCCACGCTCCGCCGCTGCGCGGGTCGCTGCCCCCCAAGGGGGCGCTTTTCACCTTGGGGCGGCCCTGCGGTGAAACTGTTGGCCCCCACGT
>JBNKNN010000258.1:0-51559 GCA_050293865.1 Hydrogenophaga sp. | reverse complement strand
CGGTACGAAAGGCCCCATGTTGCTTACCCAAGCCAGCGACGAAACCGTTCTCGCCGTCGCTGCAGATGCCAGTGCCAATCTGGGGCGACTGATTCTGGAAACCCGAAAAGCCGCGGCTGAGCTCAAGAAGCGGCTGGACGGAACGACCGACTGATCACATGCCCAAAGTAGAGGTCTTTTATCCCGTTCCTCCCGTTCCTCCCTTTCCCCATTTCTACATTTCTACATTTCTACATTTCTCCATTTCGGCCGCGCAGCTTCACACCCGAAGCCGGAGCCATGGACAGATCTGAAGGCATTCGTTTGTACGCCCAGTTCGGCCAGCACCATGTCCAGAACCATACCCACCACTGTCAACGCCACGACCCAATTGGGGGTTCAATACAGCGTCATTCGCTTGTACTCGTGGCCCGATTTGCCGCGAATTCAAGCGGACCTGGTTCCTGACGTGGCGAGGGTTTGTGCGTTGTTGTCCATTCGTCCCACGGGTGCGACGCTGATACCACGACTGCTCAACATACCACGCGATCGCGTGAACCACATCATCGAGATGTTGCACATGCACGGCCACCTCGATGGCACGCAGGTTGTATCCGGTGACGATGCAGTCATGGCCATCGCTTCCCTGGCAGAGATGGCAAACACACGCTCTCGGCCGCCGACAGTTCTACCCGACAACTTCGATGCACTGGACGCGCCGCAACTGCCGGCCAACTCTCTCATTGGCCGCTTGTGGCGCAAGCTGACTGGCGCGGAGGCTTGAGCGATGGAGTGGAGCATACTTTTCATGGGTCCGGTGGGTGCAGGCAAGACGCAAGCCGTCAATACCTTGTCGGACATAGCCGCTGCAGAAACCGAAGTGGCGGCCACCGATGCCACTGCCGCGCTCAAACAATTCACCACGGTGTCCATGGATGCCGGAGTACTCGATCTCGGCTCCGGCGACAAGGTTCGCCTCATCGGCGCGCCCGGGCAGGATCGCTTCGACTTCATGTGGGACATCCTGCTGGAGCAAGCCAAGGCTGTGGTCATCCTGATCGACCACAGTCGTGAATCCCGGTATGACGACCTGTCCTCCTACCTCGATCATGTGGCCCAACGCAGTCAGGGGCGCAAGTTTCCCTTGGCGATCGGCGTCACGCATGCCGATTTCCTGCCTGAGTTGCCCACATCGGTGTATCGGGACTACCTGGCGGACCGTACCCCTTCGTTCGTTCGTGGCGTGCCTCCCGTTTTCAGAGTCGATGCGCGGGAAGCCGACGACATGCGCGCATTGGTCATCGGCGTCGCTGCCATGCTGGAGATGGAAAGCCGCTTTGCCTCCCCCGTGTAAGTCTCGCGCCGCTACTGCCCGATCCAATGTCCATGTCCACGTTCACATCCAAGCTCCAAACCTCACCAGTGCTCTCACTGAAAGGGTTCGGTTTGGGGTTTCATGAACGCATCGTTCTCAAGTCACTGACGCTGGAGATTCCCGCAAGAGGCTGTACGGTATTGCTGGGGCCGTCGGGTACTGGCAAGTCGTCCCTGGTCCGCACGTTGGCCGGTTTCAACGACAACCACCCCGGCATGCAGCGCTGGGGAGAGGCCAGGTACGCCGACCAACCACTGAGCACCGACCATCATCCTGCACTGGTGATGCAAAAGGCCCAGTTGCTGGTGTCTACCGTGCTGGACAATCTGCAAGCCGGTATGCCCAACCGGTCGAAGCTCACTGTCGCGCAGCAGATCGAGCGCATCCAGGCGCTGACGGTCGAGCTGGGCCAGCAGTGGATCAACGACGAGCTCAAGACACCCGTCATCGACCTTAGCCTCTCGCAGCAGCGAGCGGTGGCCATGGTGCGTGAACTGCTCGCCGCCCCATCGTTGCTGATGGTGGACGAGCCCACCACCGGCATGTCGGAACGCGATGCAGCCCCCTTGATCGAACTGATCCAGACATTGGCGAAGCGACAGGCCATTCTGGTGGTGCTGCATCACCAGGGCCAGGCCCGTGCCGTCGCCGACCATGTGGTGCTGATCGCCAGCGGCCTGGTTCAAGAAAGAGGTGAAGCCCGCTCGTTCTTTCAATCTCCTCAATCTGAAGCTGCCCGGCAGTTCCTGCGCACAGGATCCTGTCCTGAGCTCGCCATGGACACGCCAGAGCACGATGAGCAGGCACCACCAAAGACAGACGACGAGACCGCAGCTTCCGCAATGGCACGTATGGTCCGGCCCACTGCGCTGGCATCCCCTTCCGGGGTCGTCGACTCGCAGCCCGCAGACCCTGACCACGGTTGGGCAACAGCGAGCGAAGCTTCTGCACTAGACAGACTTAGGCCACGCGACATTGGCGGTCCTTCGACGATCAGGAGCGCCGCTTGCGGACCAAGAGGCTTTGTCTGGCTGTTGCCAGGCCAACTGGGCGGTACACCGTGGCCCGGCATCGTGCGTGAAATCGAAGAGGACATGAACGATCTCAGGCATGTCGGCGTGACACGCCTGGTGAACCTGACCGAGCAGGCATCAGATTCGGACATTGCTGCGCGCTATGGCATCACCTGCGCCAGTCTGGTCATCGCCGACATGCACGCACCCACGGTCATGGAAGCCGCGAAGCTCTGCAGCGACATCGATCAATGGCTTGCCAATGGTGAGGTCGTTGCCTTGCATTGTCGCGCAGGCCTTGGCCGCACGGGCACTTTGCTCGCTTCCTACTGGCTGTGGCGCGGCGACGGCAGGCGCGGCGCTGTCGAGAGCATTGAAAAGATCCGCCAACTCAATCAGCAAATGATCCAGTCGCAAAAACAAGTGGGTTTTCTTGCCGAGTTCGCCCTCCGACTGAACAGCGCAAGGACTTTTCGGCCAGCCGAAGCAACCCCCCTGTGACCTTGGGTCAATGGTCCAACTTCTCTTTCCTTCAATTTCACTCAACAAAACACGTCACACAAAGGAAACACAATGAGCAAACTCGATGACACCCTCCAGCGCTCCATGACATCCATTCCCGACTGCGTTGCCGCCGGCTTCGTGGATCTGGCCTCTGGGATGGTGCTCTCCATCAAGACGGTTGACTCTCACCCCAGCGAAGTCTTCGACATGCTCGCCGCCGCGACTGCCGATTTGTTCCAGGGGCCGAACGTGGTGGCCATCGAGAAGGTGTTCAAGAAGTCCCGTGGTCTTCCCGACAGCGAGGATCACCACTACTTCCAGGAAATCATCGTCAACAGCGAAAACCTGATTCACGTGTTCCTGCGCGGCAAGCGCCAGCAACAGGTGGTGTGCTTCGTCTGCCGCAAAGGCGCCAACCTGGGCATGGTGCTGACCAAGGCTCGCCTGGCCATGCCTGAAGTCGAAGCTGCCCTCTGATCCCGATAGCCGCATCATTGCACCCGACGACACAACCAACAGGGAACTCAACCATGCCCGCCAACCAGCACAACGACCCCAAAGCCAGCAGAATGCGCTCGTTGCTGCGCAGCCTGCACGCTGCAATGGCAGAAGTGGAAGCTTCGGCAGTGGTGTCAAGGGACGGCATCACCATGGCGTCCTTGCTGGACGCGGCGTCGGACAAAGACCGTTTCGGTGCCATGTGCGCCTCTTTGCTGGCCCTGGCTGACAGGGCTGGCAAAGAGGTCGACCGCGGTCGTTTGCGTCAAGTCATTCTCGATGGGACCCAAGGCCCCATGCTGTTGACCCAGGCTGGCGAGGGTGCCGTACTGGCGGTGGCGGCCGACCCCAAAGCCAACCTCGGCCGCATGATCCTGGAGACGCGCAAGGTTGCGGTTGAACTGTCCAAGCTGCTGGAAGAGCCCGCGTAGGCTTCCATTTGCAATGAGCCATCTTCACTACCAAGGCCACAGCGTGGAAAGTCGCGAAGGCGAAACCGTGCTTGACTCATTCTTGCGCGCAGGCTTTGATATCGCATTCTCTTGCAAAAGCGGCGTGTGCCGACGATGCATGATGCGTGGCATTGAAGGAAAAGTGCCGCCTGCCGCAGCTGCCAAACTGCCCGACCGTCTTCGGGATGCGGGCTATTTGCTGGCCTGCCAGTGCAAGCCAACCAGCGACATGGTGCTGACCTCCCGCTCATCGGAGGACATGATCACCAGTTGCGTTTTGATGCAGGTGGACGAGCAGGACGACTGCAACCCGGTCCTGAACTTCGAAGCCTGCACAGACCTGGACTTCCATGCCGGGCAACCGGCCAGACTGGTGTGCGAGCACCCCGAGAACGAAATAGAGATGGTCTTGCTGGGCCATCACGACACTCAAGGCTGGATTCAGGCCCGTCTGATGCTGAACGGCCGTGTGCGGCCTCATTGGCTGGCTGAGCCGGACACCGCGTTCGGAGTCGACTTCGAGCTTCGCGGCCCCTTTCCTTCGGAGCCAGCCACCGAGATGCCTGGTCTGCCTCCCGACCCTTCGCTTTGGACTGCGCTGGACAATGGCAAGCGCGTGAGAGCCGTTCTGGAGACCTTCTACCGAAAGGTCTACGCCGACCCGTTGCTGCAGCCCTACTTCGAGCGCGTCACCATGGACCGCGTGATCGGCAAGCAGTACGCTTTTTTGATGCAGAGCATCACCGGCGAAGCGGTCTATCTGGGTGAGCGGCCGCGCAACTCGCACCACTGGATGGTGATCCCGGACAGCATCTTCGATCACCGCCAGAAGCTCATGCTCGATGCTCAGCGTGAAAACGGTTTGAGCGATGATCTGATCGAACGCTGGTCGGCATATGAAGAGCATTTCCGACCCGATATCGTGAAGTACACCCCCTGGCCGAAGCGCATTGGTGATCAGGTGGTCGATACCGAGCGGTATGACACCATCAAACTCGATGAGGCCACTGTTTGCGATCATTGCGGTGCCGAGATCGATGCTGGCACGGTGGTTCGCTACCACATGCGACTGGGCAAGGTCGGCTGCGCTCAATGCACCGGCGGCCCGGTGGTTGCCGGCTGAACAAAGCAAGGCAGCACCATGGCATCACCGAGTTCCGCCGGCCCCAAGACCGCACAAGTCTCCGAGCGCTTTCTGCGTCCGTTGTCAGAAGGGGTCATCAGATGGGTGACCGGTGTTCACGCGGCTGAGCAGATCAACGCCAACGAGCGCCAGGTGTTCCAGTACATCCTGCTCGGTCCCAGCCAGCAACGCGTTGATCCGGATGCGCTGGCCCTGGCCACCGGACTTCCGCGTGCCATCGTGGGCAAGGCCTTGTTCGCACTGAACCGGGATGGCAGCATACAAGTGGACGCGCGAGCGGAAGACATTGAAACGGAAGAGCGCATCTGGAACACGCTTGCGCAGCACGTCAAGGCCATGTCATCGCGGCATGGAGGAAACGCCATCGTCGTGGCTGACCCCGATGGCTTGTGCGTGGCAAGTGCGAACGCAGATACCGAACTTTCGCAGCGTCTGGCCAGTGGACACGCCTTGCAAGACATCCGCGATACGATTTACCGTGTGGCCCTGTACTTGGGAGAGCGTCCTTTCTGGCTGGCCAGTGTGGGGCCGCTCAACGCACAGGATGCCGGCTGGGTCATGATTGCCCGTTGCCTGGAAGCACTTCGCCCGAGACATCCCCTGGCGAGCGTCGCCGACCAATAGGCATGAAACCATGAGCGCAACCACCACCCCCGACTCCCTGCAACGCATCGAATCAGCTTTGAAGCGAATGGCGGAAAGCCCCGGGTTTGAGGGAGCCGTCCTGGCCACGGCTGACGGACTGGTGCTGGCCACCCACGGTCGCCTGCAAGGTGACGCCGTTGCCGCCTGCGCCGCCAGTCTGGCACTGGACTCCAAAGCTTCGCTGTCCACCATTGGCGAAAACGCCCCTACGGAAATGATGGTCTGGAACGACACTCAGGTCTGGTACCAGACCCGAATGCCCTCCACCCATTTGGTGCTGGCTGTCTCCAGCGACCACAACCACGCCGGCGCCCTGCGCCTGGCCGTGCGCCGCGAGCTGGCCGAACTGCGCGATGCGCTGACGCAACTCTGATCGAGCATTCGCTGCCCACCTGCGCCATTTCAGACCCCCATACCCTGATCGAATGAAAGTTCAGCTTGCCTGCGAACGCAGGCTCAGACCTGCACGCCATTCGCAAACTGCTATATTGCGAAAAAAGCATTCAGTTTCAGAATGCACAGGGAATGCCCGTGAATCGATCCATCTCACTCTTTGTTGGCAGGCTTGCCATCCTGGCCGTTGCAACCGCTCTGGCTGCCTGCGCGCCACCCATCCCCAGCCATGGCAACTTCGGGGGTCCGGTCAAAACCGCTCCCGTCGATGAATTTCCCTTGCCGCCCGGCCACCGCGACAAATGCGCGCTGCCCGATGAGGGGGAAATCTGCTGGACCCCATTTCAAGCCCGCTTCCACCCCGACGGCGAGCGCATGGTGGTCAACCTGTGCAGCAACCGCTATCGCGCGCAGTACGACTGCAAAATGGTGGAATACCGCATTCGCGAAAACCAATGGCGCCTCATTCCCGGACAGGAAGCCGGCAAAAGCTACCACCACCCCAGCTACTCGAATGACGGCAAGACCCTGGTCTTTACCACCGCCACCTGCGAACAGCCGTTTTGCCGTGGGCAGAACGAGTATGGCCAACTCACCCTGATGCCGGTAGACGCCCAGCCGGGCCGGCCCACCGCGTATGGCAAGGCCCAGCCACTGCCGGTCCACAACGCCTCCCGCGCCAGCTTCCTGCCCGGCGACCAGGGGCTGCTGTACTGGCGCGTGCGCCATGCAGCGCGGCTGAGCAGCGGGCGCACCATTGGGGACGTGGCCGTGTTTGCCTATGACATGCGCCGCGACGACGAAAAGCTGATGACGCCCGCGCTGTATGGAGAAAAAAAGGCGCGCTTCATCGCGCCCTGGACCGGGCCAAAGTTGTCGCTGGATAAGACGGTATTGCGCTTCGGCGGCATCACCGACGGCTTGGGCGTGACATCCAGGAATCGGGCGTTGTTTAACGCAGATCCCGATGTGGAATATCGCGTTGCCGACAACGCTGTGACCGATCGAAGAACGGACCGTGTCATGGAAGGGCTGGGGCGCGTGTTTGACGAGCACCCGACGCGGGGCATCCTGGCCGGCCCCGGCAATGTTCGCCTGGTCGACCCCCGAACCCTGAAGACAAAGGGGGTGTTCGTGACACCTGATCCGTATCAGGTGGTGGATGCCGACATCGATTCCAAAGGGAACCAGGTCGTGGCGGTCTCAGGAACCCGTGCCGTGACGGATGGCAGCTACGGCGTCAAGTGGCGTTATTGGCTGCAGGACCGCGACACCCAAACCGTCGACAAGTACAAGGACATCGCCCCTGTGCTCAGTCTGACCGATCTGCGCAGCGGCCAGACGCGTGCGGTCGAGTGGCCCAAGGACCTGACCAGTCTGAGCGAGTGATCGTGCCGGCACCTGGAAGGAGTGCCCGTTTCAACAACAAGCGGCACCAAGATCTGAAGAGAACAACAGGGAGGGAAACACATGAGCAATAACCCACTGCCACCGGACACACGCCCCACGGGACCCGAGCATTCATCCTTTGTCCCGCGCCACGGCATGTACGCGGGGCCCGGCTACTGTGGTGGCCACGAGTGGAAGGAAGGTGAGCGCCCCAGCGCAGCCGCCTGGCAAACCCAGCCAATCGGCTACCTCGATGCGGTCACCCGCGACCATGACCTGAACTACACCTACATTGAGCAGGTATATGGCCAAGCATCTCCCGCCGAGCAGCACCAGGCCTACTGGCAGGCCGACAAGGAAATGCTGGCCAACATGTTGCAGTATCAGCCCAGCAACTGGATGGAAGCCACTTACCGGAAGGCCGCCATTGAAGCCTTTCTGGCCAAGGCTGACCTCAATTACCACCCGGATGTCAACATTCGAGAGGAGTGGAACCGCGACCTGGCTGGCATTGATCCGTCCTACGGCCAGATGACCGGCTTCAACCGGGAGGGCCGGCCCGAATGGAGCCTGGTCAAGGGTGTCCACACAGGGGCCACCTACGTCACCACCGGCATGGAAAGGCTCTCGACCAGTGGCGTCAACAGCCAGGTGGCCATATTGTTCAACCAGCACATCGATCCATCGTTCATTCGGCAGCACAAGGTGGAAAACGGGGGAGAACTCTACAGCAATTCCAGCGAAGACAACTACTCCCACCGGATCATGGTGCCTGAGCGGGACAAATCCAATCCCAAACAGTTCCACAGTGAGGGATGGATCGATGGCCAGTATGTGAAGCTCCGTTATGACAGCGAATACAACAAGCTTATTCGAAGCGCCTATTCACAGGGGAAGCTCGTTTCCGAGACAACCTACAAGGGCAAAAAGGCAGTTGGGCCTGCGGGCGACCAGTACGGCCACGCCGACTTCACCGTCACCGAACAACGCTACCTCAACGGAGAACCTGTGGGAGAGCCCATCCGGCACCCCGACATCAAGGCCGATGCCGTTCCCGATATCCAGCGCAGTGAACACACGGAATATGTCGAAGCCGTGGTAAGCCCGGGGAAGACTGCGCCTTGCCCGGATAAGCCCACCGAGGCCGACATGGCCTGGTCCAGTGGTCGACACACCCGTTTCACCCGGGCCTCTGCCCCGTCCTTTGGCGAAGACGGCCATTCTCTGGAACAATGGCTCGACCAAGTGTTGAACGCTGCCGAAGAAGATCAACCGCAGCGCTTTGATGCGCTTCTTCATGAGGCAGCCAATGCGCCGGCTGGAAGGGCCTTGCAGCGCGAGGCGTCAGACCAGGCGGATCTGCAAGAGCTGCAGGCACAGGAAAGACCCATGGCCGGGCAGCATACGACGCCCGAGATAGAAGCGCCTGCGATGGCCCATGGCGCTGCCAGCCTGTAAGCAATTTCATCGGCAGCTTCACTGACACGTCCCACCGCCCAGTCCCACCAAGTTCCAGCCATGCAAGAGAAAGACATCGCCTCCCTCGTCAGCAAAACCGCCGCTTTGATGGAGCAGCTCCAGCGCCGCAGTCAGGCGCTGGAACAGAAGCAGGCGGAGGCAGCCCAGGCCTTGCAGCAACTCACACAGCAAGTGCCCGGACTGGTGAGCCATGCCGCGACACAGCAACTGCAGCGCCTGCCAGATGCGGTAGCTGCCAAGGTTCAAGCGGGAGTGGATGCGCCTGTAGAGCAATATGAGCAGCGCCTGCAAGCGGCCGGCATTCAGGTTCAGCAATCGGCCGACACCATCACGGCGCAACTGCAGTCGCTGCAGAGCGTCCACAGAAACATCGCATGGAAACTCAGCGCCCTGCTGCTGGGCACGTTGGTGGTGCTGGTGGCCGGCGGCGCCTGGCTTTCCTGGCAGTACCGGCAAGACATCGTCGACAACCGAATCAGCGCCAAGCTGCTTGAGGCCTACAACCGCTCGGACGTGGTGATCTGCGGCGACAGCCTGTGTGCGAACGTCGAGCGCAATGGCCGCAAGTTTGGCGACAAGGGTCAGTACTTGCCGGTCAAGCCCCGGTAATTGAGCTGCGCCAGTACTTCATGTGGCGGTTGAATCCGTGCCAGGAAGTCCTTGAGTGTTTTGCCCTGTTCATGCGTGAAGCGGCGGTCCAGCAAACTCAGCTTCTTGACGCGGTCGACACGGAAAGTGCGAAAGTCCTCTCGGTGCTCGCACCAGGCCGTAAGCGTCCAGACCTTGCCCCAGAAGAAACATCCCAAAGGGCGAACGACCCTGGTGGTCAACTTGTCATTGACGTCGCCGTAGCGAATTTTCACGGCGCGACGCTGCTCGGCTGCCTCCCTGAGCCGTTGCAGGTGCTGCCCCATCTCGGGCGTGTGGCGATCAAAAGACACGCTCCACAAAGCCATGGCCTCGACGGCGGTCTTTGCGTCCGGTGGCAGCACTGACATGACCCGCGACATGGCATCTTCAGCAGCCAGCGCCAAGCCCGGGTCCAGCCAAGGCAAAGCCATGCGCATGGCCGCTGCCAGCGCCTTGGCTTCGTCGGTGCTGAACATGAGGGGTGGTAATTCGTAACCGGCGCCGAACCTGTAGCCAACACCTGCCTCGCCCTCGATGGGTACGCCCTGCATCTGCAGGTCGGCCACGTCGCGATACACCGTTCGCAACGACACCTCAAGCCGATCGGCGAGCCATTGCGCCTTGGTCAGTCGCCTGCCACGGATGAGCTGGACGATCTTGAAAAGGCGGTCGGCGCGGCGCACGAGAGTTCAGCCTTTCGAATCTGCTGATCTGGCGCGTGCCCGTTTGGCCAGAGCGACCACCTCGACAACGGCTTTCCTCGCCAATGGGCTATTGGCCCAGCAGGTAGCCCCCAGCATACGCGCCACCGCCTCATTGACCTCTGCCGGTTCGGCATCGGCCAGTTCGCCGAGGCGCGAAAAGCCCACTTCTTCAAGCCGTTGAATGACCGCAGGTCCTACCCCTCGGACTTTCAGCAGGCGCTCTCTTTCGTCGTCTGAGAATCTCGGGCGAACAGATGCAGTGTTGGACTTCGGCATGGAGGCCATCTTACGCAATACCGGCCGAGGCACGCGCAGATTTGAGCTCTTGCGACGTCAACAGATGCGGCCGCGCCACGGGTGTTCCATCGGCGTGAAAGAATGGCGTGATGCGGTGGCGCCCTTTGAAGCGACTGCCCAGGATCATTCGCGCAAGATTGAACAAGACGCGCGGCAAACCAACGTCGCGCGCGGGGCGATTCGGACCACGCGCGCTGCCAGTGAATGCACGCGCCTGTACTTTCGAAAGAACCGTGTCTTGGTCGCCGCCCTGGATATTGACTGTCAGCACCCCCACGAAGGCAGTGAACGGCTTGGCCATGGTGTTGCACATGGGGGTTCCGCAGCAGCTGGCGTACCAGCGCAAAAGCCCTTTCTCCCGAAGCTGTATGCAGGCAATGTGTTCTGCTCCCTGATCTATCGAGAGCCGGTCGGGCGTTGTTTGCAGAATATGGGTCCCCGCGTTTTCGTCCAACACATCATCGGCTGCGCCCAGCCATCGTGCATAGGTCTGACAATCGCCACAATAGCAAACCAGCCGGGTTTGCACGGGCTGATGACTTCTTTTGGCCGAAAGCCTGGCAATGCGGCCTCGAAACTGCCCGCATCGACAGCCGAATTGGTAATCCTTCGTTTCTTGCGACATTGTTTTCCCCTCTTCTCGTGTCTCGGCAACGATGCCAGCCAGACGCGAATCCGACCAAGCGCCTTTCGCACGTTGGTCAGACTCGGGACAACGCTGAATCAGCCCAATGCGTGGATGCCGACCCTGTTGCCTTCGCTGTCCTGGATGTGTGCGAAGAAACCCATGCCGTCAGGCAAAGTCACCTTGGGTATCAGCACCTTGCCTCCTGCTGCATCCACGCGACCTAGCCAGTCGTCGATGGATGGGGCGGCGTTGAGGTAGACCACCGTGCCAGCTTCGGACGGTTGCATCATGGGAGCCTTGAACAGCGCACCCTTGATGGCGTCCGTACTCTCACGGTCAAATACGCACATTTCGCTTTCAGGTCCGCCAAAGGGCTCACGTTTGAGCTTGGCGCCGGTCAGGGTTTCGTAAAACCGCTGCGCACGGTCCATGTCGGTGACGGGAATTTCGAACCAGTTGATGGCGTGTGTCATTTCTCTCTCTCCTTCAAAACAGATGTTTGCTGAACACGTTTTGAAGTGTGATCCCCCCCTACTGACAACGTATTGTCAGCAGGCTGTCATGAGCATTGGAGCCCGGCAACTTCAGTGAAGCCAGCGCAGTAGCCAGCCACCGACCAGAGGCAATGCCACGGCGCTGAACAGAGCGGACAGGCCCATGGCCAGGCCGGCGAATGCGCCACTCTCCTCGCTCACCTGAAACGCACGCGCAGTACCAATGCCGTGGGCGGCCGTGCCCAAAGCGAAGCCACGCACCAAGGGCTCGCGAATGCCCATCCAGTTGAACAGAGTGCGCGCACTCATGGCGCCCAGAATGCCTGTGCTCACGACCAGCACAGCGGTCAGGGATGGCAACCCGCCCATCTTTTCTGCGATGCCCATGGCCACAGGCGTGGTCACCGACTTGGGCACCAAGGACGCCAGGGTGGCTGGCGTGGCCCCGAGCACATAGCCCAGCGCCACGGCACTGACCGTGGCTGCCAATGTGCCAACGACCAGGGCGAGCAGCATTGGCAGCCACCAGCGGCGCAGGCGCTCCCACTGATCGACCAAGGGCACTGCCAGCGCAACGGTGGCGGGTCCAAGCAGGAAGTGCACAAACTGAGCACCTTCAAAGTAAGTGGCATAGGACGTACCGGAGGACCATAGCAAGAGCCCGAGCGCGGCCACCGATAGGGCGACCGGGTTGGCCCAAGGCTGGAAGCCGCTGCGTCGATAGGCCATGAACGCAAGCTGATAGACAACCAGCGTGACGGTCAAGCCCAGCAAGGGCGTGGCCGATAGGTACACCCAGACATCAGAGAGACGGTCCGCAGCACCTCCGCCGAACAGGCCCAGGTCCGATGCGGGCGTGGCGTCAGTCATGGGTCCGTTCTTCTGTCAAACGACGAGGAGGAGAAGGAGAGCGATCCATCTTGCGCATCAAGAACTGCAGGGTCCAGGCCGTGACTGCCAGACCGACCCACGTGCTCAGCACCAGCGCGACCCCGATGGCAAGGGCTTCATCGCCGATGCGCCTCAGATGCAGCATCACCCCGACGCCCGCAGGCACAAAAAGCAAGGAAAGGTGCTGCAACAAGGTTTGTGCCGTCGGACGAATGGCCTCCATCCAGGAGCGACGTCCCAGCATGGCCAGCAACAGCAGCGCCAAGCCGACCACAGGCCCAGGAATGGGCGCACCACTGAACACCACCAAGGCTTCGCCCGCGAGCTGGAAGAGAAGCAGTGTGGCCAATGCCTGGATCATGGAAGCCAATCAGCTCAAGGCCGCATCCAGCAGCTCGACCCAATGCCGGACCGGCACCTCTGCACCGCTTTGCAGGTGAGTGATGCACCCGATGTTGGCGCTGGTGATGACATCAGGTTTGAGTGCCTTGAGATGACCTAGCTTGCGGTCCCGCAACTGGTAGGCAAGTTCGGGATTGAGCACGGAATAGGTGCCTGCCGAGCCGCAGCACAGATGCGGTTCGTTGGCGGGAACCATGACCGTGAAGCCCAGCGCGCCCAGATGCTGCTCCACGCCACCTTTGATCTGTTGGCCGTGCTGCAAGGTGCACGGGGGATGGAAGGCCACCACCTTGGCGCTGTCGGGTGCGTAGCGCAATTTCCCGCGCAACGCGGGTACCAGGCCGGGCAAGAGCTCACTCAGGTCTCGGGTGAGCTCGCTCACGCGAGCCGCCTTGTCGGCATAGGCCTGGTCATCTCGCAGGATATGGCCATACTCCTTGACGGTGACGCCACAGCCCGATGCGTTCATGACAATCGCTTCCACCTGCCCGGATTCAATGTGTGGCCACCAGGCGTCGATGTTGCGCCGCATGTGGGACAACCCGCCCGAATGGTCGTTAAGGTGGTATTTGACTGCGCCGCAACAGCCTGCTTCGCTGGCCACGATGGTCTGGACACCTGCCGCATCGAGAACGCGCGCTGTCGCGGAGTTGATGTTGGGCATCATCGCCGGTTGCACGCAGCCGGCCAGCATGAGCACCTTGCGGTCGTGCTGGCGAGCGGGCCAGGTACCCGCATCTTGCGAAGGAGGCACTTTGGCCTTGAGCGTTTCTGGGAAAAGGCCACGCACCAGTTGCCCCATCTTCATGGCAGGACCGAAGGCGGGTGAAGTCAACCCCTCCTTGAGCAGCCAACGGACCACCTTCTCCTTGGCCGGTCGCGCCACTTTCGACTCGACCACATGCCGACCGATATCCACCAGATGGCCGTACTGCACACCACTGGGACAAGTGCTTTCACAGTTGCGACAAGTGAGGCAGCGGTCCAGATGCTCTTGCGTCTTGCGCGTCGGCGTCTGTCCTTCCAAGACCTGCTTGATCAGGTAGATGCGACCTCTGGGTCCATCGAGTTCATCCCCCAACAGCTGGTAGGTAGGGCAGGTCGCGGTGCAAAAGCCGCAATGGACACATTTGCGCAAAATGGCTTCAGCTTCTTTGCCGAGCGCTGTGTTGTTGAATTCTGGAGCGAGATGGGTTTGCATGGGAATGTCTGCCGGCTCGGGGTCAGTCTTGCAGAGGTGCAAAGACGCCGTGGGGATCGAAGGCTTCACGCAAACGGCGCGTAATGGCGATCACGGCGCTTGGGATGCCATCTTCCCGCGGAACGCCCTGGTCGCCGATGGACCCTGCGCGAAACAACTGTGCATGCCCCCTCACGGCGTGGGCAGCCGAGCGGATGGTTTCGGCAGCAGAGGCCGGCGCCCACAACCAGCGCTGAGCACCCTGCCACTCGATCAGCTGAGCGTAAGGCAAGGCCAAGGCCGCCGCCGTCTGCGGCACGGACAAACGCCAGAGGCACATCTCGGGCTCCGCCGTCTGAAAGAATCCCAGTTGGTGGTCGCGGCAACGCGTCCAGTCCTGCTGAGCCAACTCTTGCGCAACAATTTGTCCGGCAGCCTCTCCGCACATCCGCTGGGTCGCCGCCTCTACTGCCGCCACTGCCCCTCGCAGGCGCACAAAGAGACGCGGTCCCTCTCCATCCTCCCACCGGCTGGCGTTGATCGGCAATGGCTGCCCACCCCAGACGTGCAATTGCTGCAGGGCTTGCGCCTGGTCCAGCTCGAAGACCAGAGTCGCTTCAGCCGGAGGCACGGGAAGCACCTTCAGGGAAACATCGGTGATCAGGCCAAGCTGCCCACGCGAGCCGGCCAGCGCGCGGCTCACATCGTATCCAGCCACGTTTTTCATGACCTGACCACCAAAGGTCATCCAATGGCCGCGACCGTCAATGAACTGTGCACCCAGAACATAGTCTCGCACGCCTCCGACGCTCGCCCTCGCCGGCCCGGCCAGCCCGGCGGCCACAGCGCCCCCAACGGTGCCACCGGGGGAAAAGCGCGGCGGGTCAAACGGCAGGTACTGCTGATGGGCCAGCAAAGCGGCGTCCAGTTCGTGCAGGGGCGTCCCTGCCTTCACCGTCACCACCAACTCGGTCGGTTCATGGCTGACGATGCCGGCCCACGCCCTTGTCTCGATGGCCGGCCTGTCACCGACCGCGGAGGGAAAGAGAAAGGCCTTGGTGCCCGCGCCAACCACCCGGTGCGGCTGCTTGGCGGCAGCGGCTGCACGAACGGTTTCGATCAGAGCATCAGGGGAAGCGTTTGGGGGTGCCGAAGGTTGCATGCTCGCCATGTTAGCGGCCAGACCCCATTTGGTGATTGAATTTTTTGCTGGCCTGTCTGTGAAGCCAGTCACATGGGCTTGTGACCGTCCGGCACCCGGAAGGTCAATCCGTCATGCCAAGGCATGCTCCAGCGTTGGGCAAGCCCTTGCATTCCCGCTTGAGCCTTCTGGTTCTTTGGGCTGCCGTTTCCTCGGAAGAGCTACGGATGACTTTCATACTGGTCAGGCGTTGCTTGCCTTTGCTGCCCGCCTTGCGCTTGACCTGCCTTGCTGGCCCCTGCCCCACTGTGGCACTTTGGGCGCCACGTTCTTGCGAAGCGGCCTGAACGGGCATGTGGGACAACACGCAAACCATCACGCCGAGCGAAACAGATACAAATGACAAATGAGTGAAATGGCGAGCGGTGTGGAACAACATGGCGCGAATCTCCTGACGCAAGGTCGACCTGACTGGGGGGGACAAAAGAGCCAGATGCTAAAGAGGGAGCTTCCTGCTCACCATCCCAAGCAGATGAGTCAAATGGGGGGAGGCCGCACGCAAAAAAACCCCGCGTGCCTTGCGGCGACGCGGGGAACATCCAAAGGAGACTTCAAACGAAAGTGGCTAAGGGGGGCCGGGGGTCTGAAACACCAAGCCCACCCTGCATGGCGAACGCTTAACGGTTGTAAGCGGTCTCGCCGTGAGACGTGATGTCCAGACCTTCGCGCTCTGCCTCTTCCGAGACACGCAGACCGATGACAACGTCGACGATCTTGTAGCAGATGAAGGCCACCACGCTGGACCAAACCATGGTGATCACCACGCCTTCGGCCTGAATGAAGAGCTGGGAGCCAATGGAGAAGTCTTCACCACCGGTGCCACCCAGGCCAGGGGCGCCAAAGACGCCAACCAGCAGTGCGCCAACGATACCGCCAATACCATGCACGCCGAACACGTCGAGCGAGTCGTCGGCGCCGAGCATCTTCTTCAGGCCGGTCACGCCCCACAGGCAGAGGAAGCCAGCGATCAGACCGATGATGATGGCACCCATGGGACCAACGGAGCCGCAAGCGGGAGTGATGGCCACCAGACCAGCCACAGCACCGGAAGCGCCGCCGAGCATGGAGGCCTTGCCCTTGAAGAGGGCTTCACCCACAGACCAGGCCAACACAGCAGCAGCGGTGGCCAGCAGCGTGTTGATGAATGGCAGACCCACAAAGGTGTTGGCTTCCAGGTTGGAGCCGGCGTTGAAGCCGAACCAGCCCACCCACAGCAGGGAAGCACCCACCATGGTCAGCGTCAGGCTGTGAGGTGCCATGGATTCACGGCCATAGCCGATGCGCTTGCCCAGCAGGTAGGCGCCCACCAGACCAGCCATGGCAGCGTTGATGTGCACCACCGTACCGCCGGCGAAATCAAGCGCGCCCTTGTCGAGCAAGTAGCCACCGGTGCCCCAGACCATGTGAGCAATGGGCAGGTAGCTGAAGGTGAACCACAGCACGCTGAACAACAGCACCGCGCCAAACTTGATACGCTCGGCAAAAGAACCAACGATCAGGGCACAGGTGATGCCAGCGAACGTGGCCTGGAAGGCAATGAACACGTACTCTGGAATCTTCACGCCGTCGGTGAAGGTGTCAGCCAGAGAATCAGGCGTCACGCCCAGCAGGAACAGCTTGTCCAGGCCCGCAATGATCAGCCCTTCTCCGCCGAACGCCAGGCTGTAGCCGTAAATGGCCCACAACACTGTGATCAGCGAGAACACCATCAGCACCTGCATCAGGACCGACAACATGTTCTTGCTGCGGACCAGACCGCCGTAGAACAGCGCCAGGCCAGGCACGACCATCAGAATAACGAGGATGGTACAGACCATCATCCAGGCGGTATCGCCCTTGTCTACCGTGGGCGCCGGAGCGGCTTCCTCGGCGGCTGCAGGGGCTTCAGCAGCGACTTCGACGGCAACTTCAGCAGCGGGAGCGGCTTCTTCGGTTGCCTGGGCATAGGCATTCAGGCCACCGAGTGACAGCCCCAAACCCAACAAAAGGGTAGCTAGAAACTTTTTCATGTTCGTGATCTTTCTCGTCATTGGAGGACAAAGGGTCAGAGAGCTTCCTTGCCGGTTTCGCCGGTGCGGATGCGGACCACTTGCTCAAGATCGGCAACGAAGATCTTGCCGTCACCGATCTTGCCGGTGCGTGCGGCGCCTTCAATGGCTTCGATCACTCGCTCGACCAGATCGTCGGAGACAGCGGCTTCGATCTTGACCTTGGGGAGAAAGTCGACCACGTACTCCGCGCCCCGATAGAGCTCGGTGTGGCCTTTCTGACGGCCAAAGCCTTTGACTTCAGTCACCGTGATACCTTGCACGCCCATGGTGGACAGTGCCTCACGCACTTCGTCCAGCTTGAACGGCTTGATGATGGCGGATACCAGTTTCATGCTGTGTTTCCTCTTGTGGAAGGGATGCTCGTCCGACCCGAAGGTCGCCGGCAGTTCTAAAACGCATGGTGTCGGCCCTCGAGCCTTCACCTCTTTGGATGACAACTTCTGCGTGTTGGATGAACCACGCGTCGAATCAATCGCTTACATCCCATAGCACGGACCGTGCCACAACCAAGTTTGATAGCAGCATCCCCAAATTTGGCGAGACAACAGGCCGACATGCCGCTTTTTGTGGACGCGTTGGAGACACAGCCGTGACAGCATCGGATTCTCGGCATCGCGCCATTTGAAGGCCCGTAGCCCAAAAACCGCACCAATCCCGTGCGGGGCGAAAGACGGGTGCAAAACAACACAACGGTGCGAGATGCACCAAAATAGGGAGGAAATCACCATGAGCCTGGCGCTTGTGCGCAGCCGCGCCTTGCAGGGACTGCAAGCACGCCCCGTCCGGGTGGAGGTTCATCTGGCCAACGGCCTGCCCAGCTTCACGCTGGTGGGCTTGGCGGACAACGAGGTGAAGGAGGCCAGAGAGCGGGTTCGGTCGGCCATCGCCAACGCTGGGCTGAGCTTTCCCAGCAACAAGCGGATCACCGTGAACCTGGCCCCCGCCGACCTGCCAAAGGATTCCGGGCGCTTCGATTTGCCGATCGCCCTGGGCATTCTGGCCGCCAGCGACCAGATCGCCTCGCAAAAGCTCGAAGGCTGGGAGTTTGCCGGCGAACTGTCGCTGAGCGGCGAGTTGCGCCCGGTGCGCGGCGCCCTGGCAATGAGCCTCGCCCTTCATCAGCAACAGCAAACTGCACTCTCGGCCACGGGCCAGGACAGCGCCGACGACGCTCCCCTGTCAGTGGTGAGACTGGTGCTGCCACCGGAGAGCGCAGAAGAAGCCGCGCTGGTGCCAGACGCCCACATCTATCGTGCGCGACATCTGCTGGATGCAGTGGCGCCGTTTCTGCACTCACCTCAGGAAGGAGACGCCTCACCCATGGACGCGGGCGAACCCCACCTTGCCCCGAGCGCGTCTTCCGACGGCTGGGGCCGCATCCGCACCGCGGCTCGGCCTGACCCGGGCAACCAATACCCGGACCTGGCTGACGTCAAAGGCCAGGCAGCCGCACGGCGCGCGCTGGAGGTGGCCGCTGCTGGTGGGCACAGTCTTTTGATGGTAGGTCCGCCAGGTTCCGGCAAGTCCATGCTGGCGCATCGTTTCGCTGGTCTGCTGCCGCCCATGGACACCACAGAGGCGCTGGAGAGCGCGGCCGTCGCCTCTTTGGCGGGTCGATTCGAGCTGGAGCGCTGGGGACAACGGCCCACGTCAGCACCCCATCACAGCGCCTCTGCAGTGGCGCTGGTGGGAGGTGGCTCGCCGCCACGGCCAGGCGAAATCTCATTGGCTCACCATGGTGTTCTCTTTCTCGATGAAATGCCCGAGTTTCCCCGCACTGCCCTGGAGGCTTTGCGCGAACCGCTTGAGACCGGACAGATCCGCATTTCGCGGGCTGCATTTCAAAGTGAGTTTCCCGCACGCTTTCAGCTCATCGCTGCCATGAACCCTTGTCCATGCGGATACCTGGGTCATCCGCGTCGCGCCTGCCGATGCTCCCCCGAACAGGTGGCCCGTTACCAGGCCAAGCTCAGCGGTCCCTTGCTCGACCGCATCGATTTGCATGTGGAAGTGCCAGCCTTGCCACCCGATGAACTGCTGGAGCGCAACGCTGCTCCCAACGAATCCAGCGCCGTGGTTCGCGAGCGCGTCCTTGCCGCTCGCGAACGCGCCCAAGTGCGTCAGGGCAAGCCAAATCAGTCACTCAGCGGACGAGAGCTGGACCAGGCAGCGGCCATCGACGATGCCGCCATTGCGTTCTTGAACAAGGCCGCAACGCGAATGGGCTGGAGCGCCCGCAGCACCCACCGCAGTCTGCGTGTAGCCCGTACGATTGCGGACCTGGCTGGAGCGGAAACGGTCTGCGCGGAACATGTGGCTGAAGCGATCCAGTACCGGAGGGCGCTGAGCCAGGCGCACTGATGGTCAAACACCTGCCAGCGCCTTCAGTCGTTGGCCGATGATCTGGTGCGCTTCGCCCATGATGCGGTCCATCAATTCCTGCACAGTGGGAACATCGCGAATCAGGCCGGCGACCATCCCGCATGACCAGGCACCCGCGTCCATTGCACCAGTCTGCATGATCTTCGGGTAGACGCCCGCCACCTCCGGCAGGATGTCCTCGAACCTGATGCTGGCGCCCAGCTCTTTCTCTTTGGCCAGCAATCGTTCAACCGCTGCGTTGTTGAGCACGCGCTCGGTGTTGCGCAGCGGGCGCATGACCAGTCGGGTATCGAGTTCGCTGGCAGCGACGATGGCCGCCTTCACGTTCTCATGCACCGGGGCTTCCTGGGTGGCGATGAAACGTGTGCCCATGTTCATGCCTTCAGCGCCCAAGGCCATCGCCGCTACCAGCGAGCGGCCATCGGCCATGCCGCCAGACGCCACGAAGGGGATTTTGAGCTCTTCCGCCGCTCGCGGCAGCAGAATGAAGTTGGGCACGTCGTCTTCGCCGGGGTGACCGCCACATTCAAAACCATCGACGCTGACCGCGTCGCAGCCAATCGCTTCAGCCTTGAGGGCATGGCGCACCGAGGTGCATTTGTGGATCACCTTCACGCCAGCCTCCTTGAGTGCCGGCATGTACTTTTGCGGGTTGTTGCCGGCCGTCTCCACCACTTTCACGCCGCCGTCGATGATGGCCTTGACGTAGCCTGGGTAATCAGGCGGCGTCACCGAAGGCAGGAACGTCAGGTTCACGCCGAAGGGCTTGTCCGTCATCTCGCGGCAGCGCGCGATTTCAGCTGCCAGCTTCTCGGGTGAGGGCTGCGTGAGGCCGGTGATGATGCCAAGGCCACCAGCATTGGACACGGCCGACGCCAGCTCGGCCAGACCAACGTGGTGCATGCCACCCTGAATGACAGGGTGCTCAATGCCAAGCAGTTCAGTGATGCGGGTCTTCATGGGTGGTTCTCCTCGAGTCTTGTGGGGTTGGACTGACAGGCGGACGGCGTCTCAGAGCAAACCGAGTTCGCGGGCCTCTTGCTCATAGGCCGAATAGGAATGCTTGAGCGTGGCGCTGTTCAGGATCATCTCGGCCACCAGCTCCTTGGTGTCACCGTGGATGACGCGGGTGCGCACCCAGCAAGACTCGGTGCGCGCGCTTTCACTGAGGGCGATGATCTCGCGCTCAAGATCGTAGGTTTGCCCCACGAATAGCGGCCCCTTGATCAGTCGGATCTGCTGGCCAGCGAAGAGACCCACTGCCGGGCCACGGCCACTGAAGCCGGCACGTTTGATGGAGCTGCCCAGCAGGACACTGATCATCTCCATGGGAATGATGGCCTTGCCCCAGGGGTTGCTCCCTGCGCCTTCGGGTGTGTACCAAGGTGATGGCTCGGTAATGACCTTGAGCTTTTGCGCCAGCGTGAAGGGGTAGTAGTCACCCATGTGCTGGTCGAAGCCCATGGTGACAGTCTCGGCCTCGGCCCCCTTTTGGCCCACCGCAAGATCACGGTTGATGACCAGGCCTTTGGTCGGACGCAGCTTGGCTATGCGCTGCGGGATTTCATGCCGATCGTCACCCATGTCTGGGCCCACTGAAGCCGTGCCTTTGAGTACGGGCGTGCCATCGCGCTTCTCGGCCCAGATCTGGACGAAGTGTTCGCCTCCCTCGGACGGCTGCACGAAGGCTCGCACCTCTTCGCCTTCAACCACCATGTTCTGATAATGGGCGCTGATGCAACCGGTCTGGAACCACTCCTGCCCGAAAAGCTGAACCATGAGGGGGTCGAACTGGCTGAAGTGCGTGGGGCCCTCGATGGGCCCGGCTTTCAAGCCGAGGTCACCAGCCGTCTTGTCATCGTGGATAGAAAGGTGACCATCGTAGGTCTGGTCGGCCAGCATCTGACGGGGCTGGCGCAGTGGGCCACAGATCACGGCCGAGGGGAAACCAGGGAATGCGGCGGCAGCAGGTATGGCAGAGCTCATGGTGTGGCGATGCGGCGTTTCGTCAAGTGTTTCGGCCAAGGGCAAACAAGTTGCAAGATGCCTCGACTGCGACAGACAGCGAATCAGCATAGGCGGCAACTCGCCTTGTGCGCAGTCGCCTGTGAGTCAGTCGCCCGGGTGACGATGTCCCGGTTTGCAGCGCAAGCGATCGCTGCGACACTTGGAAAAAATCCAAACGGAGACGCCCCACCATGGCATTGGAACTGCACACCACTGAACCGCTGCCGCCCCAAGGCTGCATCGAGACCCAGGTTGAGGGCCATGTGCTGCTCATCGGCATCAATCGGCCTGGCAAACGCAATGGCTGGACGCCACACATGTTCCGGCAGCTAGGCGAAGCCTACACCCGCCTGGAGGACGAACCCGATTTACGCGTGGGCGTGTTGCACGCTTTCGGCGAGCATTTCACAGCAGGTCTGGACATGCCTTCGGTGCAGGCCGCGCTTGAGAAGGGCGAGAAGCTGATCCCGGAAGGTCTGGTGGAACCACACGACTTTGGCAAGCCCGGCTACCGCCGTCGCAGCAAACCGGTGATTGCCGCTGTCAAAGGCATCTGCTTCACCGTCGGCATTGAGCTCATGTTGGGCGCGGACATCGTGGTCGCCGGAGAAGACTGCCGATTCAGCCAGAAGGAAGTGGCGCGCGGCCTCATGCCTGGAGGTGGTGCCACGCTGCGCATGGCCGAGCGTGCTGGCCTGGGCAACGCCATGCTGTATCTGCTCACCGGGGATGAATTCGATGCACCCACGGCCTATCGCCTGAACTTCGTGCAGAAGCTGGTTCCGAACGACCGGGTGTTGGATGAAGCCATGGACATCGCGGAACGCATTGCAGTACAAGCACCGTTGGCTGTGCAAGCCACGCGACAGAACACCATCAAGGCGGTAGAGGAAGGGCCGGCGGCGGCCGTGGCAGACTTTCCGGAGATCAGCCGCCGCATCTTTGCCAGCGAAGACTGGGCCGAAGGTGTACGTTCATTTGTAGAAAAGCGCCAAGCAGTTTTCAAGGGGCGGTGACGGCACTGTTGAGCCTCATGCCAGACGTGACCACAGGCGCTCAAAGGCCCGTCCAAACTGTTGAGTCAGCACCGGCTCATTGCTCACAACGATATTTTCTTCGTTGAAAGCGCTGGCACTGCGCGTCCAGTTGTAGCTGCCATTGACAAGCCATCGTCCGTCAAAGATCGCGAACTTGTGGTGCATGTGTGCGTCTGTCCCGTCTTCGCGTACTGCCACGCCCGCGCTTCGCAATGCATCGATGTCGCTGCCTCTGTCCTCTGTCTTGTCGTTGTCTGTGATGATGCGAACCTGTACGCCACGCTGATGCGCACCCAGCACCGCTTCACTGATGCGGTCGTCGCTGATGGTGAACACGCAGATATCAGCTCGCTCACGGCAACCTGCCAACTGGGAACGAATGGCGTCCAGGCAATCCGGGCCCGGGCTGAAGTAGGCGCGATGCTGTGCCACGCCACCGCGGGCCACGTCCAGCGTGCGCATCACCCCTTCCAGCCAGCGCACCAGAGACGCCGGTTGTGCCGCTTCGTCATTGGCTTCCAGCGCCTGACGTGCCAGCTCGAAGGCCTGGTTTCGCAGCCGACGCAAGCCTTCCTCAGGCAACTGTGCCTCGCGCAAGCTCTGGGAGAGCCGACGCTTCTCGTCGTCGCTCAGACGCGCATCGGCCAAGCTCGCTTCCAGTTGCGCCAGCAACTCGTGAATCGCCAGGGTCACTTCTTCCGCGCCTCCTTGCGCAGTTGGTCCTGCTCCATTTTGAGCTCATCCAGCTGGTTGCCCACTCGTTCCACTTCGTCGTAGATGGACTTGTCGAGTTTGATGCGCGCTTCTGTGGCCGAGATCAAAGGTGTCAATATCTTGCGGTAGGTCACCGCGATTTGCAGCACGGCATCTGCCAAGCGAATCGACTCTGGGTCCTTGGCGGCCTGGCCGCGCAATTGGTCGATGGCCCGCGAGATGTCGAGCAGGGTCGAAGCGATCCTTGTACTCCCGTCGCTATCACTACCGCCCAGCTTTTTCTGCCGGACGTATTCGTCGCAAATGCTTTCCCATCGTTCCTGCTCATCCGGCGTGGGCGAACCCAGCAGTTGGGCCAGCTTGAGCAGGTTTTCCTCTGCGCCCGTGGTCAGCGTCTGGGCCTCGCCGCGGTAGTGGTCGCGCAACAGCATGTCGAGTTCGTCTTCACGCATCAGCGGCGTGATGCGCGAGGCCAGCTTGGTCATGTTGCGGTAGCTGCCCTGCAGCTTGAATGGCGGCTCAGTGCGGTAGTCGTCCTGTTGCGCAGCAGATTCGATATAGGCCAGATTGACCTTGAGAAGCAAGTCGCGCGCCTTGAACAAGCGCTTGAGCAACTCGGTCAGCTCCTCCAGTTCAGCGGTGCCATAAGGGTGCGAGAAGGCAGTGCCGGCCACTTCCTCGCCCATCGCACGCTGTACCAGAAGCCGCACATCCTTGGGATCGCGCGACGACAGTGGCATGAGCACAGGGTTGGAGGTCAGCGCGTTTTCAATGTACGACAGCGCGAACAATGCCTCCTTGCCCGAGAGCACATCGCCCAGGTTGTAGATGTCCGCGCGGTTGGCCAGCATGTCCGGAATCTTGAACACATCGCCAGATTCGGTGTAGGGGTTACCAGCCATGACGATCGCGAAGCGTTTGCCGCGCAGATCATAAGAGCGCGGCTCGCCGTTCCACACCCCTTCGATGCGGCGCGTGCCGTCCGCCAATGCGATGAACTTCTGCAAAAACTCGGGATTGGTGTGCTGGATGTCATCCAGGTAGAGCATCACGTTGTTGCCCATGGCCAAGCCAAGGTTGAGCTTCTCCAGCTCCTGGCGGGCGGCGCTGTGCTGTGCACTGGCTGGGTCGATGGAAGTGACATCGTGGCCCAGGGCCGGGCAATTCACGCGCACAAAGACCATACCCAGCCGATCGGACACATACTCCATCAACGTGGTCTTGCCGTAGCCCGGCGGCGAAATCAACAGCAACATGCCCATTCGGTCTGTGCGCACTGCATCACCAGCCGCGCCGATCTGCTTGGACAGGTTGTCGCCGATCATGGGCAGATAGACCTCGTCTATGAGGCGATTGCGCACAAAGGTCGACAAGGGTTTGGCCTTGAACTGCGCCAGCCCCAGGCGTTTGCGCTCGCCCTCCACCAGTTCGTGCCGCAATCTGTGCAAGGCTTCGAACTCCGGCACCACCACATCGCGGTGGTGATTGAAGCGACGCCAGAAATCGCTGAGATTGAGCATGACCGTCCCATCGGAGACGCGCGGGTGTTCGCCCAGCAAACCTTCAACCCGTACAGCCAGTTCCGCATTCACTCGCTCGCGCCCCACCGGATGGACCAGCAACACAGCGGCTTCGTCGGCCCAGTCGAGGGCTTCCTGCCCCTGGCGCATTGCGAGCGCATGGGCCCATTGCCGCGCAAGCAACCAGCGTTCAGAAGGCGCTGCGGCACTCAGATCGCGCTCCAGGTCAGCCCATTCGTGGGCCTGCTCCAACTCGCGCCGAATGGCGCCCATCAGATCAGAAGCCATTGCGCTGACCACCCATGCCGGCTCTCCCTCAGCAGCACCAGCGATCTGCCGCACCAGGTAGGCAGCAGATTGAGCGTACCGCGTTCGATCCAGCGCCATTTCGGCACGCGTTGCCTCGCTCAGGAATTCAAGCGCAAAGCGTTCCACCGCATCGGTCATGGCGGCCTCAATGGAGGTCAAGGCCTTCTGGGCATCAAAGCGCTGTTGTATGCGCAGCGCAGAGCGGGCCTGACGACGCAGCGCTTCACGCTCACCTTCATATCGACCGTTGAACCAGTACAGCTGCGCCAGCGCACGTTCTGTCGGGCCCCAGGCGAGCAATCCCGCCTTGTCCTGCATTCGAACCAAGGCTAACAGCAAGCGAGCCGCGTCTTCGTCGTGCACGCCCTTCTGGTAGCCTTCCTGGTAACGCGCCGCTGCAAACTGGCGCACTGGTTCGAGCAGGGCAGCATGCGGTGCCCCCACCTCTTCACCTGCGGTGGCTTGGGCCACCATCTCGTTCCAGCCCAAGACATGCTCACCGCGTAGCACGGCTGACAACAGCATTCCTGCCAGGTACTCGGCGCGGCTGAGGAAAGGCGTCTCGGACACCAGCGCCTGATCCCAGCGGTTGCGCAAGGCCATGAGGCGTTCATCGTGCACCGGTGCCAGATAGTCGGTACCTGTGATCTGGAACGCCATGCCTGCTTGAGAGGGAACCAGCGACAGGTCCAGTGGTTGACGCTGGATAGTGAAAGCGTGCTTGCCAAAGCGCAAGGTGTTGCCGCCGTCGCTGACCAGCTCAGACTTGTCACGAATGGAGCGAATGGCCTGGTCGCGGGCCGACTTCAGGCGCGTGGCGACATCATCGGCCTGCACGCTGGCGCCCAGTTCCCGCAAGTCGTCGGTGAGCGTGCGCAACTTGGCCAGCAATGGGTCGCCCGCGAAATAGGCATGGATTTCGCTAAGGTCATTGAAACCGGCCACCCGACGCGGAATACCGTCCAGAATTCGGCCTGCGGCTTCACCAATGGCCTGCGCACGCCGTTGACGCGCCTCGAGCAACGATTGACGGCGCGCAGCGAAGGCATCTACCACCGATTCGCGCTTCTCGGCAACGTCGCCAATGAACTCATCGTGATCGGCGAACCTTCCCTCCAGCTCTTCGAGCTGGGCAAGCAAACGCGTCAGGGCCTCATCGCACTTTTCCGGCGTATCAGCAAACTCCAGCGCGTTCTCCACAGCCTGTCCGAACAGCTTGAACTGCGCGCCAAATTCGGCTGCCGCTTCGGTGCGACCCAGCGACTTGCGACGCGAACGCGCTTCGGCCCTGAGGCGGTTGATATCGCCGTAAAGCGCTGAAATGCGATCCAGGATGGCAGTGCGCACCACCGCGTCACCACCAGGCAATCCGCCAAGCTGCTCAGTCAGCAAGTCCAGCCCGCTGGCCAGCGCGTCGAGTGTGTTCAGCAGTTCACCAAGAGCTGGCGAGGTTTTGGCCTGCTCAAGCGCCAGCGTGGCATGCGCCACTTCGGAGGCATGCCCGTCAAACGCATGCTCGTCGGCCAGAAACTGCATGGCGCGATGGCCAATGGTCTGCTGCTCGGCTTCCAGAGCGGCATCCATGGCCTCAATTCCGGCGATATCCGCGTAGCGCATCTCACGCAGTGGCTGCAAACGGCCGCGCTGCTCGCGCAACCTGTTCAGCGCTTCGACAAAGTCCTGCGGCTTGCGCCATATGCGACTGGCGATATCGGTCAGCAGTTCGCGCTGTGCGTCCTGCGCCTGAGCGAGCGCCTTTTGCGTCTCGCGCCGGATGCTCTCGACCTTCTCAAACTCTGAGAGCGTCTGCCGTGCGCCTTCGATGATGCCCTTGAGGTCCTGATCGAGCTGCTCCACCTCGGGCTCATCGAGCCAGAAATAAGCGTCGATCACCCTGCCGCACTGGCGGATCAGGTCGTCATAGGCGGCGCGGGTCGGCGTTTGTTCATTGACGGCCCGCGCAATTCCCATGAGGTCGGAGATGCCGCGCACCAATTCGGCATTGCCCACCTTGG
Source organism: Hydrogenophaga sp. (assembly GCA_050293865.1). Classification (GTDB taxonomy): domain Bacteria; phylum Pseudomonadota; class Gammaproteobacteria; order Burkholderiales; family Burkholderiaceae_C; genus Hydrogenophaga. The sequence continues at coordinate 24,226 of JBNKNN010000258.1, read as the reverse complement.
CAAAAAAGCCGTGTCCTTGCGGGGCCTCGGCCACATGATCTTCGGTCGCAAACGGCGTTCTCCACAGCTGCATCGGATGGATGCGAGTGGGCTCTTCGCTTGCCGCGACAAACACCAGTATGCGGCCATCAGAGAACCTCGCGTAACCATTGGAGACGATGGGTGCCGCCAGCGTCTTGTTGATCAGGTTGTAGCTGAACAACGCGTAGTGTCCATGCCCCGGCTGGTAGAAGACATAGAGCACCTCCTCGCCATTGGGTGAGCGCACCATGCGCTTGAAGCGCAAAGACAGAGCCAAGTCTTCCGGCAGATCAAAGCGTCGCCATTCTCCTGTCTGCAAATAGATGCCACCCGGGAAGACGATGCCATGGTCTTCCGGCAACTGAACGCAAGAGACGCCGATGGCATCGATGCGTTCCACCGCCTGGGTACGGATGTTGTAGACCAGGTAGCGCTCGCGAGTCTCCCGATAGGGCTTGACCTTGAGCAGGATCAGCATGCCCAGCTTGGCCCACGCTATTTCGGCGTCGGTCAGCGACTGGTGCTTGTCTTCTACTGGCTCGCTGTAAATGCCCAGGCCAGTTTCCGTGTTGTTCTCAAGCTTGATGGTGAGGTCGCCACCTGTGGTTTCCACGAAAATCGTGTCGAGCACATTGACATGCGGATGCTTGCCCCCCACATGGTCATCACGGGTCGCTTGGGTCCACTCGAAGTCGTGCGTCGGTGGCAACGCAATGTCACGCTCTCCGCGGTTGTCGATGTAGGCCACCGTTCCATCGACGTCGATGCTCCAGCGAAAGACACGAGTATCGTGCAGTTGCTGGCCGATTTGAAACGCTGCGAGCAACTTGTCCTGCGTGACGCGCAGCTGAATCAGTGAAGCCTGCTTGTAATAGGCATAGAGCTCGCGGAAGTCAGCCACGAAACGGCTGTCATCAAGAAAAGTACCTTGCAGCGGCTGGGCCTGCAACTCGGCGCCGTCCGTCTCGCCTTCCAGTCGATAGAGGGCGAACACATCGCCTACCGTCGTCTCTTTGCGCAGACCGATGAAGACGTTGTAGCCGAAGAGCAGCACATCACCGATGCGGACGATGTCACGTGCCACGCAATTGTTATCGGTGCGAGCACGGGTGCGCAGCAGCAGGCTTTGCTCCGTCTGCCCAAACGCCTCCGTGCGGCCCGCATTGAGTCGGTCCACTTTGGACTGCAAGGTCTGGCCCTGTTGCACCAATCGATGGCGCAGCAAGTCATAGCTGCCACCATCTGCGACAAGCTGCTCGACCGCACCTTGCTCTTCGGTCAACGACGACGACGGACTTTCCTTTTCAGACATGAGTTCGCTTTCTTTGCGGCCGCAGCATCAAATGCCGTGGCGAATCAGTTGCAACACCACGTCGGGGTCACGTTGCGCTCCCAGCCAATGTCGAACGCGCTCGATCTCGGCGACCACATCATGGCCCAGCCGCTGTGCAAGCTCGTTTCGGCGACGCTCCAAAGTGGCCTCTTCTCGCAGCTGCCGCTGCCAGATATCGGAGACCACCTCGTCGAGCACGGCACCCTGAAACTGCAACGCGGCCCACTCGCCGCCGTCGAGCCAGACGGCGTGGCAATGTAGGCATCGATCGATCCGAATGTCCGGGGTCCGCCCACTGCGCACGCGCTCCATGATGCGGTTGCAGGCTGGACAGTGGCGCGCTCCCTCGCTCTGGTCAGCCAGCCAGTGCTCGACCACTTCCGGCTCCTCGCCTGTGCGTGCACCCTGCTCGCGCCAGGCGCGGTGGTCGTCAAGTCGCACCCAATGGCCGTCACAGCGGATGCAATGTCGTGCTGGCAAGCCGGGGGCCAGCTCCAGCGCAGTCAGCAGTGGTGCGGACGGACAAGCGCAGCAATGCATATTCGCGGACATGATGTCGTACTCCCTCTTTCTGATGTTGGTATCCCCCGGCCGTATCAAGACCCCCAGGGGCCGGTGGCCAGGCTGCCTCCTGGCGCGGGACCTTCTGCCCACGCCATCGGTCAGGTCCACAGCCGGTTGTCAGCTCTTCTTGGCCACACTGTTGATGAGCGTCTGAAGTGCAGACTTCTGCTCTGCCGTGCCTTCGCGCGCCAGTTTGGTCAACACCGCCGTCAAGCCCAGGTTTTGCATTTCGCCTGACGAATTGCCCAAGGCGCCGAGCAGGCGCTCGATGTCAGGCACCACATCGCGATCACCTGCAAGTTGGTCCTTGAAGGCCACCTGCAAGGTCTTGCTCTTGTTGACCACGCCATCGATCCCCTTGCCTACGGACAATGCGCCCACAAACCGATCGAAGTAGTCGCCTTCGCCGCCAACGATGTCGATCTTGGCATTGGTGAGAGCGGTGCCCAGTACATCGGCTTGCTCGCGGGCGATAGAGGTTTGGGCCTCGATGCCTTTCATGGTTTCCTGGTGAGCGGTTTCCAGAGCCATTCGATACTCCTCGTGGGCGCGTGTGTCTTCGCTCATCGCTGCCATGGCTTCGAACTTCTCACGCAGACCTTTGGCTTCCGCCTGGAAGCGCGCTTCGATGGTTGATGCTTCGGCCTGGCCGGTCTTGACCGTTGCGTCGGCGTCTGCGATGCGTACCTGCACTTCGGCCATGCCTTGGCGCTCTTTGCCGGTGGCTTCTGCTTCCATTTCGAGCTGGACAACACGTGCCTTCGCTTCTCCTTCCTTGAGGGTCGCTTCGGCGCCGGCCGTGCGGACATGGACTTCCGCCATGCCTTGCTTCTCCAGCGCATCGGCCTTGACGTTGATGACTTTGGCTTCTGCCAGGCCAGGCGCGGCGGTCAGCGCCTCGATACCTTCGGCTTCCCGTTTCTTGGACTCGGCATCCTTCTCAGCGACTTTCAGGCGGGCTTCGGCCAGCGTGGCTTCTTCCACCGCCTTGTGGCGGGCCTTGCGCTCTGCCGCTTCGGCGTTCTTCACGTCGTTGATCAGGCGCTCTTCTGCCTGACCTTCAGCCGTGATGATGGTCGACTGCTTGATGCGGTCGGCCTCGGCCACGACTCGCAGCTCCTTGATGGCTTCTTCCTGTTCTGCCACCGTGCGCTCGACGACAATGCGCTCGCGAATCACATCGGCAATGGCCTTCTTCTGGACCTCGACTGCCTTGTCTTTCTCGATGCGTTGCAGCGTCACTTCCTTCTCTCGGTCCACGATCTCCAGGTCGCGTGCTCGTGTGACCTTCTCCTCTTCAATGGCCACCGCGCGTTTGCGGTTGTTCTCGGCCACTTCCCTCTCGCGCTGAACGTTTTCGTTCTGCACCAGGATCTGCTGGTCGGCGGTCAGCCGAGCAAGTTCGGCCTTGGCGTTTTCCTCTGCCTGGATGCGCAAGGTTTCGGCCTTTTCACGGGCACGTACGGTGGCCACTTCACGCTCCTGGCGGGAGGTAGCGTCCGCTTCCTGGCGCTCCAGCTCCAGCAAAGCCTCCTTCGTCTCCACGTTCTTCTTCTTGATCTGCATCTCTTCGTTGCGACGCAGTTCGTTGGTGCGAACATTCTCCGCAGCCGTCAGCTCGGTGATCTTCTTGATACCTTGCGCATCGAGAATATTGTTCGCGTCGAGCTTGCCCAAGGGGGTCTGCTCCAGGAAGTCGATGGCGGCGTCGTCCAGCACGTAGCCGTTGAGATCGTCGCCAATCTGACGGATGATTTCGTCACGGAAACGGTCGCGCGCCTGATACAGCTCGACGAAGTCCATCGCTTTGCCAACGGTCTTGAGTGCCTCGGAAAACTTGGCCGAGAACAGCTCTTCGAGCGTGTCCTGGTTGGAGGCCCGATCGCAGCCGATGGCCTGAGCCACCTTGAGAACGTCGTCCGCTGTCTTGTTCACGCGGACGAAGAACTTCACCTTGATGTCTGCGCGAATGTTGTCCCGGCAGATAAGGCCTTCATTTCCGGAACGGTCAATTTCGATGGTCTTGACCGAGATCTCCATCAGTTCGGCTTTGTGAATGATCGGATAGACCATTCGACCGGTGAAAGTGACCTCGGGCTCTGCGCGCAAGGTGTTGACGATCATCGCGTATCCCTGCTCTATCTTGCGATAGAACTTGGAAAACATGGCGATGAAGACCATCAGGAAAAAAGCGATGATGGCGCCGCCAATCAGAATGTTGACGAGCCCCCCGCCGATCGAGAAGTTCTCCATGGTGTTCCCTCTTAGGTTGGTGTGTTGACAGTTGTTATGTATGTGGCAGCCAGAGTCTGCTGGCGGCTTCAGCTGCCCTCGGGAGCCTGTATCAGATAGGTGCCCGCAGCTTCGTCGTATTCGATGACAATGGCTGTCGCTCCTTTGTCCAGGGTCTGCCCCTCTGGCAGGCGAACCTTGACCAATGGCGTGGCCCCAGGCATCTGCACTTCTGCCCGGCCGAATGTGTGATCGGCCCTTTCGCTGACAATGCGGCAGGTCTTGCCCACCAGACCTACGTTGCGGGTGGCGTTGTGCACGACGAACAAGGGCCGCATCGGCCGGATGAGGCGCGCCACAATGGGCAGCGACAGGGCAAGGCTGCCCAATAGAACCACGGTTCCGACCAGCCAGGTCAGCACCTCGGTTGGCACCAGCGGCAGCAACCATTGCGCGGCAAAGATGCTGATCATCCACGCGGTGAAGATGACCAGGCTGACCGCGATGCTGAAGGGGACGCCATTGAGGCCTAGCGCCACCACATAGCCGGCCAGCGTTGAAAGGTCGCCTGGTTCGGTTTCCATCTCGAGTTCGAGATCCACGCCCGAAGACTCGAAATCGACCCAGCCCATCAGAGCGAGGGCCCAATAGAGCATGAGCACCACCATGCCCGTGCTCAGCACGGCAGTGGGGTAGGACGTTACCGCCTGGAGCCAGCTGTCCATGACTTCCTCCTGTTTGTTTGTCTTGTGTTTGACGGGAGCTCCCACTCCCTGGACTCGCCCGACGCGAGCCCCAGCCATTATGTGGACGTTGACTCGCCGCGTGCGTAGTCGATCAGCTCCTGCGTGACTTTTTCCTTGATGCTCAGACGGTCCTCCGCATCCAGACCGTATCGCTGAGCCAACAGTTGGTAGTCCTGTGGTGTGAGCGATACGGTCAGGCGCGGCCTTTTGGGTCGGCTGTGCGTTGGAAGGTCCAGCAATGTGCGGATCTGATCCGAATTGGATACGTTGTTCTGGAAGGCGGCGGCGCGGATGGACTCCAGCACCGCTTCTTCCACGTCGAACGCCACCTGAACGGCCTTGAGGGCTTGATCAGACCCGCTCCAGCGACTGGGCTTCTTCGCAACAGCCATGGCGGGTTACTCGCCGGACGGGGGTGGCAACGCAGGCTTGGCCCGCTTGGCTTTGATGCGGTCCATCACGGCCTGCTTGCGCTGGGCCGCCTCCCCGATGCCCGCTTCCGCCAGCTTTCGCTCAAGCGCTGCGTTGCCGAACTCGTTGTCCAGTTGCTCAGCCGCTGTCATGCGGTCGGCCAGGTCTTCGTGCCGCTTGCGAATGCGTTCCAACGACTCTTTCGCGCTGACCAGGCGGGAGCCGCCCTGCCCCAGATTGTCGGAAATGCTCTGGGTGGCGCGGTACACACTCTCCGTCGTCTTGGCCACACCGATCTCACGCTCATGATCGCGGATCTTGGCTTCTGCCGACCGGATCAGGTCTTTCAGACGCGAGACCTGCATGGCATAGGCCGCGTGGGCCTTGCTCTGCTCTTGCAGCTCGGCCTCCAGTGAACCAATCTTGTCTGCCACTTCTTCCGCCAAGCCTTCGTTCTGCTTGTCCAGCGCTTCCATGGCATTGGATTCGTAGCGGGTCACTTCCTGCTGAAGCTTTTCAATCGCACGCGCCGTCTGCATTTCCTTGGCCATGACGCCGGCCAAGTCTTCCTTGGCCTTGGTGATGGCGTCCTTTGCGTCCAGGATTTCCTGCTCGTAGATGCGGGTGGCGTTGGCGTCGACGACGCTCTCACCTATTTCGCGTACGCTGCCTCGCAGCGCGGTTACCATTTTCTTGATCACAGACATGATGTCCTCCGTTGGGTTGGGCGGAGCGATTCGAGCTCCGGCTCTCGTTAAACCAGGTAGTCGGCCATCGCCTCGAGAGCGTCGATGGCGTTGTCGCTGAGAACGGCGACGTCCTCTGCTATATCTTCTGCTCGAGCCTCCCGTGAGAGCGCACCGAACAACACATAGTGCTCACCCACTCGCCCGAAGGACGACAGGGGAACCGCCGGGTTGAGCTCCAACATGGTCTGCATCAGCTCCAACTGGCGCTCGGGCTTGACCTCGGCATCTGTCCATAGGTAGCACAGGCAGAGCACCTGGGCGTCCGAGCTCGTGACGTAGATTGGCAGCTCCTGCCGCCCATCGATGGTGAGCTGCACCACCGGAACTTCACCGGCAATGGGCTGCATCTCAACGGCTGCGCCGCCCAGTGAGGACGACACCAGGACGTCCACGCCCTTGAGCTTTTCCAACAGTGTTTTCATGGTGCTCTCCTTGTTTTGTTTTGGTCTTGTTGCGGTTATTGCGGATATTCCCTGACTCTCGCCTTGGTCTGTAGTGACAGCAGAACGCTTTCTTGAGATCTAATGTAGAGCTGTCGACATATCATGTCAAGACATTTTATGTCAGAACAAAAATCGCCGACGAACGGCAAGGTCACAAGTTGCCAAAGCGACCGTTTCGTTCCATCTCGCGGTATTGCACGCAGACAGGATCCTTGCGGTTTTCGACCTTTTTGCAAGCGTCAATATGGCAAAGGTCGCGGGCAAAAAAATTGGATTCTCCTGCGCACTTTTCCCGGACGCCGGCCCGAGGCTCAGGCGTTGGTGCAGGCACGACCTCGGCAACCACAGGCGGCGTGGCAGGTGTCGGGGTTGTCGAAGGGCCTGCATCGTCGGCCAAGGAAGCTTCTTCGCGTGCGCCGCGACGTGCGGCCAGCGCTTGAGCCTTCTTGCGCGCCTGTTCCTCTCGCTGCAGACGCTCACGTGACTCCAGGGCGGCGATGCGTCGCCGAGCCTTCTCCGCTGACCGAGCCTCGTCTTCCTGGCGCAGTTTCTCCACCGATTGACGCAGGCGCTCGGCTGCTTGGGCAGCCTCTCTCTCCAGGGCGGGAGACACGGAGACAGCGGCGCTCCCGTCGGCGGCAGGTCGAGGCCGGGTGGATTCACCGGCGCTTGTCGCCACGGGAGGCGTTGGTGGCGCGGACTCTGTCATCAGCGGACGGACTGGCTCCGCCACTTCCTTGGGCCCCCAGCCCAGCCAGACCGTTACCAACACCAGCGCACCCGCAAACAGCAAAGCCACGGGCAGCCAAGCGCGCTGCTCCGCCCAGCTCGACGTCGCAGCGGCGCCTCGGCCAGTCTTGCGTTTGCGCTTTGCGCTGCGCTCTTTCGCCCGGTCGCGCCTTGCAGCAGCATCGGCAGCCGGAAACACGGGTTCCAATGGTCCCGCGCACCGCGTACAGAAACGCGCTTTGTCTCGGTTCTCCGCCCCACAGGAGGGGCAATTGACGGCCATGCGGATGGAATCGCTATCTGATGTAGCGTGGTTATCAAGGAAGGGTTTTTGTATCACAGGGCTTCGGACCAAGCGCCCAAAACACCCCATGGTGTGACCGGCAACCAACACCATCCAGCCCGGCAGCGAAACAAGGCGTCGGACGGCAGCCAGCCACCGACGCACAGTGGCTGAATACAGCTCGGCGGAGACGGGTCAGGTCTCGTGCATCATCGCCTCGGCGAGCTTGATCACCAGGGCGCGGCGCATGAAGGCCCCCCCTTTTGCAAGAATCCAGTTCATGGCGCCAGGGATGCACTCCCGCTTGCCCTGGATCATGGCGCGGTACCCTGATTCGGCCACCTTCATGGGCTCAGCCACCCAGGGAGTCTTGAACAGGCTCGACTTCTCCATGCCCGCGGCGCCCTTGAACCCTGAGGTGGTCGGCCCGGGACACAGCGCCGTCACGCTCACCCCTTCGTGGTCCAGTTCCGCATGCAACGCTTCCGAGAAGTGCAGGACAAAAGCTTTGGACGCAAAGTACAGGGCCATGCCAGGCCCTGGTTGATAAGCCGCTGTGGACGCCACATTGAGGATGCGACCGCGCTGAGCCAGAACCCCGGGCAAAAACAGTTTGGTCACGGCGACGAGGCTGCACATATTGAGCTGCAGCATGGCCAGATCCGGCCCCAAGGGCAGGTCTTTGAACGGGCCAAACACGCCCACACCGGCGTTGTTGACCAACACACTTGGCCGCAACCCAGCCGCCTGCACATCGTCGAACAATTGCTTGGGTCCATCGGGATGCTGCAAGTCGGCAACCATTACGTGCACACGTGTAGGGTAGCGGGCTTCCCACTCGGTGGCGTTCGAAGCCAGAACGTCGCCGCGGCGGGCCGAGATGACGAGGTCATGGCCTTCACGGGCCAGCACCTCAGCCAGCGCCTGACCGATGCCCGAAGACGCACCGGTCACCAAGGCCAAGGGGCGCGGCTTGGTGGACGCTGGTGCAGTACCAGGGGTCGAGGTAGGGGGTGTGTTCATGTGCTAAGCAGGAAAAGAGGCCGTCGCGGTCATTGTCCGCGAACTCAGGCGGAGGCAAGCAATACCCCCTCGGCACGTCGCCGCAAATGCAGAGTTTGGCACGATGCTCCGGGCGCACCTGAAAGCTTACAGCCACTCCCGCGTTCAACGGGCAGTTCGCCGCCATTGCTCGGCGTGGGATGCCGGACAATGCCTCTCCCCGACCCTTCCATGAATTGTTAGGCACCAGCTCGTCAGCATTTCCAACGAACTCAATAACGCCAAAGCACTCGTTTTCTTCACCAGGCCTACCGCCGAGCATATGGCAGTCCGCTCTCGGTCCAGACGTGGCGTGGCCACAGCAGCGTTGCTCAGCCTGCTGCCCATCACTGGCTGTGAAGTCGCACCATCCGCAGAACTACCCCAGACCCAGACGGCCGACGCAGTGCCAATGAAGTCCGCGCCTTGCGTCAAAGCCGTACCCTGGCCTTGCACATGGGAAGGCAACAACGACCAGCTCAAGAATGCTGGCTTGGGATCGACGCGCCTTCGTTTCGTATTCCTGCGAACATGTTCCGCGACCAGATGGGCCCAGACTCCCTGGGCAAGTTCACGCTCGTGCTGATGTGGCCAGACATGGGGCCCGGCAAGCCCCCCGGCCTCTGTGCGCAAGACCTTCATCAGCTCGCCGAGCAGGCCATGAGGGTGGCACAGCTTCGCGCCACGTACTCCGGCACCATCACCCAATGTGGCGAGCAACTGTGCGTCAAGGCGCCGAAAGGCGCGCCGAGGTCTGCGGGTAACAGCAACTACGTTATCCCTAGCTGACGCCCCGCCAATGCCCCCTAAGCCGCAGCCATTGGCGTCTCACAGGTTTGGCCCCAGCCAGCGCTTGAGCTCGGCAACGTCCACGCCACTGCGACTGGCCAGATCAGATACCTGATCTTCCCCGATCTTGCCCACGTTGAAGTAGGTGCTATCGGGGTGTGCCAGGTAGAAGCCGCTGACGCTGGCTGCCGGGGTCATGGCCAAGCTGTCGGTCAGCCCCATGCCAATCTCGTCGGCCTGCAGTAGATCGAACATGCCGCGCTTGACGCTGTGATCCGGGCAGGCCGGATAACCTGGCGCCGGACGAATACCACGGTACTTCTCCTTGATGAGCTCCGCGTTGCTAAGGGATTCGTCGGCAGCATAGCCCCACAAGTCCTTGCGCACGCGCTCGTGCATGCATTCGGCCATGGCCTCGGCCAGGCGGTCGGCCAGCGCCTTGCAAAGAATCGCGTTGTAGTCATCGTGCGCCGCCAGGAACTGCTGCTCTTTTTTCTCAGCGCCGATACCGGCTGTCACCGCGAACAGTCCCACGTAATCGACCGTACCAGCAGGCGCAACGAAGTCGGCCAGACACCGGCTCGGGCGCATCACACCATCGATTTCCTGCTTCTCGGTCTGCTGGCGCAGACCGTACCAGGTCAGCACCGGTTGCTGACGTGATTCATCGGCGTAGAGCACGATGTCATCGCTGCCCGCGCGATTGGCGGGGTAAAGCCCAATCACGGCATTGGCTGTGAGCCAGCGGCCATCAATGATCTTCTTGAGCATGGCCTGGGCATCGGCGTATACCTTGCGCGCCTGCTCGCCCACCACCTCGTCATCGAGGATGGCAGGGTAGGGGCCAGCCAGATCCCAGGTCTGGAAGAAGGGGCCCCAGTCGATGTACTTGGCTGCTTCGGCCAGGTCGAAGTTTTTGAACACACGGCGGCCAATGAACTTGGGCTTGGTAGGAGCAGACGAGAACGCCACCGGCGTGGCATTGGCCCGCGCCTTCTCCAGCGTCCACATCGGGACCGCCTTCTTGTTGGCGTGCTGTTGCCGCACCCGTTCATAGTCGGCATTGAGCTCGGCGATATATTGCACGCGTCCATCGCCGATCAGGCCCTGGGCTACGCTGACACTGCGTGAGGCGTCGGGCACATAGACCACCGGACCTTCGTAGTGCGGCGAAATTTTCACTGCCGTGTGCACGCGGCTGGTGGTGGCGCCCCCAATGAGCAGCGGCATCGCCTTGTCGCGGAAATAGGGGTCTTTCTGCATTTCGGCAGCGACCACCTGCATCTCTTCCAGGCTGGGGGTGATAAGACCCGAGAGGCCGATGATATCGGCCCCCTCCTCCTTGGCCTTGGTCAGAATGTCCTGCCAGGGCACCATCACGCCCATGTTGACCACCTCGAAGTTGTTGCACTGGAGCACAACGGTCACGATGTTCTTGCCGATGTCATGCACGTCGCCCTTGACGGTCGCGATGACGATCTTGCCCTTGGCCCGCACGTCCGCGCCAGCCGCCTCGAGCTGTCGCTTTTCTTCCTCGATGTACGGCATCAGGTGGGCGACGGCCTGTTTCATCACGCGGGCGCTCTTGACCACCTGAGGAAGGAACATCTTGCCGGCACCGAACAGGTCGCCGACGACATTCATACCATCCATCAGCGGGCCTTCGATCACGGCCAGTGGCCGGCCGCCGTCGGCCTTGATCAGTTGCCACATCTCCTCGGTGTCTTCGGTGATGTGGTCGTTGATGCCGCGCACGAGCGCATGGGTGAGGCGTTCCCGGATCGGCAGGCCGCGCCATTCATTCTTCTTGGATTCGTCCTTGGCCGCACCCTTGGCGCTTTCGGCGATCTCAATCAGGCGTTCGCCCGCATCAGAGCGACGATTGAGCACGACGTCTTCAACGCGCTCGCGCAGCTCTGGTTCGAGCTCGTCATACACGCCAACCATGCCAGCGTTGACAATGCCCATGTCCATGCCCGCCTGAATGGCGTGGTACAGGAAAACGGTGTGGATGGCTTCGCGCACCGGCTCATTGCCGCGGAAGCTGAAGGACACGTTGGACACGCCGCCCGAGACCTTGGCGCCCGGCAGGTTCTGCTTGATCCAGCGCGTGGCTTCGATGAAATCCACCGCGTAGTTGTCGTGCTCGGCGATGCCGGTGGCGATGGCGAAGATGTTGGGGTCGAAGATGATGTCTTCGGGCGGGAAGCCGACCTCATCGACCAGGATGCGGTAGGCCCGCTCGCAAATCTCGATCTTGCGCGCGTAGGTGTCGGCCTGGCCCTGCTCGTCGAAGGCCATGACCACGGTGGCTGCGCCGTAGCGCTGGATCAGTTGGGCCTGGCGCTTGAATTCATCCACCCCTTCCTTCATGGAAATGGAGTTGACGACGCCCTTGCCCTGGATGCACTGCAGGCCGGCCTCGATCACTTCCCACTTGGACGAGTCGATCATGATCGGCACGCGCGCAATGTCGGGCTCGCCGGCGATCAAGTTCAGGAAACGCACCATGGCGGCCTTGCTGTCGAGCATGGCCTCGTCCATGTTGATGTCGATGATCTGGGCGCCGTTCTCCACCTGTTGGCGGGCCACCGCCAGGGCGTCTTCATAGCGACCCTCCAGCACCATGCGGGCGAAGGCCTTGGAGCCGGTGACGTTGGTGCGTTCGCCGACGTTGACGAACAAGGTGTCTTTGCCGATGCTCAGCGGCTCCAGGCCGGACAGCAGCATGGGCGGTACAAGCGGTGCAGCTTCGGTGGGGGTTTCGGGCGCAGCAGAATCAACGGACATGGGACTCACCAGGGTGACATTTGGGGATCAATGGCTGGTGAGCGCCGTTGTGTGCATGGGGCGCCTGACGGCCTCCAGAATCTCAAGCCTGACGCTGCCCTACATGGGAGCAGCGCTGCAACGCTCCTTGAGAGGACAGCATTTTACCCGCTGCCAGCTTCTGCGGAGGAAACAAGGCCAACGCAGGGCCTTGCCCAACTCACCCTCGGGCGTCAAAGCCCAGGATACTCTCAGCTACCTGCTGAAGGGGCACCACGCGGTCAACCGCCCCGATGGCTACCGCTTCCTTGGGCATGCCGTAGACCACACAGGAGGCCTCATCCTGGGCCAGCGTACGGGCGCCCAGATCGTGCATGGCTTTCATGCCACGCGCACCATCGTCACCCATGCCTGTGAGGATGATCGCCAGGGCGTCCCTGCCAGCGCACTCGGCAGCAGAGCGAAACAACACATCCACAGAGGGCTTGTGGCGATTCACAGGCGGGCCATCCACCACTGAAACAAAATATTGGCCAGCCGCTTTGCGCAGTTGCATGTGGCGACCGCCTGGCGCGATCAATACCAAGCCGCGCTCCACACGGTCACCGTCTCTGGCCTCGCGAACACGCATCGCACACAAGGAATCCAGCCGCTGCGCATACATGGCAGTGAATTTTTCAGGCATGTGCAAGACGATGGCTATGCCGGGGCCATCGGCGGGCAAGCCAGTCAGCACGGATTCGATGGCCTGGGTGCCGCCAGTGGATGCTCCCAGCACCACCGGTTTGTTGACGGAGAGCGCATGCAGAGGTGCGCCTGCCGCCTTGCCGGCTGCTGCGGCGGCCATGGCAGGCCCCGCAACCGGGGCACTGACCCGTTTGGGGCGCGCGCGCGCCGCCGCCTTAAGGGTTTGGGTCAGCTCGCGCCGAGAATCTTCGAGAAACTGCTTGAGCCCCAACCGGGGTTTGGCCACCACCGCCACAGCTCCTGCGGCCAAGGCATCCATGGCCATGCGGCTGCCGTCCGTGGTGAGGGTCGAGCAAATCACGGTCGGAATGGGGTTGCTTTCCATGATCTGCCGCAGAAACGTCAGCCCGTCCATGCCTGGCATTTCAATGTCGAGCAGCAGCACGTCCGGCTGCTTCTTCTCAATCGCTGACTTGGCCAGCAACGGGTTGGGGGCGCTGCCCACCAGCTCCAGCTCCTGATCGCCTTCGAGCAAGTGCTGGATGGTCTGACGCACCACGGCGGAATCGTCCACCACATAGACCCGTACAGTCATTCTTCTGCTCCCTGTATGGGCGTCGACACCACCTCCGGCGCGCCATGACCCACCGACCAACGGACCCGGCGGTAGACTTCACCACCAACATCAGAGAGGACTACGGGAATATGGCGCTGCGCCAGGGCTTGCATCACCCATTGCACATTGTTGAACCCCACGTGCGTTTGACTGTACAGGGTCGGAAACTGATTGCCCCCGCCGTACACAAAGGCTTGGCACATGGAGGGGTTGATTCCCAGCGAGAGCAGCGCCTCGACCATGATCTCCATCGCAATGGTGCCGTGAGCAGCCGTCAGACGGCCAGAACCGCCGCGGACTCCCACATGAACAATGTGACACATGACAGCGATGGTGCGACGCGGGTCGGTCAGAATCACTGACACGCAGGACCCCAGCAAGGTCTCCAGACGTTCGCCATTCATGGCAGTGGCGATTTGGCCGGGGTGAACCACATGGGTTCGCGCCAGGCTCTCCTGCAACGGCGAGGTCGGCGCGGGACGCCTTCGATAGCAGGAGACAAGCGCGTTCACGCAGCCTCCTTGCGAAATGCACCAGGACCTAGCGGCGTGAGAGGCGTCTGCGTCTTGACCCGGCCTTCAGCGGTACCGATGAAGAAAAGGCCGCCGGGGCGCAACCGGGAGACCACACTGTCCACGACGGCCGACTTGGTTGGAGGGTCGAAATAGATCAGTACATTGCGCAGGAATATCACGTCAAAAGGCCCGAGATCCTCGATCGGCTCAGTCAGATTGAGCCAGCCAAAGCTCACGTTTTCACGCAACTTGGGCTTGATCTGGACCAGGCCTTCGGATTCACCCTCGCCTTTGAGGCAATAGCGTTTGAGCCGCTCCGGCGAGACGTGACGCAAGCGTTCTTCCGGAAAAACGGCTTGGGTTGCGGCGCGCAACACCCGGTCACTGATGTCGGTGCCCAGGATCGACCAATGAGGGTCCATCGCACCTCGCAACTGCATGTCTGCGAGCAACATCGCAGCGCTATAGGCCTCATCACCAAACGAAGAAGCAGCACTCCATACGGCAGCATTGCGCACCTTGCGCTCGGCCAGGTCCTTCTCCATCAGGTCGAAATGCGCTTGTTCACGAAAGAAGTAGGTTTCGTTCGTGGTCAGCAGATCAATCGCCATTTGCAGCTCGCCCGACGCGTCGGATGAGTGGATCAACCGAGCGTAGTCTTCGTACCCACTCATGCCCAGGCGTTGAATCCGGGGCGCCAGGCGCGAAGCGATAAGTGGTTTTTTGCTGTCGGCAAACGACAGCCCGCAGACTTCGTGCATCAAGCCGACGATCTGGCGGAACGTGCTGTCTTGAAGCGGTGTCATGAGGCCATCGCTTCCTGGCTGCTTTCGCACAAGCGCGCCATTTCCTCGATATTGAAAGCCTTGTGAGGATCGAGAATGGTGACAAAGCGGCCGACAATCTTTCCAATGCCATGAATGAAGTCGCGCTGAACTGCGGTGCCAAAACCTGGCGGTGGCTCAATGTCGTCCACGGGCACGCCCACGACTTCGCTCACGGAGTCCACCAGCATGCCCAGTTCAGCGCGCTCGCCATCGTGCACCGCATCGAAGATGACAATGCAGGTCTTCTTGCCCACTCGCCCCTGGGCATGGCCGAAGCGAGAGTGCAGATCAATGACGGGCACCACGGCGCCACGCACATTGATCACACCTCTGACGAACGCTGGCATCAGGGGAACCCGCGTGATGGGGCTGTACTGGATGATCTCTCGAACGGAATCGATGTCCATCGCAAAGATTTCATCGTCGAGGTAGAAGGTCAGCACCTGCACGGTGTTGCCCTCTGCCTCTCCGGCAGCGCTTGTGACGGCTTCTGAACTCATGGTGGTTCACTCCCTCTGTTGGCCAACTCAGTAGGGGCGGAAGTTGCCAGCGGAGGCCATTTCAGGTGCGGGCGCGCGGCGCGCGCCGTTGAGGCGTTTCGATGCCTTGCCAACAGCGACAGCGCGGACGCCTCCGCTTTGGCCGTCATCGATGTGGTGGCGCGAACCACCACTGCCGCTGCCTTGGCCGAAGAACGATACTGCTTGCAGCAGTTGACCAGCCTGGCCAGACAACTCCTCGGAGGTGGCGGCCAACTCTTCAGAGGCCGACGCATTTTGCTGGGTTGCCTTGGACAACTGGCCCATCGCGCCACCGATCTGCGTCACCGACTGGCTTTGCTCGGTGGACGCTGCTGCGATCTCTTGAACCAACTCGGACGTGCGCTGGATGGATGGCACGATCTCGTCGAGCAGTTTGCCTGCGCCTTCCGCAGTTGACACACTCTTGTCAGCGAGGTCGCCAATTTCCTTGGCCGCTTCCTGGCTGCGTTCCGCCAGCTTGCGCACCTCCGCCGCCACCACGGCAAAGCCCTTGCCATGCTCACCTGCACGGGCCGCCTCAATCGCTGCGTTCAGCGCCAGCAGGTTGGTCTGGTAGGCAATGTCGTCAACAATGCTGATCTTGGCTGCGATCTGCTTCATGGCGTCCACCGTCATGGTCACGGCCTTGCCGCCGTCGCTGGCTTCTTTGCTGGCTTTGGTGGCCATGCCATCGGTGACACGGGCGTTGTCGCTGTTCTGCGAAATCGAGGCTGACATCAGGTCCACGGAAGAAGTGGTCTCTTCCACCGAGGAGGCTTGCTCGCTCGCTGCCTGCGACAGGCTTTGCGCCGTGGCACTCACCTGGTTGGCCGCACCGTTGAGAGCATCTGCGGCGCCACGCACTTCTTCAATGATCTCCGCCAACTTTTCGCAACTGGCATTGGCATCCGTCTTGAGCACGTCGAACACGCCTGCACAATCGCGTTCGATGCGCTGGCTCAGATCGCCATTGGACAGACCGCTGAAGACGCGACCCACATCGCCAAAGATCTCGCTGGTGGTTTCGAGCAGCGAGTTGATGCCGACACACAGGTCGCGTGGCGCGCCGCTCTTCCCATCCAGGGGAATACGCTGATCCAGGTCGCCATCCTTGGCGGCGCCGGTCACAGCCTGTGCTTGTTCGACCACCAAGGCCAGCATGTCGGCGGCCTTGACCTGCTCGGTCACGTCAGTCGCATATTTGACCACCTTGAACGGCTTGCCGTTCATGTCCATGATCGGGTTATAGCTGGCCTGAATCCACACATCCTTGCCAAACTTGTCGATGCGACGGTAGCGGCCGGAATCGAACGCACCTTGGGCCAGGCGCTCCCAGAACTCCCGATAGGCAGGCTGGGCACGTTCACCAGGATCAACAAACATGCTGTGGTGTTTACCCTGAACTTCGTCAAGTCGATAGCCCAGCGTGCTCAGGAAGTTGTCGTTGGCGGTGAGGATGTTGCCCTTGAGATCGAACTCGATCACGGCCTGCGCCTTGCTGATCGCATCCAGCTGGCCGGCAAAGTCGGCTGCCTGCAGCTTCTGCGCCGTGATATCGGTCGCGTATTTGACGACTTTGAACGGCTTGCCTTCCAGGTCCATGATGGGGTTGTAGCTGGCCTGAATCCAGACCTCTTTTCCACCCTTGCCGAACCGACGGTACTGACCAGCGTCGAACTGCCCCCGCCCCAGCTTCTCCCAGAATGACGCGTACTCTGGGCTGGCCCGATAGGCGGGATCGACAAACAGACTGTGATGCTTGCCTTCAAGCTCTTCAGCCGAGTAGCCCAGAGCCTGACAAAAGTTGGCATTCGCTGAGAGGATGTTGCCCTTGAGATCGAACTCGATTACAGCCTGCGCTTTGGAGATGGCATCCAGCTGGCCTTCCCAGTCAGCCGACTTCAGCCGCTGTTCCGTCACGTTCGTGGCAATCTTGACCACTTTGATGACCGAACCTGCATCATTCTTCACGGCCGCGTAAGTGGCCTGAATCCAGATCGGCTGACCGCTCTTGGTGATCCGCTTGAACACGTCTACCTGATTCTGCCCGGCTTTCAGGGCATCCCAGAAGGCATCGTATTCACGCGATTCCCTATAAGTCTTGTCGACGAAGATGCGGTGGTGCTTGCCCTTGATCTCCTCGAGCTCATAGCCCAGGGCGCGGCAGAAGTTGTCATTGGCGGATAGGACCGTTCCGTCGGGCTCAAACTCGATGTAGGCAAAGCTCGTGTCAATGGCTGAAAGCACACCCATGGCCTGCTTGCTCAGCGCTTCGTGCGCCTGCTCCGTTTGCTGGAGTCTTGAACGGGTCGAGTCGAGCTCGCCAGACTTCTTCTCGAGCTGTAGCTCCATTTGCTCGAGCTCGTGACCTGCGAAGAGGCGAGCGGTCCAGGAATATTTTGGGTTTGTCATGTCAGATCTCCTCAAGAGAAGGGGGTAATTCAACAGTTGATGGGCTTGTGAGAGAAGGTTCAGGCGGCGTCTCTCTCGGGGGGGCGCCGGGAGACACCGTGCCCGGCGGATGCGCCGTCAGTTCCCACAACGAAGCAACATCGCAAATCAACGCCACTTCTCCGTTACCCAGAATCGAGGAGCCTGATACACCTCGCAGGCTCTGGAACAAGCGTCCCAAAGGTTTGATGACAGTTTGGTGCTGGCCCATCAGTTGGTCTACCAACACGCCGTAGCGCTCCATGCCTGATCGAATCACGACCACGCTGGCGCGGCTCGGTGGCGGCGACTCCAGTCCGTAGAGTGATCGCAAGCACACCAGGGGAAGCACTTGCCCACGAAGTTCGACCACTCCGCGGCCGTAGGCGTCCAGCTCAGAGGCGGTTGGACGGTTTTCGATGACCTCCACTACAGCGTCCAGCGGGAAGATGAACCGCGAGTCACCCACGCCCACCAGGAATCCATCAATGATGGCCAGGGTCAGCGGCAGCCTGATCTCGATGGTTGAACCGAGGCCTTCAATACTGCTGATCTGGACTTGCCCGCGCAGCGCTTCGATGTTGCGGCGGACCACGTCCATTCCCACGCCACGGCCGGACAGATTGGTCACCTGCGCTGCCGTTGAAAAGCCGGGCTCAAAGATCAGTTTGAGAATGTCTGCATCGGCTGGTATCACGCCACGCTCGATGAAGCCACGATCCCACGCCCGGTTGAGCACTTTGTCGCGGGAAATGCCACGACCGTTGTCTTCGATGCGAATGTGGATGCTGCCGGATTCGTGGAATGCGCTCAGCGTCAGCCTTCCCTGTCTGCGCTTGCCCACGGCTTCACGTTGCTCAGGTGTTTCCAGGCCGTGATCCAGCGCGTTGCGCACCAGGTGCATGAGGGGGTCGGCAATGCGTTCCACCACCGACTTGTCGAGCTCGGTATCACCGCCGACAATTTCCAACTGAACATCCTTACCCAGTTCAGCGGCCGTGTCCCGCACCACTCGACGGAAGCGGGAAAACGTCTCGCCAATCGGGACCATGCGCAATTGCAGCGTGCCGTTGCGAATTTCCTCGACCAGCGAATTGATCTGGTCGTTGGCTTCGACCAGGCTGCCCAGGCCCGACTGTCGGGCCAGCATCTGGGCGCCCGCACCGGCGATGACCAGTTCGCCCAACAGGTTGATCACGGCGTCGAGCCGATCCGCTTGCACACGGATAAATCGCTGCTCGCCACCAGCAGATGACTTGGCATCAGCCTTGGCTGCTGGGGTTCCACTGCCTGAGACTGGCGCTGGCGCTGTTGGCATCGGCTCGGGCGAGGGAGCCACCTCTGCTGAAGACGGTTCAGGCACCGTTTCCTCAGGCGCTGCAGCCGGTGCCGTGATGGCCAAGGTGCAGTCATCGCGGACAAAGGTAAACGCGGATTCGATGGTCTCTTGATCGGCCTCAGTCAGCAGGTCGAACGAGAAGCCGAGATAGCAGCTCTCTGCATCCATCTCATCCAGGGCCGGTACTGCGTCCACTTGGCACACCATGCGCTCAATGCTGCCCATGCCACGTACGTAGTTGAGGATGGCCAATGGGTCCATGCCATTGCGAAACGTGTCGGCCAGGAAGCGCACGTCGATATGCCAGGCACCGCCAGGTGCCGCGTCCTTGCTCGCATCTGCAGACACAGGCGTCTCCACAGGCTGCCCGGCACGGGAGGCATCTGGCGTCTCGCCGACGAGCTCTTGCAGTTGCCGCTCCAGTTGCGCCCGGGTCTCGAGCGATTGCGCTTGTGGCGCCTGTCCTTTCTGAGCCTGGTCAATCAGTGAACGGATCTGGTCTTTGCATCTGAGCAGCAAGGTGCTCATGTCCGGTGTCAGCGTCACCAGGCCGTCGCGAAGCTGGTCCAGCAAGGTCTCGACGTGATGGGTGAAAGCCACCACTTCATCGAGGCCGAAGATTCCCGCAGAACCCTTGACCGTATGGGCACAACGGAACAGTGCCCCCAACAGATCCAGGTTTTTGGGGTCGTCTTCCAGCTCCAGCAAGAGCTGCTCGATGCTCTCCAACTGCTCGTCCGCCTCGCTGATAAATGCGGGCAGGGCTTCGAGGATGAAGCTGCGGTCTGCGTCTTCCTGGCTCATACGGGCTCTCCTTCCACAGTGCGCAACTCAAGCCATTCGCTCAGACCCAAGGCGTCAAACGCTGTCTTCAAGGTGGAAGATGGGTTCTGCAGGCAAAGCTGACACTCCACCGCAGCCAGAGATCGATCCAAGGCCAGCAACAGTTGCACACCCGCGGCGTCGGCTTGATCCACGGACTGCGCGCCCACCATCCAGGAGCCACAGCTTGCATCGTCGTCCCTGGGTGCTTCGCTCAACCAACGCTGGCAGAGTTCTCGAAGTTCACCCACGGTGTAGATGGTCACCTCGCCGGGCAAGGTACGGATATCGCTCATGAAGCCACCTTTCAAGGCAGGATCAGCTTGGACACTGCGTCGAGCAGCTGCGGCGGATTGAACGGTTTGCAGATCCAGGCTTTGGCGCCAGCGGCTCTGCCCTGTTCCTTCTTCGCGTCCTGTCCCTCGGTGGTGAGCATGACCACCGGGGTGAACTTGTGCCTGGGGTGCTTCTTCACTTCGGTCACGAAAGTGATGCCATCCATGTTCGGCATGTTCACGTCGCTGACGATCAGGTTGACCTTGCCAGCCTTTTCAAGCTGCGCCAGACCTTCCTTGCCGTCACCGGCCTCGATCACCGTGTATCCCGAACGGGTCAGGGCCAGTTTGACGACGGTTCGAAGGGAACTGGAGTCGTCGACGATCAAAATGGTTTTGGACATGGGTGAACTCCCTTTGAGGCCTCTCAGAAGAACGTGGTTTCACTGGTCGAACCGGTGGCACCACCGGTTGATCCGGTTGCTGCATTGCGCTGCTCGTCGGTGGTGTAGCCAGAGCTGAGCATCGCGCTCCAGACTTGCGCATCGGGCACCTCACCCTGTTCGACAGAAGACGCCAGCACGCGAGCAGCCTCTTCCATCGAATTGCGCACCTGGTCCAGAATCTGGTGCACCCTGTCCTGGAACTGGAAATTGATCATCATTTGCTCAACCTGCGCGCGCACATTCATGCCGCGCTCCCGCAAATCGGCAGCGCGCGCGTTCAGGCCGGACACCGCACCATCCACCTGGGCGATCACGTCGTTGACGATTTGCCCGGAGGACTGAACCACGTCCGCGTCGTGGCGCGCATGCGCATCTGCCTCGCCGATGACTTCATGCATGCGCGAACTGAACTTGCCTACCTGGTCCGCAATGCTCTTGCCGGTGGAACCCGATTCACCTGAGAGACGCCGGACTTCCGCCGCAACCACCGAGAAGCCACGACCGCTTTCCCCGGCACGCGCCGCCTCAATCGCCGCGTTGATCGACAGCAAGTTGGTCTGGCGTGCCAGCTTGCTCACGTCCTCAGCCATGTTGGCCAGGCTCTCTGATGCAGCGGAGAGCGAGCGCACAGAGTTCATCATGCCGTCGCGCGACTCAACGAAGCTGCCAAAATTCTCCAGCAAGGAACGCAGTTGGCGCTCGCAGCGCGAGAGCATTGAGGCGCGCTCGTCCACTTCTTCTGAAGTGAGTTCATCGCCTCCGCCCGTTCCGGGCGCGACGATATGGTCCAGCTCCTCAAGGATCCCGGCGAAGCCGGCGAGCAGGCTCTCAGTCGCTTCGCGCATTTGATCCTGCGCGGTACCAATGTGCATCGCCCAAAGCCCCGCAGCTTCGGACATGCGATCAGCCACGTCGCGCAGTGCGCTGTCGCCACCGGCTGATGGATTCGACGACCGCATGCGATCCAGTGGATGCATCAACCAGGACGCCAGCCCGGCAGGCAGTCTGCTCGCCAGATTTTCGTTCGCAGGATGTAGAAGGCTCATACGAAAGTGCTCGACATCTGAAGTGTTTTCAATCGACTGTCATACCGAGCAATGCATCTCTTCCTACGGAGGCACTCTTTCGCATGAAAGCCAAACCAGCCAAAGCCATCGGCGAGTTAATCAGCCGATTGACCGGTTTGAAACTTATCGGCGGTCGCCTGCCAAACCTTGAGCAAAGTGGCTACCAAATCGATTGCCGGGGGTCAACTGCGTCATCGTTAGATATCGCACAATGGCGGGAGTGGCAGGCCTTCAGCCACAGCCGGTACCGCCTGGAACCCATCGATCACTGACTGACCAGCAATCCAACCAGATTTCACATGCATACTCCCGTCAGCACGGCTTCCAATCATTCGCTATCGGTGCTTGTCATGGGCGCAGGCAGTGTGGGCTGCTATGTGGGTGGTTGTCTGCAATCTGGTGGCGCGCGCGTTCAATGGGTGGGTCGGCCGCGAGTGCTGGACGCTCTGCGCGCGCAGGGCTTGCGCATCACGGATCTCGATGGCCGCGACACATGGTTGCCGCGGGAAAGCCTCACCTTGCATGAGCGGGTGCCTGAAGGCGAGCACTTCGATATGGTCTTGTTATGTGTCAAGAGTGGCGCCACCGAATCGGCCGCCCGTGAACTGGCCAGTGCCCTGCCGGCAAACACTTTGGTGCTCAGTCTGCAAAACGGCATCGACAACGCCGCCCGAGCCCAAGGGGCTGCAGGCTCCTTGAGTGTGATCCCAGCGATGGTGCCGTTCAATATTGCACAAGTGTCTGCGGCGCATTTTCATCGAGGCACCACCGGCCGACTGGCTGCAGAGATGACGGGGACGCTGGCTCAATGGCAAGACACGTTCGAACGCGCCGGACTCGGCCTCGATCTCCACACAGACCTGGCCCCGGTGCAGTGGGGCAAGCTGCTGCTCAACCTGAACAATCCCGTCAATGCTCTTTCTGGCCTGCCACTTCGCGCCGAGTTGCTGGAACGTCGACACAGACGAGTCTTTGCGGATCTGATGGAGGAGGCGCTGGATGTGCTGGACGGGGCCGGGATTGCACCTGCACAGCTCACGCCCTTGCCATGGCGGCGTCTGGTTCAGGTGCTGCGCCTGCCCACCTGGTTGTTCCGGGTGGTGGCTGCGCGCATGCTGCGCATTGACGACAAGGCTCGCTCCAGCATGGCGGATGATCTGCAAGCTGGCAGGCGCACCGAGATTGACGCGCTGTGTGGCGCGGTGGTCACGCTGGCCCGCTCTATGAACACTCACGCCCCACGAAACGCTGGCATGGTCGCCACAGTGCGTGCGGCCGAAGCGCCCAACGGCTGAACCGGCAGCGCCCCAGCGACGGCGCCTGGCGCACGCACCTGCCACTTCAAGAGGGTGCGGCGCGAGGTTCGATGGGTTTTGTAGGGAGGGAGCATGCCCGACATCACGACATGCACCCTGTCGCCCTTGGGGTCGGGTTAGCGCTCGGCCCTCTTGCTATTTCCCAGCCGTCATGGGGTTCGGGATACCGTCGATAGGACACTCTTCGGTGCCGACCATCGGTCGCGTGATCGCCTCCGCCGCTTTTCGAGCACCCTCGGGGTCGTTGACCCAATTTCCGTAGAACTCGTACGGGCAGGCCGCCGCACCTTTGTCGCCGTCGCCCGAGTTGATCATGCCGGTGTAGCCGCGATGCAGTAGTTTGAACAGATGGTTCTCGCTTTGCGCGTTCTTTCTGAAGTCGCGAATCAGGCTCTTGGAAAGCGCCGCATACTGCACGCCGTAGTCCTCTTCACCGCATTCGCCCAATGTGCGGCCATCAAAGCCGATGATGGCGCTGTGCCCGAAATAGCTGTAGACGCCATCAAAGCCGGACGCATTGGCCACGGCGACATAGGTGTTGTTGGCCCATGCCATGGCTTTGGCCATCAGGACCTGCTGGTCCTTGGCGGGGTACATGTAACCCTGACAACGCACGATGAGTTCAGCGCCCTTCATGGCGCAGTCGCGCCAGATTTCGGGGTAGTTGCCATCGTCGCAAATGATGAGACTGATCTTCAATCCCTTGGGGCCCTCACTCACATAGGTGCAGTCCCCGGGGTACCAGCCTTCGATGGGCACCCAGGGCATGATCTTGCGGTACTTCTGAACGATCTCGCCTTGGTCGTTCATCAGGATCAATGTGTTGTAGGGCGCCTTGTGCGGATGCTCTTCGTGCTGCTCGCCCGTGAGCGAGAACACACCCCAGACCTTGGCCTTGCGGCAGGCCTCGGCAAAGATCTCTGT
Source organism: Hydrogenophaga sp. (assembly GCA_050293865.1). GTDB lineage: Bacteria > Pseudomonadota > Gammaproteobacteria > Burkholderiales > Burkholderiaceae_C > Hydrogenophaga. Next base: position 331 of record JBNKNN010000258.1, on the reverse strand, counting down.
CTCGGCACCCGGCACCGTCGCCGCCGTGTCGTACATCTCCTTCGAGTCGTACATGATGCCGTGCGTGCTGTACTCGGGAAAGATCACCAGGTCCATGCCCGGCAAACCCGACTTCATGCCGACGACCATGTCTGCGATCTTGCGCGCGTTATCCAGCACCTCGGCCTTGGTGTGCAAGCGCGGCATCTTGTAATTGACAACCGCGACACCCACCGTGTCAGCGCTGCTTGAAATGTCACCATGCATCATGGCAATGCTCCTTGAGAAAGAACCGGAAGAGTCGCCGGCCGAAAAGGTTCTAAACAGACGTTGCGCCGATGAGCAGACCCAA
>JBNKNN010000257.1:0-14261 GCA_050293865.1 Hydrogenophaga sp. | reverse complement strand
AATGCACTGCCACGGCGCTGACGCCGGTGCGCTTGGAGCGGGTCGACATTGATCAGGAAACTCGGGCCATATTGCTCCAGCAAGCCTTGCTGCAACAAGGTGAACGCATGGTGGACATGGCTCGCCTGAGAACGGGTTCTGTGGCTATGCGTTTGTCCAACTTGCTGGTCTTGCTGGGTTACCCCACGAGCATGCGCAGCCAAGCGAGGACCCATGTCGCACCGCTCGTCAAGCTGCCCACGCTGAGGGACATGGCGCGCATCGTGGATGCCAAACACGAGACAGTTTGTCGCGTGCTCAAGCAGATTTTGCCCTCCCGCGAGCGCACGCCCGTCAATGACGTAACGCTGGTCGCAGCTTGACACCTTTTGCCGCACGTCATTTGGCTCGCTGCGATGGCACAAATCTGTCACCAAGATTTGTGCTTCCAGTCGGCTTGCAAAGCGGTGCCCGGGAGCTGGACTGGAAGTCCGCGTGTCGTCGGCAATGACTTTGTGAACAATCAAACAGAGAAACTCAACATGAATATCTTTTCCCGATTTCTGCTGGTATTGGCTCTGAGCCTCAGCGCGATTGTCACGCCCGCTTTTGCAGGCGAGACTGACCCGCTGTTCATCAACTTGACCAGCGACGACGCGCACCGCGCGAACATGGCCATTGGCTTTGGCGCGAAGCAGCACGAGCGAGGGCATACCCTGACGCTTTTTCTCAACGATAAGGCAGTGTTGGTCGCGTCAAAGGCGAATGCAGAGAAGTTTGCCCAGCATCAGAAGGCCATGACGAACCTTCTCAGCCAAGGGGCGACGATTCTCGTGTGCCCAATGTGCATGAAGCACTATGGCGTGAGCGAGGCGGACTTGTTGCCTGGCCTCAAAGTGGGGAATCCAGACGCCACGGGTGGGGCATTGTTCAAAGACAATGGGAAAGCGCTGAGTTGGTGAGCCTGGCGAAACGGGGTCGGGGCACCACTGCACTGATCAGACGACTGTGGCCGCGGTAGCGGGGGACTCAAGTGGCGCTGGAGCTGACGGCCGTTTCGCTGCGAAACGTCACCACGTGACGCACATCGGGCCGAATGCCAATGCGTTCGCCCACATTGGCTTCGTCATGCGAAGGCAACTGGGCCAGCACCGTTTGACCGCCATCCAGCTCGAGTGTGCAAAGGTACATTGCGCCCCTGAAAGCTTTGCGAACTACGCGGGCCTTGACCGCTGACGTGTCGTCGTGGACGACGTCATCGGCGCGCAGCAAGATGTCGCACCTGCCATCCGGGTAGGCGCTGGGGACGGGACACTCCTCCAGGCCCCGGAGGTCGCCCAGCGGTGTTCGCAGGTAGACCTCGTCGCCCTGCTGGACGATCTGGGCCGGTGCAAACACGCCGTGTCCGATGAAATCGGCCACGAAGCGCGTGGCAGGGCGATGGTAAAGCGTGTAGGCATCGTCCCACTGGTGCATCTTTCCGGCGTGCATCACGCCAATACGGTCCCCAATGGCAAAAGCTTCGGATTGATCGTGCGTGACAAAGAGGGCAGTGGCGCCGGCAGACTTGAGGATGCCGCGCAGTTCGTAAGCCAGGCGTTCTCTCAGGTCGACATCCAGATTGGAAAACGGTTCATCGAGTAGCAGCAAGGCCGGAGCAGGTGCCAGCGCCCGCGCCAAAGCCACTCGCTGCTGCTGTCCTCCCGACAACTCGTGCGGGTATCGGTCGCCCATGTCAGACAGGCCCACCAGGTCTAGCATGTCGGCCACTCGTCTGTTTTGCTCTGCTCGGCGTCGCTGATGGATACCGAAGGCGACGTTGCGTCCAACGCTCAAGTGAGGGAACAAGGCGTAATCTTGGAACACCATGCCAACGCTCCGCTTTTCCGCCGGCAAATGGATCTGCCTGTCGCTGACCACTTGACCCTTGAGACCAATGGTTCCGGCGCTGGCCCGCTCCAAGCCTGCCACCGCGCGCAGCAAAGTCGTCTTGCCGCAGCCGGACGGCCCGATCAGCACCCCGATTTCTCCGTCTTGCAGCCCCAATGACACGGTATCCACCGCGGCCTTCGCCTGAGCGGAATAGTGCACACTGAGCTGTGAGACCTTAAGAAACATGATGCCTACAATTGTAGATGACTACAATTCTCATTTGTGTTGACGCCTTTTGGCGCTCGCATTTGCTCACGTCTACCCCCTCACCAATCCGGTTTCCGTCCTGATGCTTCGTCGCCTGTTCATTGCCTTGCTTCTGTTGGCGACGGCGTTGCTGGTGTTGCCAGTGCTGACTCTGGCGGGAGCATGGTTCAACGTGGACCCGGAAACCCAGGCGGTGGTGGCGGAAATGGCCAGAACGGTTTTGCCGTCGTACGGGCTGACGACAGTGGTGCTTTGTGTCTCGGTGGCGCTAGGAGTGGCGTTGGTTGGCACGGTCACTGCCAGCGCTGTGACACTGTTCGATTTTCCGGGCCGGCGATTTTTTGAATGGGCCTTGTTGCTGCCTCTGGCCATGCCGGCGTACGTGGTGGCCTACGCCTACACGGACTTTCTGCAATTTGGTGGTCCATTGCAGAACTGGATCCGTGACACTTTCGGATTGCAGGGGCGCGTGTTTCCAGAAATCCGGAACACACCAGGTGCGGCTTGGGTGTTCGTCTTCACCCTTTATCCCTATGTCTACCTGCTGGCACGAACTGCACTGACGGAGCGGGCCTCCCAGTTGATGGAGGCAGCACGGTTACTGGGGGCGCCCATGATGCGGCGTATTCGTGAGGTGGCGTTACCACTGGCGAGGCCGGCAGTGGCAGCCGGTGTCGCACTTGCACTGATGGAGACCCTGGCCGATTTCGGGGTCTCGAGCTATTTTGGTATCCAGACTTTTGTGGCTGGCATCTACAAAGCTTGGCTCACGATGGACAATCGAATCGCTGCTGCACAGTTGGCAACAGTGCTCTTGACCACCGTCGCTGCTTTGCTGTGGGTGGAGCACAGGGCTCAGCAACGCATGCGGTTTGCTGCGCTCAAAGGACAGCGCTCGGGCAGCGAGGACGCGCAGCTCACGAGGCTGAAAGGCTCTCGTGCCTGGTTGGCTTTGGGTTTGTGCGCATCACCGGTTCTGTTCGGTTTTGTTTTGCCCGTGCTATTCATGCTGAGACCGCTGGTCGGCGGCTGGGAAGAACTGCCTTGGCAGAACTTTTGGCAATGGTCGCGTAACAGCATCTGGCTGGCGGGCTGGTCGGCGGTGCTGGCTACCGGTCTGGCCATGGTGCTGGCCTTCGCTCAGCGAACCCGGGCAGACGCCTTCAGTCACGTGGCCGTTCGGCTGGTCAGTCTTGGGTATGCGATTCCAGGTGCTGTGATTGTGGTGGGCATTCTCTTGCCAGTCGGGTGGTTGCAGTCTGTGCGCCCTGACAGCACTGTCGGCTATTGGGTCACTGCAACAGCCTTCGGCATTGTGTGGGCCTACTTGGTGCGTTTCACCGCAGTGGCCTTGCAGTCGGTTCAAAGCGGCTACAGCCGAATGCCGGCCTCGTTGGACGATAGTGCCCGCATGCTTGGTTCTACGGGTCTGGGGCTGGCACGACGCGTGCACTGGCCGCTGCTCAAGCGATCATTGGTCGCGGCCATGTTGTTGGTGTTTGTGGACGTGATGAAGGAGTTGCCTGCCACGCTGGTGCTGCGGCCGTTCAACAGCGACACCTTGGCAGTGGTGGCTTATCAGCTCGCCCGGGACGAGCGGCTGGGAGAAGCTGCATTGCCGGCTCTGGCGTTGGTGCTGGTCGGCTTGTTGCCAGTCATCATGCTCTCACGAACATTGCGAAAGTGACGCAATGGGTGGTACCACCAGCAAGAATCGAACCTGCATCTAACGCTTAGGAGGCGTTCGTTCTATCCGTTGAACTATGGCGGCGCATTTTCTTGCTCCAGTTGGTATTGTAGATGCCATGAGACCCCATGTCGGCACCAACAGACATGTGCCCGGCAGTGACTCAATCGTATTGATGTGTGAAGATCACATCGACGGCGTTTTCAGTCCCCGCGCGCGCCCGCAAGGTCAGGCTTCTGGACAGGTCGTAGAGAATGGAGACCGTGCTCATGGCACCAGCGAGGCTCTGTTCGTAGCTCAGGTAGAGCCTGTCGGACAAGCGTTTCCCTAGTGTGAGGGCCGCGCCAGAGTCGGTGCCGTCGCTGTTGGGGTCTGTGGCGGCAAATCCGATCTCATCTACACCCAGCGTCTTGGCCAGCTCGTTGTCCAGAGGCTTGTCACCTCGAGTGAGCAGTGTTCGCGCTGCTTGCTGCAACACGAAAGCCTGGGCGCCCGACGCGGATGCCGGCCTGCCCAGCACCAACCAGGCGAGCTTGTCGCTCATTGAAAGGTCTGGCTCGGCAAAAAGGTCAACACGCGGAGACTGCGCGTTTCCAGTGATCTGAACGCCCACTCGCTGATCCGTGTTGTCCGGCAGTTTGCGCACTGCAATGATGTCGAGCGCCGGATCGTCGTAGGGGCCGGTAAAGCGCAGTACGCCTGTTTCAATGTTGAGCTGCTGGCCGTAGGCTCGGTAGGTCCCGCTGACAGTGCGGACTTCGCCGTAGGCGCGAGGGGTAGGTGCCGATGGAGTGGCGCGAACAGTGACGGCACCCTCCAGGCGGGTTTCAATGCCTTTGCCGCGCACCTCGAAATCGTTGCCCAGGTCCAGAGTCAGGTCCACGTCGGGCTTCACAGCCTGCACTCCCGCTGCATCTTCCGGTTCGGAACCCGTGATGCGGACCACGACGTCCTTGCTCAGGCTGGGCGCGTTTTCGTCGGGGAGCACAAAGGTCGCGGTGTCGGCCTTGAGTTGACCTCGCAATTTCAGAATCGCGCCCTCCAACTGGGCAGAAACATCGCCGGAGATGACCAGTCGACGGTCGACGCGGGTGGATACCCGCAGTTGCCGAGCCTTTGCCTGCAACGCAATGAAAGCTTGTCGGTCCTGTGTTCCGGGTACATCGCGCCATTCAGCCTGTCCTGATGCTTCGAGCGTGCCGCCTTCTCGGGCGCCTCCGGGGCCTTGCAGGCTGAACCGTTTGACATCGATCCGGTCGTCCACGATGTCAGCCTGCAATTGGCCGTTGGTGAAGGCGAATCCATCGACCACAGACCGAAGCATCAGGTCCTCGGCCTCGATGTTTCCTCGCCAGTTCGGTTGCCCGCGGGTACCACCCAATGTGGCGTTGGCGCTCAGCGCGCCGCGCACGCGCCAACCAGGTGGCGCCAGCATGGACCACACGCCGATCTGAGGAAGCTGCGCGCTGGCTGAACCTTCTATCGGTGTATTGGCCGGCCACCAACGGTCCAGCAGACCGGCATCCTTGCCGAGGCTCGCTTCAGCTGGATTGAGCCTCGTTGCAAACGACGCCCTGGCCTGACCGAGGCGCTCGGTTTCCCAGCTCAGCTGGGCGCTGACCTGGCGGTCTCGTACAGTCAGCATCAGCCTGCCGTCCTTCACCCCCGCCACCACTGCCGTATTGCTGGCTGCGGCGCTTTGGTTGCCGCCGCCTCCGTTGCCCCCCGTCCAGCGGAGGTCGCCACTGCGGCGCTGCAGGCTGGCCGACAGACTCAGCGGCTGCTGGGTGTCCGCGGGAATGCGTGCACTCCATTCACCATCGAACACCAGATCGCCGCTGACGCTACCTGACTCGCTGGGCTGCGCTTGGTCGGCGGGCGGATGGATCGAAGTGAAAGCTTCAATCCATGGCATGGACAGGCCTTGCAGCTTGCCTTGTGTTTCCAAAGCTTGTCCCGACCAAAAGAGGCTTTGCCACGACAACACCAATGGATTGTCGACCCGTTGCGAGGTTGGTCCAATGGGCTGCAGTTTGAGCTCGCCAGCCCCGGCATCCAGCGTCGAGCCTCCTCGCGCGTTCGGGCGCCAGGCGATGCTCAGTGGTTGAACGTTGCCGAGCTGCCATTGATGGGATGATCTGTTGGCACCTGATTCGGCTGCCAGTCGCACCATGTCCAGCGAGAAGGCGGAAATTTCCAGTCTGCCTTCGGTGAAGCCGTCTTTTGCCAACGCCATCGAGCCGTTGGTAGTCAGTTGCGCGCGCCACTCAGGGTTGCTTGCAGCACCTTTCAACTGAAGACGCAAGGCGTTCAGAGGCCCCTTGGCTTGCAGACGGAACGACTCCAATGCAATGGGGCCGGCTGCTGTCGGATCCGCGTTGCGGAACATTAGACGCGCAATGCTCACGTTCCCATCGAGTTTGGGCAACTCAGGAGACGAAGCGCTATTCGCCGGCGCCGGATATCCCAAGGCACCCCAGCCACCTTGCCATGTCCATTGACTGCTTATTTGGCCATCGAGGTCCAGTTGCTCTTGCCCGGAGAGAGTGGCTGCCACCGATTCGCCGACCAATGGCAGCTGTTGCAATCGTCTCACCCAGGCCAACCACTTTCGGGCATCGCTGACTTGCCATGCCGCTTGGCCCTGCCCCCGGTCATGCGCGAGCAAGCCATCCATGCGCAAGCTACTTCCTGGCATGGTCAGCTTCGCCTGTCCTTCATATTGGGCGCTGTTCACCTGCACTGTGCCCACAGCTTCGACTTGAGCGCCAGCCGCATCCAACTGTGCCTTGTTTACTTTCAGTGATCCCGCATGTGGCGTCCATTGTGCGTCCAGCTGGGCTTGCTTCAGCCCAAAGCCGCCAAGCTCGTTTCCATCGGGCTGTCGGGCGGCCGGCATGATGCTGGCTTTCAAAGCGATGGTGTCAGGCGCATCGTCAGTGGGTGCAGCCTTGGCCTCCAACTCGCCATTGAGCGCACCCTTTGCCAAGGGGCTCCAGATGTGCGAAGGTTTGATTTGGTCAAGCCTGACTTCTCCTTGCCATGTCTGAACGGTGGTCGTCCCGCTGGAGCCTGCTTCCCCGACATGAACCTTTCCTTGACCCCGGATGCTGCCTCCCGCTGCCCTTGCATCAAACGTCTGCAAGGTCCAGCCTAATTCGGTTTGCATCACTTCCGCCTCAAGCGACTGTATGGGCAGTGCATTCTGGTCGAGCGGGCCGGCGCGGCGGTTCTCGAGTTGGACCGACAAATGCCAGCCGTCGGACGCAGACTTGGCTATCAGTTGCCCGTACAAGTCCGTGGCAGGTACATCTGGCCGGAACGCGGAGAGGTCCACCGCCTTGAACTGTGCTTCGCCCTCTATCAGGGGGCGGCGTGCCCAAGGCTTGACCAAGGCACTGGCAGAAAACTGGCTTGCCGCGGCACCTGGACTTCGGGCTGAGCCTTCGCCTTGCAATTTGGCTTTGATCGTTGCGTCTTCGCCAGCCAGGGTGCCACTTGCGGTAGCCGAAACGGAAACTGCCACTGGTGCCCCGTCGGGCACTTCTGTTGTGAACTTCGCCTGCAACTCAGCATCTATTGGCATGGGCGCGTCGCCGCCCAGCGTGGCTTTGCCTTTGTATATACCTTGGGCAAACCCAAGTGAATCGAGTTGCAGCCGGTGCGTGAAGGCGGTGCCTGGCATGTCGGTCGGCATGCCATAGGCGTACCGCCCTCGAATGTCGTCGAGTACGAGGGACTGTTTGCCTGTGATGCTCACCCGCTTCAGGTCGAACGCGACGCCGACTGGCATTGGCAGCGTCAGGCTTTGTATGGGATCCGTTGACTCGCCGGAAGGCGAGCGCTCATCGTGCACGAGCAGGGAATCGGTCTTGAGTTCGGCTAGGTGCAAGCCTTTCCCGGTGAGTGCGTCCCACCAGACACTGCGGTTCCATCTAAGGGAGACGTCCTCTGCGCGAACGTCCAGTCCCTCGCTGGACCAGTGCAGCGAAGCAATGCTGCCACCCCCCAGCAGGCTTCCCCGGACGTTTTCCGCCGTCAGCCGCCCCATGCCCGCTTCGGCAGGCTGCTGGTTCAACCATTTCTGAGCCCAGCCCAGTGTTGTCGGCAGACTGGCGTTTGTGCCTGCCCAAATCCAAAGCGCGAGCAAGGCCAACACCAGAAAGCCCAGCAAGCTGCCAACAAGCCGCAGAAAAATTGCCAGCCAGCGCCGGGGCGATGGTCGTTGGGGCGCAGTGTCTGGTGATGTCATCAGAAGCGGAAGCCTACGTTGAGGTGAACCCGGAAACGCTTGACATCCAGACCATAGGCCAGGTCGAATTGCAGCGGGCCCACGGGGCTGTTGTAGCGCACACCAACACCTGTGCCTATCTTCGGTTTGAAGTCGGCCGGATCGTTGGCCACAGCCCCGGCATCAACAAAAACAACGGTTTCCCAGTCGGTTCGCTCTCCGTTGCTTCTGATTGGGCGTTGCCATTCCGCGCTGGCCACTGCGAGGTAGCGCCCCGGCGCAATGGTGCCATCGGCGAGTTCGACGCCAATGTCGCGCAAACCGTATCCGCGCACCGTGTTGTCTCCGCCTGTCATGTAGAGGAGGGTGTCCGGGATTCTCGCGTCGTCGTCGACCTTCAGTGCGCCGGCCTGAGCCCGCAGAGCGATTCGACCATCGCGGCTTCGAGTGTCAACCGGTCTGTTTTCTCCTGGCGTGATGCCGGCCAGGAGATCTTCTGCCGCGAACCCACCCAAAGGCCAATAGCCCAGCCATCGCACCTGCGTGTTGAAGAATGGCTTGGTATCGCTTCCAAGTGTGCTGCCTGCACCCAGCGTCACGCCCAGTCCGTATCCGCGGTCGGGAAAAGGGACGTTGTCGAAACGTCGCCACACCCAGCCGTAATTGATCGACAGAGCAGATTCGAAGCCATTGGAAGACGCTAGTGTGGATGAGGCGTTGACCGTGCGAGACCGGTCGTACTGCAGAAAGTAGCGTCGATCCACGTCTTCCGTTTCGACCGATTTGCCCGCATTGAGCCGCAGGCTGGTCGTGGTGGTTTTCTCATCGAGCTGTTTGGCCATTTTGGCGCCGGCCAGCCAGTGCCAGCCGTCGCTCTCAATCGGTGCGTTCAAATCGGATTGCAGAACACTGTCGTTGTCCTCGAGCTGAAGCTTGCTGTGCGCACGCCAGCCAATCACGGGCAAGCGCAGGTGATTGTGCTCCAGCGAGAACCGTGGGCCATTGTTGGTGCTGCCGCCTAAGCCAACGGTCACCTTCTGGGGCCTGTTTTCCTTGACCTGAACGATGACCGGAGCGGCCTTGGTCGAGTCCTCGCCTTCCTTGTCCAGGTGGTCCAGATCCACGTAGGCGAATACGGAGCTGTAGTAGCCGCTGTCAGCGATTTTTTGCTGGGCATCTTGCAACTGGCTGAGGCTGTAATCCGCTCCCGGTGTCAAGCCAGAGAGTCGAACCAGACGCTCGGCGGTGATCGTGTCGTAGCGTTCGCCGCCTTGAATTCGAACGTCACCGATTCGCACGCGCGGCCCGGAATCCAGTTCGATGTACCAGTTCGCCTTTCTTTTCTCAGTGTCGATGTCGCTGAGGCTGTTGCGAATCTGGCCTCTGGGGAACCGCTCTGAAGTCAGTTCCCGAAGCGCGTCTGCTTTGAGCCCATCCCAGCGGTCCTGGGTGAAACGTTCGCCGATGGCTTCACTGGCTTTTCGTTCAATGGACTCGCGCTGCTGTCTGGCGGACTCCGTGTTCTCTATTTCGCCGGTGAAAAACACCTGGGAATTGCCTATCTCCGTGACGGGGCCCGCTTCCACTTTGACTCGCACCAGACCCAAGGCGGGTTGCTCGGGAGACTCACTGCCTGAGTCGGGTGCGGGCTCGCGGGTCACTCGGACCATGGGCGAGAAATAACCCTGGGTGCCGAGCAGGTTCCGAACATTCTCTGGCGCCGCCAGGATCAGGCGATCCAGCTCACTGCTGTCCAGATCCCCTAAGAACCGAAACCGCTGCATGTCCAGGTGCTTCTCGACCATTCGCTGAAGATCTGTGGGCGCCTCCACCACCAGATCGAATCGCGGCCTGTCCGAAATGTCGCTCGTGTCGCCCCCGATGCTGTCTGGCGCAGGAGCTCCCTCCTGTGCCCATGTGTTGAAGGGCAGCAGGCAAATCAGAAAGCAAAAAAGCCGTGTGGTGGCAGCCACACGGCCCAAGAGAAATGGAGGGCACATGCTGGACTTATTTCGAAAGCATTCTCATCGTATCTTCCAGACCTTTGAGGTTCAGCGGGAACATACGCTGCCCAAGCAACTGCTGGATGATGCTGATGCTTTGTCGATACTGCCACACCCCTTGAGGTTCCGGGTTGATCCACGCGTGTTTCGGAAATGCGTGGGTCAATCGCTGAATCCACTCTGCGCCAGCCTCTTCGTTGTTGTATTCAACGCTGCCACCAGGTTGCAAAATTTCGTAAGGACTCATGGTTGCGTCGCCCACAAAGATCAGTTTGTAGTCTTTGTTGTATTTGCGGATGATGTCCCAGGTCGGGAACTTTTCGGCAAAGCGTCGCCGGTTGTTTTTCCACATGAAGTCGTAGACACAATTGTGGAAGTAGTAGAACTCCAAGTGCTTGAATTCGCTCTTGACCGCACTGAAGAGCTCTTCCACCCGGTGGATGTGTTCGTCCATGGTTCCACCCACATCCATGAGCAGCAGCACCTTCACATTGTTGTGCCGCTCAGGAATCATTTTGATATCCAGGTAGCCGGCGTTGGCTGCTGTGCTCCGGATGGTGTCTGGCAGGTCCAGCTCCAGCTCATGACCCTCGCGCGCAAACTTGCGGAGCCGACGCAGCGCGACCTTGATGTTGCGCGTGCCCAGCTCCTGCGTGTCGTCGTAGTCGCGGTAGGCACGCTGCTCCCACACCTTCACGGCGCTCTTGTTGCCGCCCTTGCCGCCAATGCGGATGCCGCGGGGGTTCTTGCCGCCGTGGCCAAACGGCGAAGTACCTCCCGTGCCAATCCATTTGTTGCCGCCTTCGTGACGTTCTTTCTGCTCCTCCAGACGCTTCTTGAGCGTCTCCATGAGCTCATCCCAATCCATCTTGGGCGCATTGGCGATCTGCTCTTCGGAAAGGATTTTTTCCATTTCCTTGCGCAGCCAGTCGGCCGGGATTTCCTTTGTGAAATCGGCGATCAGCTCCACCCCCTTAAAGTAGGCGGCAAAGGCTTTGTCGAACTTGTCAAAGTGCTTCTCGTCCTTGACCAGCGCAGTGCGGGCCAGGTAGTAGAAATCGTCCATGGTGCAGGCGTCCGGGTTGGTCGGGCCCACCACGTCCTGTTTGAGAGCTTCGAGCAGCGTCAGGTACTCCTTGACGGAGACGGGCACTTTGGCCGCTCGGAGGGTGTAGAAAAAGTCGATCAACATGGTGATCTCCTGTCAATCAGTCGTGCTGGCTGCGCATGTACAGCAACTGTGCCTTTGCCTCGGGCCACTCACCGGCGGTCATGCTGTACATCACTGTGTCCCGTATCGTGCCATCCCTGCGCAAGAGGTGGCCGCGAATGACCCCGTCTTTGCGCGCACCCAGGCGTTCAATGGCGCGTTGTGACGCAAAATTGAAGTTGTCGGTGCGCCAGGCCACCACGCCGCAGCACAACGTCTCGAAAGCGTGGCCCATCATGAGCAGTTTGCAGGTCGTGTTGACGTGACTGCGTTGCACGCTTTTCGCGTACCAGGTGTAGCCAATCTCCACGCGTTTCACCGAAGGAATGATGTCGTGGAAGCTGGTGCTGCCAAGAACCCGACTATTGCGTTCGTCAACTACGGCGAACGCGAACCGGTGTCCTTCTTCACGCATTTGCAACGCCGATTCAATGTAAGCGCGCGTGTTTTCCGGCTCCGGAACGGACGTGATGCGCAAGTTCCATAGCTCACCGTCGGCAGCGGCGTGCCGCAGTCCGTCCTCATGTTCGAGGCCCAGGGGCTCTAGCCTCAGGCCGTGGTCGCGCATGACGACAGGCTGAACAAATGACATGTTGTGCTCTACCGTACCTGATCAGCGATTGCGCTGGTTCATGAATACCAGGCGTTCAAACAAGCTCGTGTCCTGCTCGTTCTTGAGCAATGCGCCCACCAGTGGTGGAATGGCCACCTTGTTGTCTGCCGTTTGCAAGGCCTCCAGGGGAATGTCCTCGGCCATCAACAGCTTGAGCCAGTCGATCAATTCGCTGGTGGAAGGCTTCTTCTTCAGACCTGGCAGGTTGCGGATATCGTAGAAGGTCTTCATCGCCGCGGTCAGCAGATCGTGCTTCAAGTTGGGGTAGTGCACATCCACGATCTGCTTCATCGTCTCCGCTTCCGGGAACTTGATGTAATGGAAGAAGCAGCGGCGCAGGAAAGCATCGGGCAACTCCTTTTCATTGTTGGAAGTGATGAACACCAAAGGCCGGTGCTTGGCCTTGATCATTTCGCGCGTTTCATAGCAGTAGAACTCCATGCGATCGAGTTCGCGCAGCAAATCGTTGGGGAATTCGATGTCGGCCTTGTCAATCTCGTCGATCAGCAACGCCACGGGTTCATCGGCAGTGAAGGCCTGCCAGAGCACGCCCTTGACGATGTAGTTGTTGATGTCCTTGACCTTCTCGTCGCCAAGTTGCGAATCGCGCAGTCGGCTGACCGCATCGTATTCGTACAGGCCCTGCTGGGCCTTGGTGGTGGACTTGATGTGCCACTGCAAAAGCGGCATGTTCAGCGACTGCGCCACTTCTTCTGCCAGCATGGTCTTGCCCGTGCCAGGCTCGCCCTTGACCAGCAAAGGCCGCTTGAGCGTGATGGCAGCATTGACCGCCAGCATCAGATCCTGGGTGGCGACGTAGTTTTCAGAGCCTTGGAATTTCATGGAGTTGGAAGGTGCGGAAAGGGGCGCAAGGCCTCGGGAATGGCACAAAAACGCAGTTTGATGCAGAACATCCTACCGCTCAGGGTTATCAATAAGCGGTCGCGGATGGTCCAGTCTATATAATCGCCGATTGATTTTTATCAATCACTCACTTCATTGTGCTTGCAAAATGAACCAACTGTTGTCCAAGAACGTCCGTACCCTTGTCACCGCTGTGACCTTTTTCGCCGTGGCTGTGGCCGCTCATGCTCAGGGCGTCACTGGCGACGTTGAAGCCGGCAAAGGCAAGGCCGAGATGTGCATTGGCTGCCACGGCATTGTCGGCTACCAGAACAGCTTCCCTGAGATCCACAAGGTACCCAAGATCGGTGGTCAGTCTGCCGCTTACATCGTTTCGGCCCTCAATGCATACAAGTCGGGCGAACGCAAGCACCCTTCCATGCGCGGTATCGCCGGTTCTCTGTCAGAGCAAGACATGGCCGATCTTGCTGCTTTCTATGCCTCCCAGGGAGAAGGCGTTGCGCCAGAGCAAGTGGCTGATCCCAGCGCGGAAGTTAAAAAGCTGCTGGAAACTGGCGGTTGCGTCGGCTGCCATGGTGCGAATTTCAGCAAGCCGCTTGACCCCAGCTACCCCAAAATTGCGGGGCAATACCCAGATTACCTCTATGTGGCGCTCAAGGCGTACACCATTGAAGGAAACAATGTTGTCGGTCGTGCGAACCCCATCATGGCTGGCATGGCCAAGCAGTTCAAGCACGCTGAACTCAAGGCCATGGCGGATTACCTGGGCTCCATCCAGGGCGAGATGAAGACGGTTCCTCAGTCCCGGTTCCGCTGATTCACTGCGCTCAAGTCCGGCCAGACGCTGGAAAAACCAAGCCGCCCGATGGGGCGGCTTTTTTGTTGGACTTTGCGATGCGCCACGCAGGATGTGGCCTCAATCCTTCGTCGCCCGCAGGCGCACCGAGTCGATGTAAGCCTGTCCATCTGGCGGCCGCCCTGCGCGCTGGCTTTCCCAGATCATCTTGCCCAGGCACTCCATGACCTCGTGGTGCGCCTTGTGCAGGTCGCCGCGTCTGGCTGTCAGCAGTTCCACTGCCTGACGGATGCCCGGGGGTTGGTCAATGCTGCACTGTTCGCTGATGGACAAGTGCATTGACAGATGCAGGAACGGGTTTTCCTTCTCTCCGCTTCCGGGCTGACCGACTTCCGCGACCGCCTTGTCTGCGTCGCTCAATGCAGTGTGGTATTCGGGATGCTCCGCGATCCATTGGGCGGCCAACGACTCAATGGCCTCCATCGGTTGCTGCGACTGCTGTTTGGCAAATGCGCCGCAGAAGAACCTGCGCACATCGGCTTGGGATGGATTGAACATTCCCGGATTGTCTCTCACGCGCGCATGTGTCGGGACAATTGCCGGTAAAGTGTTTGGTTTTGCGGATATATCGGGGCCGAAGCTGGGACAACACAGAAGAACAACAAGCGAGCCTCGCCGGACATTGTTCAAACCCATCAGACAAAGCAGAGACATGAACCAAGCCTTCATCTGTGACGCG
>JBNKNN010000256.1:0-17404 GCA_050293865.1 Hydrogenophaga sp. | reverse complement strand
AATTTCGCTTTCTTTTGTAATGTCGGTTGTGTCAACGGCCGTTACCAATTCAGCCACCGTTTTGCCCAATTCAGGATGCACCCAATCAGGCGCAATATCAGCAAGCGGAACCAATACAAACGCACGTTCCGCCATTCGAGCATGGGGAATATCTAACGGCTCCTCATGCACAATCTGGTCGTCATAGAGCAAAATATCAATATCAATCAGTTGCCCACCGGGGCGGGAGGAATAGCAGGTCATGGCCGATACCGATGACTTCGCACCAACGGAGATCCACGACAACAGCGGCGCCACCACCGTGCCGCTGGAGCCCAAGAGGCTGGATATCCAGTTCACAGGTTCAGGCAGCGAATATTTCCGGATCTGGATTGTCAACCTGTTGTTGATTCTGGTCACCCTGACGCTGTACATGCCCTTTGCTCGCGCGCGGCGAATGGCCTATTTCCAGGCCAATACGCTGGTGGATGGCGATTCTCTGGGCTTTCATGCGAACCCCTGGCGCATGTTCTGGGGCTATCTGATCGTCTTGGTGATGGGTCTGCTTTACTTCGGGGTGGGCAATTTCTATCCCCAGTTCAACATCGCCATTCTGATCGTTGCAGCCATTGTGTGGCCAGCCTTGTGGCGCGCCTCTTTGCGTTTTCGTCTGCGCAACACCAGTTGGCGCGGTGTCCGAATGGCCTTCATGGGTGATGTCAAGGGCGCCTATGTGGCGTTGCTGCCATTTTTCCTGCCAGGCCTGGTTGCCGTCTTGGTCATGCCGACGGACCTTGAGTCTGTGCCTGAGAGGGAGTTGATGCAAAGCGTCGGGATTTTCTATCTCGTGATGCTGGTCTTCGTTTTCTTCGTGCCATGGATCATGGCCCGACTCAAGCGATATCAGCACGGGGGGTACAGCTTTGCCCAGGAGCGCTGCGAGTTGTCAGTGACCAACGGCAGCTTCTATTTGCTGTGGGGCAAGCTGATTCTTCTTTCCATGGGCATTACGCTGGCCGTTGGCTTGCTGGCCATTGTGATTGTGGCGCTGATGGGTCTGGTAGGTGCTGCAGCAGGCAGTATGGATGGCACCATGACAAAGGTCATGGCTGGCATGTTTGCCGTGCTGGGGCTCTTCTATATTGTGATTCCCCTGATCACTGGGACCTTCTTCCAGTCTCGGATGCAGAATCTCCTGTGGAGCAATACACGAAGCGCGCGCCTGACCTTTCTCAGCGACCTTGAGTTCAAGCCGCTGTTCAAAGTGACCTTGAAGAACTGGTTTTTGACCGCTTTGACCTTGGGTTTCTACTGGCCATGGGCCCGCGTGAACCTTGCGAAAATCAAGCTTGAGTCGATGGCGGTCGAGGTCGAGGGCAATGTGGACCAGTGGGTGGCACGTGCTCAGTCGGATGGCACAACGGTGGGCGATGCTGCTGGCGACTTCTTCGACATCGACATCGGCTTCTGACGGGCAGCGGGTTTTGACGACCATGGAAGGCTCGTTTTCCACTCTCACCAGTGTCTGGTATGACGGCCAGACGCCCAAGGCGCAAACTGTGTGGCTGCGTCTGGAAGAAGGGGAGCTGCGTTTTCGCAGCGAGGACGGACAGACGCGTGCCTACCCCGTTCGCAAGGTACGCTGGCCCGAGCGCACCCGCTACGGCCAGCGTCAGGTCTACCTTCCAGACGGCAGCATGATTGTTCATGCCGATGGTCCAGAGTGGGACTTGTGGCGAGAGTCGCACGGCCATCAGGACGGGGTCGTGGTGCAGGCCATGCAATCGTGGAGAGGCGCATTCATGTCCGCGGCCGGTACGGTGGCTTTCATGGTCGTCGCCTGGGTATGGGGTGTGCCGATTGCAGCGGGGATCATGGCGAACATGGTGCCCGAGTCTGTGGAACAGTCGATCGGCGACTACTCCATGAAGCAACTCAACCAGATGTTCCTGGAGGAGAGCAAGCTGCCTCAGACGCAGCAGGATGAACTGCGTCAGCGATTTGAGACGGCCGTCAACGAAGCCTACCGACACCGGGAGGCACCGCCAAAGTGGGATTTGTCCTTCCGTCGTGCCAAGCTGCTGGGTCCTAACGCCTTCGCTTTGCCGGGTGGCCATCTCGTGGTCACCGACGAACTGGTCAAGCTGCTGGAGGACGAGCCCGACGCCATTGTGGGCGTTCTGGCGCATGAGTTGGGGCATGTGGAACACAAACATGGCCTGGACATGCTGTTCCGGTCAAGCATGCTCAGCGCATTGGTGGGCTTGGTGATAGGTGATGCCAGCACGTTCCTCACCACGATCCCTCTGACCTTGACAACGCAGGGCTATTCCCGCGACGCAGAGCGTGAAGCCGACGCGCACTCGGCCCAAATGCTCCACGACGCCGGAATCTCGCCTGCAGTCATGGCGTTGTTTTTCGAACGCATGGGAAGAAGGGGCGGAGAGCATCAGCCAGGTGACGTGGAAGAGAACGCGGAAGCTGTCGACGAAGGTGGCGACGGAAATGCTGAGGGCGACGAGGAGGATGGTCTCGGGATTGCCATCTCTTCCCATCCCGGCGATCGCGAACGCATCGAATTTTTCCGCACCTGGCGGCCCGGGGGCGAAGTGAACTGAGCGTCTTGCGTTTGGCCCTTGCGCACCAGAAAAGCCTCGGCTTGGAGGTTGGAAGTGGCGCGCTGTCGGCCACGCATTGACTGTTCGTGCCATTGCGCCTCAGGCCCAGACTGACGTTGCCTACAGTCTGATACGGCCGGCGTAGCCCGTCATTTCCAGGTAGCCCATGCCCAAATGTTGGCTGGTATCGCTTGCGTCATACAGCTCGGACAGGCCTTCCCAGTAAACAGTGCCAGTGCTCTGACGACTGTCGAGCTCCTGTCCGTTGACCAGAGCTTTGACCAGGTGACTGCCTGCCGGGGTGTCCACGCGCCATTGCACGGGGTATTGCGCTTTTGTTTCTGGGCTGCGCCAGTAAGCCAGTGGGGTCCAGACCACTTCGTGAGCGCCGAAAGGCGTTGGCTCCTTGGCGTCAGGTGGGCGCCACGATCCGCCTGCCCACACTGCTGAGCCATCCTCCTTGCGAAGCTGGAAGGCAGTCAGCACAGCGCCGTTGCGCCAGTTCATGCCGATCCAGTCCCACCCAACGGCATCGGAGGGAAGAAGGGCTTCGCTCCATTCATGGTCGAGCCAGGCCTTGCCGCTGCGAATGTCCAGGCTCTGACCTTCAAGACTGATGGTTCCCCTGACCTTGAGCTGAGGGTGCGTGATGTAGAAGCTTGCGTTTTCCGGGGATGGGCCTTTTTGAGAGTAGCCTTGATTGCCTTGAAGCAGCAGAGCCTGGGTGGGTGTGCAGGCCAGGTCAAGGGCGAACGCCTCGGAAGTCAGGCTCGTCACATAGCTGCCGTCTCGCCGACGTCGTAGCATGGCGTCGTGGCCGATATGCACATCCATATCGCCGACAAGCGCATGTGCAAAGCGGGCAGGCTCTTCCTTTTGCAATGGCGTCCCGCTTGCACGGGCGATGCGTTGGTCGTGATGTTGGCGCTTTGTGACCACATCGGTGAGTGCTGCATGAGCGAACAGAAGTTGTCGAGGGGCAAGACGACCTTGTACTGGTGTGGCAACGTCAACCCGGCTGCGAAAGAACGTCAGCTGAAAGCCGAAGAGGCGATCGCGACGGGTGGTGACGTGGCCCGTCAGGTACCACCATTCTGTTTGCGTGTCGTTGTGGGATCCGTGATCGTATGGAAAGGACAATGCGCGCGGGATCATGGGCGAAGCCAAAGCGGACAGCGACGGTGTCCCACCCAGCGCGGAGGTGGCGGTCGCAACCAGCAGTTGTCGTCGGTTGAAGCCTTGCATTACCAGTCCTCCTTGACGGCTTGGACGGCGTCGCGACTGGCGGCACTGCGGCCAGCGATCCATGCAGTGATCGTGCCGGAGGCAATCACCGCCGCGCACAGCAGCCACAGTCGAGGCCACGAGATCTGCAGTTCCATGGTCCAGTGAAAGCTTTGCGGGTTGACCACGTGCACCAGAATCACGCTCACGCCCAAACCCAGCAGAAGTCCAGCCACTGCGCCCAGAGCTGTCCAAGAGAAACCTTCAAGGGCCACGACGCCCAATACGTCGCGGCGGGAGAGACCCAGATGTGCCAGCAGGCCAAATTCCTTGCGTCGCGCCAACACTTGTGCACTGAAGCTGGCGGCCACGCCGAACAGGCCGATGCCGATGGCCACGGCCTGCAACCAATAGGTTACGGCGAAGCTGCGATCAAAAATCCGAAGCGAGGTCGCCCTGATGGTGCTGGCGGAGGCCAGCTCGTATCGGCTTTGATCCAATTGCAGTTCCTTTGCAGCGATGTGGATGGCTTCGATGGTGTCGCTGACCTTCATGCCTTGACGCAAGTGAATCGATAAGTCGTTGATGGTTTCGTCGCCTGAGATGGCTCGGTAAGCGCCGAGGTCCATCAATATGCTGCCATGCTGGCGAGCATAGTCCCGCCAGACACCCGCGACAAACAAGCGGAACTTTGCTTCGGATGGCGACTGGTTGATGGCGGCTTCGACCATTGGCAGCCATTGGCCTGGTTTGAGGTCATAGAGATCGCGCATGGCTTCGCTGATATAGACGGCAGCGATGGGTGTAGCGCCCGCACCGGTGTCTGGCATTGGCAGGGCGGGAGCCACCAGGGTGCCTGGTGGTTTGCCTTCCGACATGGGCCGGGCGATCAATGTGACCGCCGGGAGATTTGGGGATAGTTGCAGTGGCAGGGCGCGCAATCCATCCACGCGCTCAACTTGTGGCAACCGGGCGATGGCTTCGATGAAGGCGGGCGGCATGACTTGACCATCGCCCAGGCCACGGCCGCCGGAGCGGGCATAGAGCTGGGCAGGCAAAACTTCTTCAAGCCACTGGGTAACGGACGTTCGGAAACTACCGACCATGACTGTTAGCGCGACCGACAGCGCCAGGCTGGCGACCACGCCACTGGTGGCCACGGCGGCGACAGACCGCAGACGGCGCGAACGCTCCACGGCGAGCAACATCAGAGGCCTGCGCTGAACCGATGGAGCCACGTGCCGAAGCAAGGCGCCGGCGAAAGTGGGCAGAGCGGCGATGCCGCCCAGCAACAGCAGCGCAATGGCCAGGTAGGCGCCCAGCGACATGCCGGCTACCGGGGGAAGAAAGGCGAGAGCGACGGATGCGGCGATAGCCAGCATGGCGAGCGTCAGGCCGCCTTGATGCTCGGTGTTGTCGGTGAGGCCCAAACCTTTGAGGGCGGGAGCAGGTGCCATCTGTCCCATGCTTCTGGCTGGCCACCAGCCGCCTGCGAGCGCAGCCAGGGTGCCTAACGCGGCGTAGGTGATTGCAGCCCCATGACTCCATTGCAATGAGGGTGCTGCGCCAGAAAAATAGCCTCCGCCAAGGTCGCCGCCCAGCAACTGCAGCGCCAGCCAGGACAAGGCCGTGCCCAACGCCACGCCAAGTGCACTGCCAATGAGGCCGAGGGCCGCTGACTCCCATAGCACGACTTGCGTGCGTTCGCTGGCTGAGAGGCCCAAGACACCCAGCAGCGCAAACTGTTGCTGGCGTCGTGCGACCGACAAGGACAGGACAGAGAACACCAAGAACGCGCCAGTGAACAGTGCGACCAATGCGAGCACGGTCAGGTTGACGCGGTAGGCCTTGGACAAGGACTGGGCTCGCCCGTCGGCCTGACCGGGCTGTTGGAGCCACGCGGTGGCTGGCAGCCCAAGGGCCACGGCATCCAGTGGCTCGCGCAGTATCAGGTCGACGCGGCTGATGTGCCCGAGGTTGCTGGTCAGGGACTGGACTGCAGCCACATCCATCACCAAGAGGGGCGGACCGCCCGCCGTCACCGTGCCAGCCACGCGCAATTGCTTGGGCGGATTGGCTGTTGTGTGGATGGCGATGTGGTCAGCATTGCCCCACAGACGTCGAGCGGCTGGATTGAGAAAAACGGCATCTGGATCGAAAAAGACGAGTTGGTCGACCTCGCTGTCTTCTGAGCGCTCAGCAGGGCGGGGCATCAACTGGGGTGCCACACGTCCGATCGTCAAGGCATCGACCCCCACCAGGACAGCGGTGGCAGGCGGGCCGCCGTCTGTCAACACCTGGACGGTTTGCTCCAGGACGGGGCTTGCCAGCCTGACTTTTTCGTGCAGTGCCAAACGGTCGTACCACGTGTCAGGCATGAGGCCGCTGCGCCAGCGCACTTGCACATCCGGCTCACCGTTGACAGTTCGCACGGCACTGGAGAACTCACTGAGCGCGGAGGCGTTGATGAGGTGCACGGCCAGGCCCAGTGCAACGCCAAGCATCACGGCGACAACCGCTGCGCCGGTGCGCCAGGGGTGATGGCGCCAGTCTTGCCACGAAAACTGGCGCAGCAACGACAAGATGTGCATATCCCGAGCTTACCTCGGCCACCTGGCTGTCGCCGAGCCTGCAGAGAAAGTCAAGACCAGGGCGATATCCATGGAACGAGACATGACATGTGGCTACCGATAAAATCACGGCAGTCACCGGGGGTGCCGTGAACGCGGCTGAGAAAGACCCCTGGGAGCTCCAGCGTCGCACTTCATTTTGGAAGGGGCGCAATGGTTCTGCTCCCTGTCCCTGATCTGGTTCGTACCAGCGTAGGGAGTGTGCGATGGCCCTTTGTGGCCGACCGGCATTCCCTCTGATTTTTTCTATTGGAAAGGTTTGCCGCATGTCTCGTCGACAGTTTGTCATCTCCTCGATTGCCGCGTCGCTAGCACTCGGAGGATGGCCAGCAATTTCCATTGCGTCTGATAAGCCGTTGACCTTGAGGGTCATGACCCACAGTTCATTTGACTTGCCGAAAGGCTTGTTGGCGGGTTTCGAGAGTCAGCATGGTGTCAAGCTGGAGCTGATCAAAGGTGGTGACGCAGGTGAGATGGTCAACAAACTGGTGCTGACCAAAGCCAACCCGATCGCTGATGTGGTCTACGGAATCGACAACACGCTCCTGTCTCGTGCGCAGGCTGCGAACATTCTTGAACGCTATGAGGGACCAGCGGCGCAGCGCCGAGCAGTGGCCGACCTGACGGATGGCGTCAACCCCACGGGTGGCAATGGGACAGGCTCCTATGTGGTACCTGTGGATTACGGGTATGTCGCTCTGAATATCGACAAGGCATGGTTTGCCGAAAAAGAACTGGCATTGCCGCAGTCGCTTGAGGCGCTGGCCATGCCGGCTTACTCCAAACTGCTGGTGGTGGAGCATCCGGCGACTTCCAGCACCGGACAGGCTTTCCTGATGTCTACCATTGCCGGATTGGGTGAGGAGGCTGCGTTTGAGTGGTGGGGCAAGATGCGCACCAATGGCTTGAAGGTTGTCAAGGGCTGGAGCGAGGCCTACTACACCGAGTTCAGCCGCAATGGCGGGGCTTATCCGATCGTGGTGAGCTACGCCAGCAGTCCGGCAGCCGAGGTTTTCTACAGCAAGGAAAAGATTGAGACCCCGCCCACAGCCAACCTGTTCCTCAAGGGAGGCGTGTTCCGGCAAGTCGAGGGCGTGGCGTTGGTCAAAGATGGCAACGTCGAGGCGCGCAAGGCTGCAAAAGCATTCATTGAATTCATGCGTTCGGCGCCGGTTCAGGAGGCGCTGCAAACCACCATGTGGATGTTCCCGGCAGAGGCTGGCGCTGCACGCGTTGAGGTGATGCGCCAGCACGCCATTGAACCAGCCGAGTTCGACAATCCAAGCATGGCTGACATCAGTCAGCGGTCCAAGGCCTGGGTACAGCGCTGGACCAAGACGGTGCTCAAGTAAGCGCCGAGCATGAGATTTGCCTCGCGGGCCAAAGCTTGGTCGCTGGCCGCGTTGCCTCTGGCCTTTTTGTTCCTGGTTGCCGTGGCGCCGGTGGGTCGTTTGCTGTGGGAAGCAGACGCCAGTGAAGGCGAACTGGGATGGCTCTCCTGGTGGAAGGACGACTACCTGCGTTGGCGCTTTGTTTGGTCTTTGGCTCAGGCTTCGCTGACCTGTGTGCTGGCCTTTGTCATGGGGCTTCCGATTGCGTGGGTGCTGGCCCGTTTGGATTTTACCGGCCGCGGTGCCGCGTTGAGGCTGCTGATGCTGCCTTTCGTCATGCCCACCTTGGTCGCAGCGATGGGGGTGCTGGCGATCTGGGGCGCGCGAGGCGTGCCCGGGCAGTGGATGGCCGAGCACGGTTGGGACCTGAGCGAGACGCCCTGGCTGTTGATCTATGGCAATCTGTTCTTCAACCTGTGCTTGGTGGTGCGCGCTAGTGTCGACGCCTTGGAGAATGTGAGTGCTTCAAGGGTGGCCGCAGCGCGCAGTCTGGGCGCATCCCCTTGGCGAGCTTTCTGGCGGGTGGAGTGGCCTGCTGTCGCGCCATGGCTGGCCTCGGCCTTGTGCCTGGTGTTTCTGTACTGCTTCTCGGGCCTTGGGTTGGCCCTTGTGCTGGGCGGACATCGCTACGCGACGCTCGAAGTGGAAATCTATTCCTTGGTGGCCCATGAGCTGGAGCTGCAGCAAGCCGGTGTGCTGGCTGTGAACATGTTGCTCGTGACAGGCACCATTGCGTTGATATATGCGGGCATCGAGCGAAAGCTTGCTGCGCCGGGCCAGATCACCCCAGTCATGAGGCGCGTGGCGGCAAGTGCGCCAGAGCGGTTGGCTGTGGCGGCAGCCATGGTGGTACTGCTGCTGGTATGCGGCGCGCCGCTGTTGGTGATTGCTTGGCGTGCCGCAATGGCCGTATCTGCTGGCTCGGGGCTGGCGGCGCTTGGCCAGCCCGAAACCTGGCTGGCTCTGGGGAACACGCTTCGTTTCACCGCTGGCGCGGCGGTGCTGGCGACCGGGTTGGGCTTGTTGCATGCCTTGGCAGGGCATGCCCTCGACCAAAGGCGCGAGCAAGGGGAACTCGTTGCTTGGAGCGTGGTCTGGCGGGCAGCAGGATACTTGCCCTATGTGCTCTCATCGGTGACGGTGGCGTTCGGCTTGCTGCTGCTCTATCCGCAATGGTCGGCATCGCTGTGGATCTTGATGGCCGCCTATACGTTGTTGGCCTATCCTTTTGTGGCACGCAGTATCACCGCCGGCCTGGACAGCATGCCCAGACAATACGTGCAGGCCGCACGCACCTTGGGTGCATCGCCTTGGCGGGTCTGGTGGCGAGTGACCTTGCCAATGTTGCAACCTGCATTGCGTCGCGGCGTAGCATTTGCAGCCGCTACAGCCCTAGGCGAGTTCGCGGTCACCCTGTTTCTGTCTCGACCGGAGTGGACCACTTTGACGACGCTGATCTACCAACACCTTGGGCGACCCGGCACGGCGAATCTGGATGCAGCGCTGGTGCTGGCTTTTCTTCTGATGCTGTTGGCTTTGTCGGCCTTTTTGTTCATTGAGGGTGTGGGGCGTCGTCCTCAGGCGCCTGAGTGGGAAAGGACGCGGCGTGCTTGAACTCAAGGGAATTACCAAGCATTGGGCCAACCGAGCGCTGTTCAGTGACGTTCATCTTTCAGTTGAGTCAGGCGAGACGGTGGCGCTGCTGGGGCCTTCAGGCAGTGGCAAAAGCACCATGCTCGGTATCGTCGCCGGCCTGGAATCCGCCGATGCGGGCAGTGTCTGGATGAGCGGGGTCGACATCACCTTGCTGGCTCCGGAGAAGAGAAGGCTGGCGATGATGTTTCAGGATTTCGCTCTGTTTCCCCACTTGAACGTGGAGGACAACGTTGCCTTTGGCCTGGTGGAGCAGAGGGTTCGCAAAGCGCAAGCCAGGGAGCGCGCGAGGGCGATGCTGGACCGGTTCGGCTTGTCACATGTCCACAAGGCGAAGATCTGGACGCTCTCTGGCGGCGAGCAGCAGCGAGTGGCTCTGGCTCGGGCTCTTATCACCGAGCCCAAGGGTCTATTGCTGGATGAGCCATTTTCTGCGTTGGATGCAGACTTGCGCTCGCAATTGCGCCAAGAGTTTCGTCAGAGGATCGACACCTCTGGCATGTTTGCCTTGTTGGTCACCCACGACGAGGAAGAGGCAAAGGTAATGGCAGGACGCGCCTGGCGCCTGGTGGACGGACGCTTGCACCGACTCTGGTAGTGCGTCTTTCTCGCTGGCACAATGGAGCAATCTTGACTGGCCTGGCCTGGCCTGAGCGACTTCACCGGTGGGCCCGGCCAGAGACTCGCCTATTGAATGCCAAAGAGGAGTATACAGATGGGATGGTTCTCAAAGCGACGGGACGAGTTCTTTCTTTGCACGACTGCCCCAACGTCCATTGAGTTGGACCGCTACGTGGGTGTGGTCAATGGCGAGGCCATCATAGGCGCCAATATCTTTCGCGACATGTTCTCATCCATACGCGATGTCGTGGGAGGGCGCGCGGGCGGCTACGAGAGAGCCCTCAGTGGCGCGAGGGAGGCGGCGATGGAAGACATGATCGAAGCCGCTCGCGAACTCGGTGCCACTGGCGTGATCGGTATTGACTTCGACTACGAGGTGCTTGGTGAGGCCAACGGCATGATGATGGTGACGGTGAGCGGAACGGCGGTGCGACTATGACGTTGAATCGTACTCCGCGCATTCCGTGGATGGGTTTGTCCCGTATCGGGTCGGTGGTATTTCCAGCCCTCGTACTTCTGCTTGCTTCTTCTGCTTGGTCCCAGGCGGGAAAAAACCCGATACCTGAGGATCCAGGGCGTCAGTCTCATGCTTCAAGTGGAGGAAAGAAAAAACTGTTCCGGTGGAAGGATGCCCAGGGCCGAATCCATATCAGCGACGTAGAGCCAAGCGATGCGGGCATTCCCGTGGAAAAGATGCGGACGCCAACGCACAACACTGTGCAGCCTTTTGCGATGACTCCCGCACCTGCCACACAGGGGGGGCAAAGACCCTCTGGCTTGCAAGAGCCGTCGGAGGAAGAGGAGATCAGTGCCGACGAGGATGGCGAAGAAAAGCCAAGACCGTTCTCAGTCGAGGCCAGACAAAAGGCCTGCGAAGAAAAGAAAAAGGCCTACGCAGCAGCGAAGGCCTGCTTCGACGCGTGTGGATCGTTCAACTATGACCTCTACACGCGGCGGTCGGGCAGAAATAACTCAGCCTGCGGTCATTGCACCGACGCGATAGATCCCAACTGTTGACCCGCCAGATGTTCGATGCAGACCGCCTGCGTCTTGCGCACTCACGCTCCGGACGCCGCGATATCAGCTACTGCCGCAAGGCCTTGAGAACCTTCTGGCCGCCGCGCCCGTTGGCCTCAAGGCCGAGTCGCTGTTGCTCTTTGACAATGGCTTCGCGGCTACGCTGACCGAGCATGCCGTCCACCTCGCCGATGTCATGGCCACGCAGGATCAGCAGGCCTTGCAGTTCCCGGCGCTCCGCCCTTGAGAGACCAGGATCATCAGTTGGCCAAGGTGTGACGATCGGCCCTTTGCCGCGAAGGCGATCAGACAGGTGGGCGATGGCCAGACCGTAGCTCTCAGCAGCGTTGTAGCTGTAAATGGCGTTGAAATTGCGGAACACGAGGAAGGCAGGGCCGTCGGGGCCAGCGGGGGCCAGCAGTCCGGCGCTGCCATGATCGGTCAGGGGTGAACCGTCGATTTTGGTCAAACCTTTTCTGCGCCATTCGTCGACAGACCTGCGTTGCCGACGACCTTCTCCTGATGTGTCGAATCCATTCGGCAGGCGCACTTCGTAGCCCCAAGGCTGACCAGTGCGCCAACCGGCCTTCTTGAGGAAGTTCGCCGTGGAGGCCAGCGCATCGTCTGCGTTGTCCATCAGGTCACGTTTGCCGTCACCGTCGAAATCGACCGCGAGACGTTCGAACGTCGTAGGCATGAATTGCGTGTGGCCAAACGCGCCAGCCCATGAGCCAACCAGTCGCTCCGCAGCGATATGACCGCCCTGAATGATACGCATGGTGGCATAGAGTTCTTTGCGGAAGAAGCTCTGCCGGCGACCGTTGCAGGACAAGGTGCCCAGAGCCTGCAGCAGCGGATAGCTTCCAAAACTCTGGCCAAAATTGCTCTCCACCCCCCAGACTGCTACCACTGTGGCTGGGTCCACGCCGAAGCGCTGTTCGACTTTGCGCAGAGTTTCTCGGTGCTCGCTCAGCATGCGTTGCCCGTCTAGCACACGCTCTTCGTCAACCAGTCCGGCCAGGTAGTCCCAGATAGGTGTGGTGAACTCTGGTTGGTAGTCCAGCTTCTGCACGACACTGAGATCAGGTGTCAGGCGGGAAGTGAGTTGGTTGAAAGTGGCGGTTCGAACGCCAGCTGCTGCTGCGGGCCCTGCAAGGGACCCGATGCATCGCTCAAAGGCCTGTTGTTCTTCCGCTGTCACGGTATGCTGTGCCGCCGCAGTTCCCGCGAACGACAGCCAGGACGCAGCAACAACGAGCCGACGCAAAGAAGGATTCGTGGAAAGGTGGTTTGCCATGTTCAATGGATAGTTGCGCTGCAACAAGGTTCCCTTGAGTTGGTCAGACCGACCACTCGCTGCCGTGCTCCGGAACAAGTGCGGACCAGCCCAGCTCGCTTTTGATGCGCAGGCGCAATTGCTCCGAAGCTTCCATGTCGCCGTGCGTGACGAATACATGCCGTGGCGCGGACGGAATCTGCTTCAACCAGTCGAGCAACTGGGTGGCATCGGCGTGGGCGGACGCGGCCGTCAACTGGACTACTTCCGCACGAACGGTGAGGTCCTGCCCATGCACGCGAAGACGATGCCCTCCCTTGGCAAGGGTGGCTCCACGGGTGCCAGGTGACTGGTAGCCCGTTAGCACGACCATGTTGCGGTGGTCTTCGAGGTACTGGACGAAATGGTGAAGCACCCTCCCGCCGGTGGCCATTCCTGAAGCGGCCAGAATGATCTTGGGGCCATGCTGGTACGCGATGGCCTTGGATTGATCCGGTGTCATGGTCATTTGTGCGGAGTGCTCCATGGCGTTGCATTCCGCCTTGCTCAGCCTGTGTTCGCCAATGTGGTGGTCATACAGGTCAGTGGTGTGAATGGCCATGGGGCTGTCCAAGTACACAGGTACCCCTGAGGGCACCGTGCCGTCAGCTTTGAGTCGAGCGATAGCGTGCAACAAAGCTTGTGCCCGGCCCACAGCAAAGACAGGCACAACAGCGGTGCCGCCTCTGGCACAAGCGCGCTGCAACGCAGGGCCAAGCTCGGCCAGAACATCCTCGACAGGGTGCTCACGGTCTCCGTAGGTCGATTCGATGATGACTGTATCTGCCGCGGCCGGGGCCTCGGGAGGCAGCATGATGCTGTCGTCGGGGCGTCCCAGGTCACCCGAGAACAATATGCGCTTTCCTCCCACCTCCAGCAGCACGCTGCAAGCGCCCAGGATATGCCCCGCGCCGCGTAGCTGTACCTTCCAGCCTTGAATGGGTTCGAAGACCTCGCCCACCGATTGCGGCTTCAATTGCTTGAGCGCGGTCCGCGCGTCTTCTTCAGTGTAGAGAGGCAGGGCTGGCTTGTGCTTGGAGAATCCATGGCGATTGGCAAAGGCCGCGTCTTCTTCCTGGATGTGACCGCTGTCAGGAAGGAGGATGCCGGCCAGCTCGCACGACGCGGCTGAAGCCCATATCGTTCCTTTGAACCCGCTTTTCACCAGCAGGGGCAAATAGCCGCTGTGGTCGAGGTGCGCGTGTGTAAGCACAACGGCACTGATCTCTGCCGGCTTGATGGGCAGCGGATCCCTGTTGCGCAGGCGCAGCTGCTTGTAGCCCTGGAACAAGCCACAGTCGACCATGAGTGAATGGCCGTTATGGGTGACGAGGTACTTGGAACCAGTAACGGTGCCCGTGGCACCCAGGAAGCGGATGGTAACAGTCATGATCAGATCATCTTACTCCCGCCACTGCGAATCACCTGGTTCGCCCCCGCCCTATATGGCGGCGTCCAGCATCAGCATGAAGATGAATCCTCCCATCAGGGTGGCAGATGAGAGTCCCTCCAAGCCATGGCGATGGGTTTCGGGAATGATCTCATGACTCACGACGAAGATCATGGCTCCTGCTGCCAGTGCGAGTCCGATCGGGTAGAGCGTCGGCGCACTGCCCAAAACCACGAGCCCCACGAGGGCACCCATGGGTTCAGCCAAGCCGGTCAGCGCAGCAACAGACCAGGCGGTGGCTCTGGATTGGCCGAGCGTGTGCAAGGCCATGGCCACCAGCAGGCCCTCCGGCATGTTTTGCAGACCAATGGCCAGCGCCACTGCCGCGCCATCCTGCAACGAGGTGTTGTCACCAGGGATGACACCGGCATAGGCTGCGCCCACGGCCAGGCCCTCGGGGAAATTGTGGATCATGAGCGCCAGCACCATGAGCCATCCGCGCTGTCTCACCATCTGGGTGATGTCGCCACCGGTCTCCCAGCGACCCGTATGCCCCTGAGCGGCCGGCGGTAACACGGCGTGCTCGTGCGGCAGCAGACGGTCGATACCCATCATCAGGGCCACTCCCAGGGCAAGTCCGACTGCCGTCAGTGCCGATGCGGTTGTGCCACTCTCCGGGACTAGCTTTTGCGCCGCCTCCAGCGAAGGCAAGAGCAAGGCCAGGATGGCCGCCGCCAGCATGACACCCGCAGAAAATGCCATCAGCCCCGCTTCCTGTCGCTTGGACACTCTCCCGACCAGGAAAACAGGTGCGGCACCGAGCGCGGTTGCCACAGCAGCCAGAAAGGACGCCTGTAGTCCCGAGAGCATGGCATTGCCGTTGGGCAAAGCTTCCCACCAGTGGCGGGTTGGGCCCCAGAAGGTACTGGCGGCCGCCAGGCCTGCCATCAGAAGCGCCGCGGCGAACAGGCCGAGGATCGCATTGCGCGCCGCATGGGCCGGAAGCTGAACATCGAACCCGGTCTGGAATCGCTGCCACACGGGTTCAAGGCGTCGGGTCTGTTCTGTCATGCGAAGGTCATCACGGCTGTCAGAGAAAAGGTTTTGTGGGCCCGATCACAGGTGGTGCTGAAGAAGGAGCCATCGCCACAGTGTGCCCGTTCGTGATCGCTCCACGATCAATTCTGCTGATGACGTTGATAGCAGCCAAACGGCCATGCGCGTCGAATATGACACGCCTTTGCGGTGGGGGCGGATAAAGGGGTGAATTTCTCGCTTTTTTGGCCGTTAACAGATGAGGGAAACAGTAACACTCATTTCTAGCTTGGTGAGGGAACGCCCACCTTGGTATGCAACGCTGTTCTTCACAAGGCGTTCGAGGACTTCGATCAAATGAACGTTAGCTACAAGTCTGTCTGGAATGCTTCGCTGGGAAGCTACGTGGCTGTTGCTGAGCACGAGTCTGCGCGCGGCAAGCCTGGCCGCGCCGGCCGCACGGCGAAGCGCTCCGCACCCAGGGCCGTGGGCGGCGTTCTGGCGCTCGAGCCACGGATCGTGTTTGATGCCGCGTTGGTAGCGACGGCCGATGCAGCCATTTCCACCACCGAAGCAGCGTCTACCCCTTCAGACAGCGACTCCGCGAGCGCTTTCGGACTACCGGATGACGGCACTGATGTGACCGTCACGGAGATCGAAACGGCGGCGCCAGAGGCGGCCAGCCACACCCAGGAGGATGTTTTTGTCGGCGATGTCGGCTCCTCTTCGGGCGAGACAGATAGGTCTGCGGAACTGGTGGGCTTCAGTGGCATGACAGATGAAGCTGGCGCAGGCGGGGAGCTTGTGACGGCGCCCAGCGAAGACGTGTTCGTTGGCACCATGGGATTCACCGACGAAGCAGGCCTCGATCCGACCATGGAGCTCTCGGGACTGAGTGGCCAGCCAGATGAATCTCCCGGAGAAGACAGTCCGGTCAAAACTCGAGACCTCCTGGAAGATGTGGTTGTGCCAGCTGTGGAAGATGCTGAGCCAACCGGCACAGCGACGGAAATCGTGTTCATTGACTGGGTGGCGGCAGATGTGGGCAACTACCTTGACGATCCGGACGTGGAGGTCATCTATCTGAGCAGTGACAGCGATGGCGTTCAGCAGATGGCTGACGCGCTTTCCGGGCGTGAGGGCATCTCCGCGATCCACATCGTCAGTCACGGGGTGGAGGGGCAGCTCATGCTGGGAAGCACCGTTCTGACCAGCCAGACGATGCAAACGCAGCACCAGGAAGCGCTGGAGCTTATTGGCTCATCACTGAGCGAGGACGCCGACATCCTGATCTACGGCTGCAACTTTGCTGAAGGAGACGAAGGGCTTGCGGCTGCCAATCTGCTCGCTGAACTTACGGGTGCAGACGTAGCGGCTTCCACGGACACGACGGGAAGCGAGACCTTTGGAGGCAACTGGAACCTTGAAACATCGATTGGTCAGGTCGACGCTGTGCCAATTTCACCCAGCGGATGGCTGGGAACGCTCGATTTGGTGATCACCACAGTGGATGTAGTGGGCGAGATGGGTCTGGCCAACGCGATCATGGGTGATGGCGTAACGGTCAACTCCGCAACCTACTCCGGGGGGCTCACGCAGGCAGGAACGTTCCAGACTGGTGCTGGCTCGTCTTTCGGCTCCAACATCCTGGAGTTCACTGACGGGGCGATCTTCTCCACCAACACCAACGCATCGAGTGTGGCAGGCCCCAACTCCGGAACCAATGTGTCGGCCAACGCTCCCGACGGAATCGATGGTGATCCTGGCTTCGACACCATCAGCGGCTATCCCACGTTTGACGCGTCCTTCCTGGATATTGACTTCACGCCGGACATCTTGCCAGGGACCGTAGCTGGCGACACGGTGCGCATGACGGCAACCATCGTCTTTGGCTCTGAAGAATACAACGAGTACGTCTACAGCGGATTCAATGACTCCATTGGCCTATGGGTGAATGGCACCAACGTTGCGCTGGCGCCGAACGGTCTGCCCATCGGGATCGACACCATCAACGATGCATCAGCCTATAACCCGGCCAACGGCGACCCGGCAAACGATCCGAACCCAGGTCACAGCACCACGGTGTTCACCAGCGCGAACCCCAGTTTGTATGTGAGCAACGACACCAACACCTACAACACAGCCATGGACGGCTTTACCGTTACCTTGTCGCTGTCGTTCGATGTGGTGGTGGGGCAGGTCAACACTTTGCGCGTCGGCATTGCAGACACGGGCGACTCCGCACTCGATTCCTGGTTGTTCGTCCGTGCGGATTCGCTGCAGACAGCTTTTGTTGCGGAAAACGATACCATCGACACGCCGACCAATGTGCCGGCCGTGGTAGATCTGACGGCCAATGATTTCAACCTCAATGGAGGGCCCCTGGACATTGTCTCCATCAATGGCAGTGCCGTCAGTCCAGGCGATACAGTTGTGCTCAGTTCCGGTGCGACGCTGCAAATCGGCTCGGGCGGAACGGTGACGTTGACGGGTGACGGGGTCAACGCTGCGACGGACTCCTTCACGTACAC
>JBNKNN010000255.1:0-7469 GCA_050293865.1 Hydrogenophaga sp. | reverse complement strand
TCGTCCCCGTCAAACGCGTGGTGGACTACAACGTGAAGGTGCGCGTCAAGAGCGACAACACCGGCGTTGACATTGCCAACGTCAAGATGAGCATGAACCCGTTTGACGAGATTGCGGTGGAAGAAGCCGTGCGTCTGAAGGAGAAAGGCGTGGTCACCGAGGTGATCGCCGTCTCTTGCGGCGTTCAGCAGTGCCAGGAGACTCTGCGCACGGCCATGGCCATTGGGGCTGATCGTTCCATCCTGGTGCAGACCGATGCCGAGCTGCAGCCGCTGGCCGTGGCCAAGCTGCTCAAGGCGCTGGTGGACAAGGAGCAGCCTCAGTTGGTGATTCTGGGCAAGCAGGCGATTGATGACGACGCCAACCAGACCGGCCAGATGCTCGCCGCGCTGGCGGACATGCCTCAGGCGACCTTTGCTTCCAAGGTGGAGGTCGAAGGCGACAAGGCCAAAGTCACGCGCGAGATCGATGGTGGTCTGGAGACCCTGGAAGTGACGATGCCAGCGGTGATCACCACTGACTTGCGCCTCAATGAGCCGCGCTATGTGACGCTGCCCAACATCATGAAGGCCAAGAAGAAGCCGATGGAGACCGTCACGCCAGAAGATCTGGGTGTGGACGTGGCAGCGCGCTTGAAGACGCTCAAGGTCAGCGAGCCGCCACAGCGCAGCGCCGGCATCAAGGTGCCTGACGTGGCCACGCTGGTGGACAAGCTCAAGAACGAAGCGAAAGTCATTTGATACCCCCCGCGCGGGCGCAGCCCGCTCCCCCCTGGAAGGGGGGCGAACCCTTGGACCGGCGAAGCCGGATCTTCGGGCTCCTGGTGGTTCGAGTCACTGGTATTCGGTCTGTATCTGGTTTTAAAGCTATCAAGAATTTAAGGAAATCCTGTCATGACTTCTTTGGTTATTGCAGAACACGACAACGCTTCGATCAAGGGCGCCACGCTCAACACCGTGACTGCTGCCGCCGCTTGCGGTGGTGATGTGCATGTGCTGGTGGCCGGTCACAACGCTGGTGCCGTCGCTGCTGCTGCCGCACAGATTGCCGGCGTGGCCAAGGTGATCCATGTGGACGCCGATGCCCTGGCCCACGGTCTGGCGGAAGAGGTGGCCGCGCAGGTGCTGGCCATCGCGGGCGACTATGAGCACATCCTGTTCCCGGCCACGGCCAGCGGCAAGAACATTGCCCCACGTGTGGCGGCCAAGCTCGATGTGGCACAGATCAGCGACATCACCAAGGTGGTCAGCGCCGACACCTTCGAGCGCCCGATCTACGCTGGCAACGCCATTGCCACCGTGCAAAGCACTGATGCCAAGAAGGTCATCACGGTGCGCACCACGGGCTTTGACGCTGCCGCTGCCACGGGTGGCAGTGCTGCAGTGGAGACGCCTGCGGCCACCGCTGGCCTGGGCAAGAGCAGCTTTGTGGGCAGCGAACTGGCCAAGAGCGACCGCCCAGAGCTGACCGCAGCCAAGATCATCGTCTCCGGTGGTCGGGCCCTGGGCAGCGCTGAGAAGTTCGAAGAAGTGATGACGCCGCTGGCCGACAAGCTCGGGGCCGCCATCGGTGCCAGCCGTGCGGCGGTGGATGCGGGCTACGCGCCCAACGACTTGCAGGTGGGCCAGACGGGCAAGATCGTCGCTCCTCAGCTGTATGTGGCGGCCGGCATCTCGGGCGCCATCCAGCACTTGGCAGGCATGAAGGACTCCAAGGTGATCGTGGCGATCAACAAGGATCCCGAAGCGCCGATCTTCAGCGTCGCCGACTACGGCCTGGAGGCCGACCTGTTCGAGGCTGTGCCTGAACTGGTCAAGGCGCTGTAAGCTAAACCCGGCGCTGGGCGCTTGTGTTGCAAATAGAAGAATCGGGGCTCAGGCCCCGATGTTTTTGGGTTATCCCTAGGAATCAAGTGGCGTAAGCTCAGTACGTTCGAGGTAAAGTGAAGACTTCACTGCAGAACGGAGTTCCATTTTGACTGCATCACTTGCCGACGGGGGTGAGGGGCAGCCCCAAGCAGACGAGAGCGACATGCCGTCTCGGGGAGCACACAAGCCCGCCAGAGCCCCAAAACCCAAAGAAGATCGCCACTTCGTGACGGCGCTCGCCCGTGGCCTGGAAGTGTTGGCGTGTTTCCGCACCGGAGAGGTCACCCTGAGCAATCAGGAGCTCGCCCAGCGTTGCAAGCTTCCGAAGTCCACTGTCTCACGCCTGACGATGACGCTGACCAAGCTGGGCTACCTGATCCATGTACCCGAAAGTGGCCGCTATCGACTGGGGACGGCGTGTCTGGCTTTGGGCAGTGCGCTGCTCACTCGTCTGGACGTGCGCAAGATTGCACGCCCCATGATGCAGGATCTGGCCAACATGTCTGGTGCCGCCGTCTCGCTGGGTGTGCGAGACAAGCTGTCCATGATCTACGTGGAAAACTGCCGCAGCTCTGCAGCACTCACGCTCACACTCGACGTTGGCTCACGCATGCCGCTGGCCACCTCTGCCATCGGTCGAGCCTGGCTTGCTGCCGTGAACGACGATGAACGCGATCTGGTCATGCAGGAAATCCGGGAGAAGGACCCCGAGGCCTGGCCGAAGATTCAAAACGGCATCAATGCCTCCATGAAGGACTATGCCCGCTACGGCGTGACATGCTCTTTCGGAGACTGGCACGCCGACGTCAACGGCATCGCGCGCGCGTTCGATCCGGGCAACGGCTTACCCATGATGGCCGTCAACGTAGGAGGCCCCTCTTACAACCTCTCTCCGGAGTTTCTTCTTGACGAAGTCCGGCCCAGGCTGATCGAGGTGGTCAACGCCATCGAAGAGGCCATGCCGCACTGAGTCTTCGTCTGCGATAGACACAGAGAGATACACAGTGAAGAAAGGCTGCCTTGTGTGCAGCCTTTTTTGCTTTGCCGACACTGTCGACTCCAGCGTTCGGAACTCCGCGTCATCCGTCACTGAGATCGACACCCTTGTGGTTTGCCACCGCCGAGAAGACACCGGTGGCCCGCAAGACAGCACGCTCGCCCACCATCAACACACAATCGCCAAACGCGAGTTGTCTCCCCACCTTGCGCGGTGTCACATGCGCTTCCAGCCAGTCGCCCACCTTGGCTGACGAGAGGTAGTCGAGGCTGAGATTCACCGTCACGATGGGCGACTCTGCCCCCCGCAATCGACTGAGGTTGATGCCGAGTGCGCCGTCAGCAAAGGTCGCCAACATGCCTCCATGAGGAATGCCCAGGCGATTGGTGTGTCTCTGCAGCACTCGCATGGCCAGAAGCAAGGTGCCATCAGCTTGATCACGACCATAGATGTCTCCCAACACCTGGAAGAAAGACTCGCCATTGGAGGGCAGGACGCCGTAGCCCGCTGGTGCGCAAAGAGGTTCGCTCATGGTCAGGCAGTGATGCTTCCGGCGATCAGAACCATTCGTCCTGCATGACAACCGTCGTGTCATCCAGCCGACGAAGCAATGTCAGTTGTTCCCGTGTCTTGGGCAACTCCCAGCGGAAGAACCACTGGCAAGCCTGAAGCTTGCCCCTGTAGAAGGCGTTGTCGATCGACGCTCTGCTGGTCTTCATCGCGCGCGTCGCCACCACGGCCTGACGCAGCCACGTCCAGGCCAACACAACGTGTCCAAAGGCCTCCAGGAAAAGGTTGGCATTGGCCAGTGCGCTATTGCGATCGGCCTGAATAAGCGGTCTCATGTGCGCCACGGTTGCCATGACGTCCTGCCACGCCCCCCTGAGCTGACTCGCTGCACTTTCCAAAGACAGCACGGCGCTCGTTTCCGCCAGCGTCTTCTGCACTTGCTTGTCGAAGGCAGCCAGTGCAGCACCATCCTTCATGATGACCTTGCGCCCCAAGAGGTCGAGCGCCTGAATGCCATGGGTACCCTCGTGGATCATGTTCAAGCGGTTGTCGCGCCAATACTGCTCCACCGGAAACTCACGGGTGTAGCCATAGCCGCCGAGGATCTGAATCGCCAGCGAGTTCGCCTCCAGGCACCATTGCGATGGCCAGGATTTCACCACTGGCGTGAGCAGCTCCAGCAGCAAAGCTGCTTCGGCTCGATCATCGGCGTTCGGCGCAGTTCGAGAATCGTCAACCAGGCGTGCCGCGTACAAGGCAAGACCATACGCTCCTTCGACATAGGATTTCTGGGCCAGCAGCATGCGCTTGACGTCGGCATGCTCGATCAATGCCAGCGGAGGCGACAGCGGATTCTTCTCAGCGGGGTGCCGGCCTTGATGACGCTCACGTGCGTATTTCAGGGAAGCCAGGTACCCGCGATAGCCCAACATGATGGCCCCCATGCCAACGCCAATGCGCGCCTCGTTCATCATGTGGAACATGCAGGCAAGGCCTTCGTGCGGCTCGCCGACGATCTCGCCGACGCAAGCGTCCTTCTCGCCGAAGGACAGCATGGTGGATGTGGTGCCGCGCCACCCGCATTTGTGGATCAGGCCGGCCAGTGCAACGTCGTTGCGCGCTCCCACTTCACCTTGCTCGCTGGTATGGAACTTGGGCACGGTGAACAATGAAATGCCCTTCACCCCCGGTGGAGCATCTGGCAGACGCGCCAGCACGAGGTGAACAATGTTTTCGCTCAACTCGTGGTCACCCCCTGAAATAAAGATCTTCTGTCCTTTGATCAAATAGGTGCCATCAGCTTGCGGCGTCGCCGAGGTCTTGAGATCACTCAGACCCGATCCCGCCTGAGGCTCCGTGAGCGCCATGGTGCCAAAGAAACGCCCTTCCCTCAGCGCTTTCAGGTATCGCGCCTTTTGCGTCTCCGTGCCGAACTTCTCAATGACATTGGCGTTGGACGAGGTCAACCCCACATAGGAGGTGGTGGCGATGTTCGCGCTGCGGAAATAGGAGAGGCAGGCCTGCGACACCAGCACGGGCAACTGCATGCCACCAGAATCAACATCGGCACTCGCCGACAAGAAGCCTGCATCGCAGTACGCCTTGACCGCAGGCTTCACGCCGTCGACCATGACCACCTTGCCTTCGACGAACTGTGGCTCCTGCTCGTCAGAGGCGCGGCAGTGTGGCGCGAACAGGTCCACCGCCATCCGCGCCGCTGCGTCCAGCGTGGCATCGAAGGTTTCGCGGTTGTGGTCGCTGTAGCGGTCGCGGTCCAGAAGGCCTTCCGCATCGTGCATCTCATACAGCTGGAAATCAATATCGCGGCGGGAGATGAGTTCTTCGTCGTGCATAGGTTCTTTACGCTGATAAGGTTTACCGCTATTATCGACCGACTTTGGAATTATGTTCTGCATTGCAGACCATGGTTTACCCTTAGCCTAAGATGCTATTTGGTTTTCATTCATAACTTTTTAGTCAACAACCAAACGGAGACACATCGATGAACCCGGTGGATTACGAACTGCGCGACCAGGTGGCGGTGCTCACCCTGAACAACCCGCCTGTCAACGGACTGGGCCATGCGCTTCGCACAGGTATCCTGCATTGCCTCGATCAAGCGATTGCAGACGACAACGTCACGGCCATCGTGGTCACGGGTGGCGAGAAAGTGTTTTCCGGCGGCGCGGACGTCAAGGAGTTTGGTACACCCAAATCCGGCATGGCCCCCAACCTGCCCGATGTGATCCGCGCACTCGAGGGTGCGGAGAAGCCGATCGTTGCTGCCATGGCAGGTCACGCCCTGGGCGGAGGACTCGAGCTGGCCATGGGCTGCCACTTCCGTGTTGCCAAGACCGACGCCACCTTCGGCCTGCCAGAAGTCAAACTGGGCCTGTTGCCGGGCGCTACCGGCACCCAGCGTTTACCCAGGGCTGTTGGCCTGGAGCCAGCCTTGAACATGATCGTTTCTGGCAATCCGCAAAAGGCAGCCTCATTCGTGGGCACTCACCTTGTCGACGAGTTGGTGGACGACGACGTCGTAGACGCAGCGGTGATGTTTGCCGAAAAGTTGGTGGCAGAAAAGCGTCCCATCCGCCGCATTCGCGACCTCAAGGTGGACGCTCCAGACGCTGACGCCTTCCTTCAGTTCGCCCGCAATTCGGTCAAAGTTGCATCCAAGGGCATGCCAGGCCCGATGGCTTGCGTCGAATCCGTGGCGGACTCGGTCAAGCTGCCGTTTGATGAAGGCTGCAGGCGCGAGCGCACAGCATTTCTGTCGCTGATGCAAACGCCCGAGTCGCGTGCCCTGCGCCATGTCTTTGCCGCCGAACGTGCTGCCGGCAAATTGCCCGACATCCCGTCCGACACGCCTATCCGCGACATCAAGAAGGTGGGCGTGGTGGGCGCTGGCACCATGGGTGGCGGCATCACCATGAACTTCCTCAACATCGGCATTCCGGTCGTCCTGCTGGAGACGGCGCAGGAAGCATTGGACCGAGGTCTGGGCACCATCCGCAAGAATTACGAGAACAGTGCCAAGAAAGGCAAGCTGACGCAGGTGCAGGTGGAAGAGCGCATGGGCTTGATCACCCCTACCCTGAGCTACGAGGACTTCAAAGACGTTGACTTGGTCATCGAGGCCGTGTTCGAGAAAATGGAAGTGAAAGAAGCCGTCTTCACCAAGCTGGACGAAATCTGCAAGCCTGGTTGCATTCTGGCATCCAACACCTCCTACCTGGACGTCAACAAGATCGCCACTTTCACCAAGCGTCCCGAAGACGTGATTGGTCTGCATTTCTTCAGCCCTGCCAACGTGATGCGCCTGCTGGAAATCGTGCGCGGCGAAAAGACAGCCAAGGATGTTCTGGCCACCGCAATGAAGCTGGGCAAGAAGATCAAGAAGGTCGCAGTGGTCTCTGGCGTATGCGACGGCTTCATAGGCAACCGCATGCTGGCGTTGTACGGCGCTGCAGCCTATGGTCTGGTGCTGGCCGGAGCATCGCCACAGCAAATTGACAAGGCACTGGAGACCTTCGGATTCGCCATGGGCCCCTACCGTGTGGGCGATCTGGCCGGTCTGGACATTGGCTGGGCCACGCGCAAGCGCAAGGCAGAAGAAGCGGGCAAGCCATTCGAACCCATCATCGCCGACAAGCTGTGCGAAATGGGCCGCTTCGGCCAGAAGACGGGTGCAGGCTGGTACCGCTATGAGGCAGGCGTTCGCAAGCCGATTGTTGACCCTGTCACCACAGAGCTCATTGATGCGTTCCGCAAGGAGAAAGGCATCACGCCGCGCAAGATCAGCGACGAAGAAGTCATCGAGCGGTGCGTGTACGCCCTGGTCAATGAAGGCGCCAAGATTCTGGAAGAAGGCATCGCGGCCCGTGCATCCGATATCGACCTGGTCTACCTCAATGGATATGGATTCCCACCACGCCGCGGTGGCCCGATGCGCTACGCAGAAGAAGTGGGGTTGCCCAACGTCGTGCGTGCACTGCGCCGCTTTGCTGCAGAGCCAGGCGCTGCTCCTACCTGGGAGCCTTCAGCGCTGTTGGTGAAGTTGGCTGAAGAAGGCGGAGATCGGAAGAGCGTCG